>CAXRBM010000001.1:0-6858 GCA_964228675.1 Gemmatimonadaceae bacterium
ACCGGGAGGGAGTCGAAGCGGCGGGTGGTGCGCATAGCCGGAATCTATATGTTTGGGAGATGGGTCGAACCGCTCGGTACCCGCTCCTCCTGATGGTCACGTTGCTCGGTCTCGCCTGTGACCCCGATCTGTTCGCGCGCACCAAGGACGCGGCGGAGACCACCTGGCCGACCGGACCGGCACGCCCCAGCGAGACCAATCTCCGAGGGATCGTGATCGACGCAGTGACCCTCGCCCCCCTGCCAGGCGCCAAGGTGGACGCCGGGGTGGCGAGCTCCATCGCCGACTCACTCGGCACCTACAACCTGCAGCGGCTCACCATGGCGGCGGTCGATCTGGTGACGACCCGCACGGGGTATGACACGCTCAAGACCCTCCTCCCACTCGAGGGGGGCGACAAGACCTTCACGCTCCGCTTACGCAAGAGCGCCCCACCCCCCTGAGGGGACGGGGCACCCAGTCATCACTGGTTATCACGCGGTCAGCTCGTCGGCGGCGCGAACCCCTGCCCACCCTCGACCCAGCTGTACATGTACTTGGGATCCTCATAGGGGAGGATCGCCTTCGCGACATGCAGCGGACGGAACGAGTCCATCATCACCGCGAGCTCGTTGGTGTGCGTCTGCCCGATGCTCGCCTCATACCGGCCCGGATGCGGCCCATGCGGGATCCCATCGGGGTGATGCGTGATCGATCCGTACTCGATCCCCTTCCGGCTCATGAACTCACTCGAGGCGTAGAAGAGCACCTCGTCGGAGTCCACGTTGCTGTGGTTGTAAGGCGCCGGGATCGCCTCAGGGTGGAAATCGTACGGCCGCGGGCAGAAGGAGCAGATGACGAAGCCGTCGCCCTGAAAGGTCTGGTGCACCGGGGGCGGCTGATGCACGCGTCCCACGATCGGCTCGAAGTCGTGGATGTTGAACGCCCAGGGGTAGAACTGCCCGTCCCACCCGATCACATCGAGGGGGTGATGGTCGAGGACGATCTCATTGAGCCCATTGTACTGCTTGATGACGATCGGGAAATCCCCCCGCACGTCATGGGTCTTGAGCTCGCGCGGGACGCGAATGTCGCGCTCCGAATAGGGCGCCCCTTCGACCAACTGCCCCACCGCATTGAGATACCGCGAGGGTGGCCGCACATGCCCACGACTCTCCATCACCAAGAGCTTGGCCGGCTTCGTGAAGCGATACCGATGCAGGATGTGGCGATGGAGGACGAGATAATCCCCCTGCCGGAAGGGGAGGTCGCCATACTGCGTCTCGAGCGTCCCCTCCCCTTCGGCGACATACACCACCTCGTCGCCCTGCGCGTTCCGGTAGAAGTGCTCGTCTTCCCTGTCCGGCGCCACGTAGAGCATCGCGATGTCGGTGTTGAAGAGCATCGGGACGCGATCCAACGTCGGGCTCCCGCCGCGCGCGATCGGTGCGGTGCGGAAGTGCCGGTGGCGCAGCGTCTTGTCAGGGTCGGCCTCGTACGGCGTCTCGCGGACACGGCGCACCGACTGCACCATCGTCGGTGGGTAGAGATGGTAGAGGAGCGCCGCCGGCCCGGTGAATCCCTCGATCCCGACGAGCTGCTCGTGATAGAGACTCCCGTCTGGCTTCCGGAAGGCGATGTGTCGCTTGCGGGGGATCTGCCCCAGCGTGTGGTAGTACGGCATCAGAGATTCCCTCGGAGTTCCTGCTCGCGCTCCAAGCTCTCGAAGAGCGCCTTGAAGTTCCCCGCGCCGAAGCTCTTCGCCCCCTTGCGCTGGATGATCTCGAAGAAGAGCGTCGGGCGATCCTGCACCGGCTTGGTGAAGATCTGGAGCAGGTATCCCTCGTCATCGCGATCGACGAGGATCCCGAGCTCCGCCAGCGGCGCGATGTCCTCGTCGATCGTCCCCACGCGATCGAGCACCGTCTCGTAATACGTCTTGGGGATGCTCAGGAACTCGAGCCCCCGCGCCTTGAGCAACCGCACCGTCTTCACGATGTCGTCCGTGGCCACGGCAATGTGCTGCACGCCCGGACCACGATAGAAATCCAGATACTCCTCGATCTGCGACTTCTTCTTCCCCTGCGCCGGTTCGTTGATCGGGAACTTGATTCGCCCATTCCCGTTGCTCATCACCTTCGACATCAGCGCCGAGTACTCGGTGGAGATCGTCTTGTCGTCGAAGGAGAGGAGATTGTAGAAGCCGAGGACGCGAGAGTAGAACTCCACCCAGTGGTTCATCTTCCCGAGCTCGACATTCCCCACGCAGTGGTCCACGTACTTGAGCCCCACCGGCTCGGCGTGGAAGGGATTGTCGGCGGCGCGGAAGCCCGGGAGGAAGGGGCCACGATAGTTCGTGCGCTCGACGATCGAGTGGATCGTGTCGCCGTAGGTGCGGATCCCAGCGATCACCACCGAGCCATGGTCGTCGGAGAGGACGGTCGGCGCCTGGACCGAGACCGCGCCCCGCTCGAGCGCCTGGGCGTAGGCATCACGCGCGTCGGCGACCCAGAAGGCCATGTCGCGCACGCCATCGCCATGGAGTCGCACATGATCGGCGACCTCCCCCTCGGGACCCATCGGGGAGGTGAGGACGAGCCGGATCTTCCCCTGTTCGAGCACGTAGCTGGCGCGGTCACGCACCCCCGTCTCGGGGCCGCGGTAGGCGATCAGCTGGAAGCCCAAGACGGCGCGATAGAAGAGCTGGGACTGCTTGGCATTGCCGACCCAGAGCTCGATGTAATCGGTCCCGTTGATCGGGAAGGTGTCGTGGGCGGTCTCGACCGCAGGGGCAGTGGAGGTGGCCATAGAGTTCGTCCGAAAGGGTGAGCCCGCCCACCCCCGGAAGGGCGAGCGGTCCAAGACTCACAATATAGGGAGGCGGAGGACCGGCAGGTCGCGGAAGAGGTCGAGCGCGGCGGGGTTGGCGAGGGCATCGGTGTTCTTGACCGGCCGCCCATGGACCACCTCGCGGACCGCGATCTCGGAGATCTTCCCGCTGATCGTCCGCGGGATGTCGGCGACCGCCTCGATCACCTTCGGCACATGGTGCGGGCTCGTCGCCTCGCGGATGGTGGACCTGATGCGCGCACGAAGCGCGTCATCCAGCACGACGTCCGGCTGAAGCCGCACGAAGAGCACGATCCGCACGTCGCGATCGGCGCCCTCCCCCACCTCCTGCCCGATGACGATGCTCTCGAGGATCTCCGGCAACCGCTCCACCTGCCGATAGATCTCCGCCGTCCCGATCCGTACCCCGCCCGGATTGAGCGTCGCGTCGCTCCGCCCATGGATGATGATCCCGCCGTGCACCGTGCGCTCCACCCAATCGCCATGGCGCCAAGCCCCATCGAAGACGTCGAAGTAGGCCGCACGGTACTTGGCCCCATCGGGATCGTTCCAGAAGGCGACCGGCATCGAGGGGAAGGGGCGCGTGCAGACCAACTCCCCCGCCTCACCGACGATCGGCTCCCTCGCGGGATCCCAGACCTCGACCGCCATCCCGAGCCCGAGGCACTGCAGCTCCCCGCGCCAGACGGGGAGCATCGGATTCCCCAGCGCGAAACAGGAGATGATGTCGGTCCCGCCGGAGATGCTCGCGAGGTGCACGCCGGGACGCACCTCGCGATACACATAGTCGTAGCTGTGTTCGGCGAGCGGACTCCCCGTGGACAGGATCGCGCGGAGCGCGCCCAGCTCATGCGTGCGCGTGGGGGCGAGCCCCAGCTTCTCCGCCATCGCGAGATACTTGGCGCTCGTCCCGAAGACGGCCACGCGCTCCTCGGCCGCCAGATCCCACAGGATCCCTGGATTGGACTCCGGCAGCGGCGCGCCATCGTAGAGCACGAGCGTCGCGCCCGTCGCGAGCGCGGAGACGAGCCAGTTCCACATCATCCACCCACAGGTGGTGAAGTAGAAGATCGCCTCCCCCGCGCGCAGATCCACATGGAGCTGATGCTCCTTGAGATGCTGGAGCAGCGTGCCGCCGGCGCCATGCACCATGCACTTCGGGAGCCCAGTGGTCCCCGAGCTGTACATCACGTAGAGGGGATGATCGAACGGCAGTGGCTCGAACCGCTCCGGCGCCGCGGCACCGCGCACGAGGAAGTCGTCCCACCGAGTCGCCTTTGGCAGCTGCGCCGCGACATCGGCGCGCGCCGGCGCATCATCGAGGAACGGCACGACGACCAGCTGCTCCACACTCGGCAGCGCCGCGACGATCTGCGCGCCGCGCGCCACGCAGTCGATCCGCTTCCCCGCGTAGTGATAGCCATCGGCGACGACGAGCACCTTCGGCGCGATCTGTCCGAAACGATCGAGCACGCCGCCCACCCCGAAGTCTGGCGAACACGACGACCAGACGGCCCCGACGCTCGCGGCGCCGAGCGCCCCGATTACCGCTTCAGGGATATTGGGGAGGAACCCCACCACGCGGTCACCGGGAGCGACACCGGCCGCGCGGAGCGCCCCCGCGAACCGACGCACCGCATCGGCGAGCTCGGCGAAGGTCAGGGTGCGGCGCCGCCCCTGCTCATCGCGCGCGACGATCGCCGTGGCGCCGTCGCGCCGCCGCAGGAGGTTCTCCGCGAAGTTGAGCCGCGCCCCCTGGAACCAGTGGGGCCCGGCGGCCCCATGCGGGGGCGCCATGCGATCGCCATCGACCAGCACCGTCTCCCAGGGCGGCGGGGCGCCCGGCCCCTCACCGCGCGGCGTCGCGATCACCCCGGTCAGCCGCCAGACCTGCGCCCAGAACCGCTCGGGCTCGCGGACCGACCAGGCGTGCCACGCCTCGTACGGGGCGGAGGCCTCGGGGGCGGTCGGGTCGACGGCGCTCACCGTCCAGCAGAACCGGGCGAGCGCACTCTCCGCCGCCGCCTCGCGGGTCGGGGTCCAGAGGGGGAGGTCGGGGGCCGTCATCGCCGAGGAATTTATCGTATGTTCTGACTCCCATGACGCCCCGCCGGATCCTCCTCGCTGACGCCGACGCCTTCTTCGTCGCCGTCGCGCGCATGGCGGATCCCGAGGGGGCGGGCCGGGCCCCGCTCCTCATCGTCGGGGGGCGACCCAACTCCCGCGGCGTGGTCTGCTCCGCCTCGTACGAGACCCGGGCCTACGGGGTGCGCTCGGCGATGCCGATCGCACAGGCGCTCCGGCTCTGCCCCGATGCGCTCTGCGTCCCCGTCCCGCGCGCGGCCTGCACCACCACCTCGCGCGCGATCGGCGCGGTGCTCCAGCGCTTCACCCCGGTCGTGCAGGCGGCGAGCATCGACGAGTGGTATCTCGATCTCTCCGGCACCGAGGCGCTCTACGCCCCCGAGAGCTTCGAGCAGACCGCGCAGCGCATCCGCGCGACGGTCCATCACGAGACGGGGATCTGGCTCTCCCTCGGCGGTGGCACCTCGAAGCTCATCGCCAAGCTCGCCGCCGAGAAGGCGAAGCCGCGGTCGGGGGTCGGTGGGAATGGCGTGCACCTCGTCGCGGAGGGGGATGAGGCGACCTTCATGCGCGGCTGCGCCCTCGCCGAGATCCCCGGGGTCGGGCCCAAGCTTCAGACCAAGCTCGCCTCGCTCGGGCTCGACCGCGTCCCCGACGTCCTCGCCGTCGACCCGCAGACGCTCGGGCGCTGGCTCGGCACGCGGCCAGCCGCCTGGCTCCGCGAGCGATGCCTCGGGCGGCACGAGGCCCCGGTCGAGGGGCGCGCGCCGGCGAAGCAGGTGAGCCGCGAGACGACCTTCGATCGCGACATCCGCGACGTGCGGGCGATCGCCGTCACATTGCGGAGCCTTGCGGCACGCGTCGCCTCGGAGCTCCGAACCGAGCGCCTCGCGGCGCGCACGATCACGGTGAAGATCAAGGATGCCGACTTCACCACACGGCTCGCGAGCACGACCGTCGCCGACGCGGTGGAGAGCGACCGCGCGATCGCCGACCTGGCCGTCACCTTGCTCGCGCGGCTCCGGAAGGCGCGCACCGTCCCGGCCCGATTGATCGGCGTCTCCTGTGGTGGGCTCGTCCCGCGGCCCGACGCTGAGCAGCTGGGGCTCTTCGCGCCGCCGGCGCGTGGTCAGGTCGCGCCCGACGCCGCGACCACCGCGGTGCCGGCGGAGCGCCCCGAGGATCGGGCCGTCTCGCGGGCGGTCGATCGCGTCCGCGAGCGGTTCGGCAACGACGCCATCCGGTACGGCGTATAGGATTAGTGGTCTGTCGTACCGCCGCGGTCATGGTGACCGTGGCGTTCTTTCACCCTCTCGTCCCCTCATGACCCCGACTCGTCCGAAGCTGTGGCTGGGTGGGATCGCGGCGTTGGCGCTCGCCTGCCAGCCCACGACCCCGTCCACGACCCCGACGCCGACGCCTGGTGCCGCTCCAGCCGCCCCGGCTGCGGCGCCCGCGCCCGCGCGCCCCGCGAACGGCGCCCCTGCCCCGCAGGCCCCCCAGGGCGGCGCGAATGCCGCCGGCCAGCCACCCGCTGGTGGCGCCCCCGGCGCCCAGCCCGCCGACCCGCAGCCGCGCCCGTACACCCAGGTGATCCGCGGCGAGGTGAAGACCAAGGCCGGCCTCTTCAAGACCCACCAGATCGGGAGCCAGCTCTACTACGAGATCCCGGCCGCCGAGATGGGGAAGGACCTCCTCCTCGTCACGCAGATCGCCAAGACCAACGAGGGCGATGGCTACGGTGGCCAGTCGCTCGACGAGCGTGTGGTGCGCTGGGAGCGGAAGGGCCATCGCGTCCTCCTGCGCAGCGTCTCGTACGCGATCGTCTCCGATCCGAGCAACCCGATCGCCGAGGCGGTCGCCAACGCGAACTACGACGCGATCCTCGCCTCGTTCAACGTCGCGGCCTACGGCCCCGACTCGGCGGCGGTGATCGAGGTCTCG
>CAXRBM010000002.1:0-5737 GCA_964228675.1 Gemmatimonadaceae bacterium
GAGGCCGCCGACTCGGTGCACGCCGCCGGTTGCCGGCTCTCGGCCGCCGTGGTCCCGCGTCCAGACGACGTGCGCGGGGCGCTGCCCTATCACCACTACATGTCGGATTACTGGCGCGCCGCGTACGACTACAAGGCGCTCGCCGAGGTGCTCGACTTCCTCTCGTACATGACGTACGCGCAGCACACCGGGGGCACGACGCCCGGACCGGTCGCGGGCTATCCCTGGATGGAGGCCTCGCTCCGCCATGTGCTCGCGCAGGGGGTGCCACCCGAGAAGCTTTCGCTGGGGATCCCCGCCTACTCGGATTACTGGTTCACCGACTACGACGAGCGCACAGGCTCACGGTCGCGCGGAGTCGATATCGATTATCCCACGGTGATGGGGATCATGCGCGCGGCGGGTGGGGTGCCCCGCTGGGATCCGGTGCAGCGGGCGCTCGTCGGGATGTGGGAGCGCCACGGGGTGTACGAGCATGCCTGGATCGAGGACGCGCGCGCCTTCAAGGAGAAGTTGCAGTTGGTGCGCCGCCACAAGCTCCGCGGCTACTCGGTCTGGCTGATTGGGAGTGAGGATCCCGCGACGTGGACGATCGTCGGGCAGGTCTCGAAATGAATCTGTACCGATTCCGCAACGAACATTCTACGACGCATCGCCTACGCGTGCCCATGTTAGAATTGCGGCGATGATAGCCTTCCAGATCCTCGTCCTCTGCACCGGGAACTCCGCCCGGAGCCAGGTCGCCGAAGCGCTCATCGCCACCCTCGGCGCGCAGCGCACCGCCGGCCGCGTGACGGCCGCGAGTGGGGGCTCCCGCCCCGCCCCGCGCGTGAATCCTGGCGCCATCGCGGTCCTCGCGACGCACGGCATCCCCTGGGGAGACCGTCCCCCACGCCACATCGACACGGTCGCCGCGGAACCCTTCGACCTCGTGATCACGGTCTGCGACCACGCGCGCGATGCCTGTCCCATCCTCCCCGGTGCGCGGGCGACCGTGCACTGGGGCCTCCCCGACCCCGCCGACGCCACCGACCCGGAAGCGGTGCGCGCCGCCTTCGCCGCGACATACGACGCGCTCCGTGCGCGCATCGAGGCCCTCCTGGCGCTCCCACTCGAGACCCTCCCCCCCGCGGGACTTACTGCGCGCGCGGCGGAGATCCATCGCACCCTCCCGCTCCCGATCTTCACATGACCTCCCCCGCCATGCCGGCGAGCGACGCCCCGGTGCTCGCTCGCCTCTCCGCGCTGGATCGTTGGCTCCCGCTCTGGATCCTCCTCGCGATGGCGCTCGGCCTCCTCCTCGGGCGCACCTTCCCTGACCTCGGCGCGCGCCTCGACGCGATGCGGGTGGCTGGCGTCTCGGCGCCGATCGCGATCGGGCTCCTCTGGATGATGTATCCCGTCCTCGCGAAGGTCCGCTACGAGGCGATCGGGGCGAGCACCGCTGACCCACGCGTCCTCACCACCTCGCTCGTGCTCAACTGGGTGGTGGGGCCCCTGCTGATGTTCGGACTCGCCTGGCTCTTCCTCCCCGACCTCCCCGCCTATCGCGACGGGCTGATCCTGATCGGGCTCGCGCGGTGCATCGCGATGGTCCTCGTCTGGAACACGCTGGCCTGCGGCTCCGGGGAGCTCGCCGCGGTCCTCGTCGCGCTCAACTCGGTCTTCCAGATCCTGACCTACTCACTGCTCGGGTGGCTCTTCCTCACCGCCATCCCCGCCTGGCTCGGACTCCCCGGCACGGCGGTCGTCGTCTCGATGCGCGCGATCGCGGAGAGCGTCGCGATCTTCCTCGGGATCCCGCTCGCCGCGGGGTATCTCACGCGTCGGATCCTCGTCGCACGGCGTGGATCGGCCTGGTACGAATCGACCTTCCTCCCGCGCATCGGGCCGACGGCGCTCCTTGGGCTGCTCTACACCATCGTCCTGATGTTCGCGATGCAGGGCGATCGGATCCTCGCCCTCCCACTCGACGTGGCGCGCATCGCGCTCCCGCTCCTCGTCTACTTCGTGGTGATGTTCGGGACCTCGTTCTGGTGCTCGGCCCGGCTCGGGTTCCCGTACGAGACGACCGCAGCGCTGAGTTTCACGGCGGCGGGGAACAACTTCGAGTTGGCGATCGCTGTCGCGGTCGCGACCTTCGGGCTCGGGTCAGGCCAGGCGTTGGCGGCGGTGGTCGGACCGCTGATCGAGGTGCCCGCGCTCGTCGCGCTCGTCTATCTCTCACTCTGGGGGCGCCGCCGGTGGTTTGGCATCGGGCGCTGAGGTTTTCGTCGGGCGCCGCCCTCAGCGCGTGAGGAAGAGCGGGGCGTCCGGCCCCGTCGGCCAGCCGGCCCAGACCCAGACCACGAGCATCGCCGTCCACCAGAGGGTGTTCGCCAACGTGTACGGTACCATGAGCGCCGTGAGCGTTCCGACCCCGGCCTCCTCGTCGTACCGACGCAGGAACATCAGCACCAGAGGGAAGTTCGAGGCGAGCGGGGTGATGATGTTGGTGAGGCTATCCCCCACGCGATAGGCCGTCTGCGTGAGTTCCGGCGCATACCCGAGGAGCATCAGCATCGGGACCAACACCGGCGCGAGCATCGCCCACTTCGCCGCCGCCGACCCGAGCACCAGATCCACCGCCGCCGTGACCAACACCAGGGCGACGAGGAGGGGGATCGGCCCGAGGTCGAGGGCGCGTAGGAACACCGCCCCACGGACCCCGGCGACGACCGCGAGATTGGACCAGGCGAGCATGGCGACGAACTGCGCGATGAAGAAGACGATGACGAGGTAGCCGGCGACGCCTTCCATGCCGCGTTGCATCGCGCCATACACGTCGGCGTCTCGGCGGATCGTCCCCACGGTCATCCCATACACCACGCCGGGGAGCGTGCCGAACAGGACGAGGAGGGCCACGAGGCCGCGGATCAGCACTGATCCCAGGATCCCCGGCGTCTCGGGATCGCGCAGCGCCCCATCCTCGGGGATGACCCCCCACGCGACCGCCACCATCAGGAACAGCACGAGGAGCATGGCGCGGCGTAGGCCACGACGCTCTGTGGCATCAAGGGGCCGCGACGCTGGCGGCACCACGGCTCCGCGATACGATCCCAGCCGCGGCTCGACCACCCGCTCGGTGACGAGGGTCCCCACCCCTGTCACTAACCCCACCGACGCGGCGAGGAACCAGTAGCTCGCGGTGGGCGCCACCACGTAGCGCACGTCGACCAGGCGCGCCGCCTCCTGCGTGATCCCAGCCATGACGAGATCGGTTGGCGAGAGGAGCAGATTGGCGGCGAAGCCGCCGGAGACCCCGGCGAACGCGGCGGCGAGCCCGGCCACCGGATGCCGTCCCGCGCCATGGAAGGTCGCCGCGGCCAGCGGCAACAGCAGCACGTATCCGACGTCACCCGCCGTGTGGGCGTTGGCCCCGACGAAGACCACGGCGAGCGTGAGGAAGCGCGCGGGGGTCCGCTCCACGCACCACCGGACCACGGCCCCCAAGAGCCCCGACTGCTCCGCGACCGCGAGCCCCAGGAGCGAGACCACCACGGGACCGAGGGGGGCGAAGCCGGTGAAGTTGGACACGAGGGTGAGCGCGAGCCGACGCAGTCCCTCGGCGGAGAGGAGGTTCATGACGGCGACGGTCTGCCCCGTCCCCGGGTGGATCACCTCCACCCCCGCCGCGGCAGCGATAGCCGACAGGACCATCACCACCACCGAGAGCGCGACGAAGAGGGTGGCCGGATGCGGGACCAGGTTCCCGACGCGCTCGACGCCATCGAGGAAGCGTCGCAGCAGCCCACGCGTCTCGGTCATCACGCCCCCCACGTCGCCAAGGCCGCGACCAGCGCCGTGAAGTCCTCGCGCACCTGCGCGAACCGCGCATGCGGCTCACAGGTCTCCTCATCCATGTAACAGGCGCGATTGATCTCGATCTGCACGCTGTGGATCCCCGTGGCGGGGCGCCCGAAGGTCCGCACGAGATCACCCCCCTGATACGGGGTGTTCACCTGGGTTCGGTACCCACGCCCCACGAACCAGTCGGCGAGACGCGCGGTGTGTTCGGGATCGGCCGTCGTCCCGTGGCGGTCGCTCACGACGATGTCAGGGCGCTCCGCTCCCGCATCGACATTCATCGCGTTCCCACGAGATTTCATGGAGTGGACGTTGAGATGCCACACGATGCCATGGGCATCGCGTGTCGCGGTGATCGTCTCCGCCAGCGCCGTGCGGTAGGGGCGATACCAGGTCGCGATCCGAGCGCGGACCGCAGCGGCCGAGAGCGGCACGTCGTACATCGGCACCCCAGGGAGCGCATCACGGCGGATGAGCCCCATCCCACGCCGCGAGTAGTCCGTGGGAGCGAGAGGGCCATCCCATGCGTCGGCGAGCAGGGAGGGGTCGATGTCCTCCTCCGCCCGGTTCACATCCACGTAGCACCGCGGGAAGGCCGCGGCGATGAGCGTGGCGCCGGCCGAAGGGGCCCCGGCCCAGAGCGCATCCACGTGGGCATCCCACGTCGTCCGCAGCGCGTCGATCGGTGCGATCGGACAAAAGTCGTCGGGGAAGGCGAATCCGCTATGCGGCGAGTCGATCACGATGGGCATCGCGCGCTCCGTCGGTACGTGCCGCACGACCGCCGCAGTCGGCGCCGGAGGATGCGTCACCCGTTCGCGCGCGACTCGTAGCGCCAGAGCATCGCGCCGACGAGCGCGAGCACCCCGGCGCCGGCCATCGCGACCCGATGGGGCCCAAGGAAGACGAATCCGACGAGGAAGATGCTCGAAACGAGTAGGGTGGCGACCATCACGCGCATCCCCACGGCACTGAACTGCCCGAAGGTGACGCGGATCCCGAGCTTCTCCGCCATCCCCAGCGTGGTGACGTTCGCGGAGGCCCCGATCGGCGTCCCATTCCCCCCCAGGCAGGCACCGAGGGAGAGCGCCCACCAGAGCACGATGGCGTCCCCGGGGAGCACGAGCGTGAGCGCCTTGATGATCGGGATGCTCACCGCGACGAAGGGGATGTTGTCCATCACCGCGGAGAGGAACGCGGCGACCCAGGCCACGAGGAGCGCGGCGACGACGAGCGTCCCCGCCTCGCTCAGGCCGAAGGTCTCGCGCCCCGTCATGATCCCACGCTCCAGGAGCGAGGCGAGGGTCTCGATCAGCCCCGTGGCCACCGCGGCGCCGACGAGGATGAAGAGGAAGGCGAAGAACACCAGCGTGGGCCACTCGATCTCGCGCTCGATGATGTGGAGGATCCCATGGCGGCGCTCGTCGTGCGTGGGCCGGGCCTTCCGCAGATAGAGCACGTCCTGCACGATCAGCGCGGCAGTCGCCCCGATCAGCGCGGGGACCGCCGCCGGCATGTGTGTGATCCCATGGGTGACGAACCCCACGAGGACGAAGGCGCTGATCCCACCGAGCCAACGGAGCAACGTGGGATCGGTGATCTGCGGCCCCGCGCCCGGCTCGTCGGCCGCGGCGGGCCGATCGGCCTGCGCCCCCATCGCGGCGCGCAGCCGGCGCGCCCCCCACCAGTGGAGCCCGCACATCATGATCAGCACGGGGATGGTGAGCTCCTCGAGGAACTGCAGGAAGGTCAACCCCGCCCCCGATCCGATCATGATGTTCGGCGGATCGCCGATCAGCGTCGCGGTCCCGCCGATGTTCGCCGCCATGATCGTGGGGAGGATCACCAGGAGGGGGGGCGCCCCGACCCGCTGCGCCGCGGCGAGGACGAC
>CAXRBM010000003.1:0-5357 GCA_964228675.1 Gemmatimonadaceae bacterium
TGGCGAGGTGACGCCTCCTGACGTCGCGGTGCTGACGGACGAGGCCACGCCGCGTGAGCGCCCCACCGCGCTCGGGCCGCAGTGGATCACGCGCATCCCCGGGCACACACCGGCATGGCTCGGGGTTGGGGCGGTGCCCGGCGGCGATGCGGATGTCGTTCGGTGGGTCCCGATGCTCGCCGAGATGCTCGCGCCGATCCTGCAGAGCCAGTGGGAGGCGCAGCGCGCCACCGATGAGCTCGCCGAGCGCTACGAGGAGATCAATCTCCTCTATTCGATCAGCGACATCCTCGGCCGCACCGTGACGCTCGAGCAGATGGCGCGCACGATCCTGCTCGAGGTCGCGGAGACGGTCGGTGCGGAGTACGGTGCGATCCATACGCATGATCCGGCGTCTGGGGTGTTGCGGCCGGTCGCGGCACTCCGACTCTCGCCCGCGATGGAGGCCTCGGTGATCCCGACCGATCATCCGGTGAGCGTGCCGGCGCGGGTCTACCGCACGCGGAACGCCCTCGTGGTCGATGTGGGGGTGCTCCAGAGCGAGTATGAAGAGGCCTTCCGTGATGGGGCGATGCTCTCGGTGCCGATCAACTGGACCGCGCCCGGTGGAGGGGTCACCCTCGGCGTGGTCTCGCTCTCCGGCCGGCGCGGCGGGACGGCGTTCACCGCGGGGGACGAGAAGCTCGTCGCGGCGGTCGGGTCGCAGATCGGGACCGCGATCCAGAACGCGCGACTGGTGCGGGCGTCGGTGGAGCGCGAGCGACTCGAGTCGGAGATGCGACTCGCGCACGATCTGCAGCTCAAGTTGTTGCCCGCAGGGCAGGTGGTCGCTCCTGAGGCGCTCTGTGCCGCGCGCGTGGAGGCGGCGGAGGGCGTCGGCGGGGACTTCTACCATCTCTTCCGGCTCGATGCGGGGCGCACCGGGATCCTCGTCGGGGATGTCTCGGGGCATGGGTATCGGGCCGCGCTGATCATGGCGCTCGTGATGAGTGCGTCGGCGATCCATGCGCGGACGACGAGCGATCCCGCCCGTACGGTCGAGGCGCTCCTCGCGACCGTCGCCGACGAGTTGCGGGAGACGGAGATGTTCCTGAGTCTCTGTTATGCGGTGGTCGATCATGAGCAGGGCACGCTCCAGTGGACCAACACGGGGCATCCGCATGCCTTCGTGATCGATGCGACGGGGACGGCGCATCGGCTCGAAGCGACCGATCCCCCATTGGGGTTGGGGAGTGAGACGCTGCATGTACGGTCGCGCCCATGGGATAGGAGCGCGGATCTCCTTGCCCTCTTCACCGATGGGGTGAGCGATGCGCGCGATCAGGCCGGCCAGGTGCTCGGCGAGGCGGCGGTGCTGCGCGTCCTCGCCGCGCGGCGCCGCGAGGTCCCGTCGCGGATCATCGATGGCGTCTTCTCCGCCGTCGAGGGGCATATGGGGCGGGTCCCGCCGCATGACGATCAGGCGGTCGTCGTGCTTCGTAGCGCGTGACCGCGCTTCCGCGCGCCAAGAAGCGCTTCGGACAGCACTTCCTCACCGATCCGCGGATCCTGTCGCGCATCGCGGATGGACTCGCGATCACGCCGACCGATACCGTGATCGAGATCGGGCCAGGGCGGGGGGCGCTCACCGAGGCGCTGCTGAGCCGCGCGGGGCGCGTGATCGCCATCGAGGTCGATCGCGACCTCGTCCCGATCCTGCGATCCCGTTGGGCGGATGACCCGCGGCTGACGGTGGTCGAGGGCGACGTGCTCGAGCAGGATCTCGGCGCGCTCGCCAATGGGCCCTTCCTCCTCGCGGGGAACGTGCCGTACAACATCACGACGCCGATCCTCTTCCACGCGCTCACGCGCCCGCGGCCGGCGCGCGCGGTCTACCTCGTGCAGCTCGAGGTCGCGCAACGCGCCGCGGCCGCGCCCAATGATGAGGCGTACGGTGCGCTCTCGGTGAATCTCCAGGCGGTGGCGCAGATCGAGTTGCTCTTCCGCGTGCCCGCTGGCGCCTTCACTCCGCCACCGAAGGTGGAGTCGGCGGTGATCCGCGTGACGCCGCGGCTCGATCCGGTGATCGAGGCAGATGAGGAGGCACCGTATCGCCTGATGGTGCAGGGGGCGTTCGGGCTCCGGCGTAAGCAGCTGAAGCGCGTGGTCCGCACGCTCTGGTCGCTCGATGCCGAGCAGGCGGGGGCGGTGGTCGACCGCGCCGGGCTCGATCCCGAGGTGCGCCCTGAGACGCTCAGTCCTTCCGATTTCGCTGCCTTGCTGCGCGCGGCGCGCGCGGTGATCGGCCGCGGTGCCGCCCCGCTCCCCTAGTCTCGCGATTCGTTCGTGAGGGCGTAGGCGAGCACCTCGAGCTCGGTCGCCATGTTCACGGCGCGCACCGTCACGCCCTCGGGGGCGACGAGCGAGGTGGGGGCGAAGTTGAGCACCGCACGGATCCCAGCGCCGACCACACGGTCGAGCGCCGCCTGCGCCGCTTCTCCTGGGACGCAGAGCACCGCGATCCGTGGCGCGAGCGCGGCAATGTCGCCTTCGAGGTAACGATCAGCACGCACCGTCACCCCGTTCAGTCGCGTGCCGACGCGTGAGGGATCGGTGTCATAGATTCCGACGACATCGAACCCATGGGTGCCGAAGCCGCGGTACTGGGCGAGCGCTGCGCCGATCTTCCCCGCGCCGACGATGACCACCGGCCAGCGGGTGTCGAGGCCGAGGATCTCGCGCAGCGAGGCGATCAGGTCCTTCACGCCATAGCCCAGGCCCCGCTTGCCGAAGGAGCCGAAGAACGAAAGGTCCTTGCGCACCTGGGCGGAGGTGGTGCCTCCGGCACGAGCGAGCTCGCCGCTGGAGATGGTCTCATGTCCCTCGACGTCGAAGGCCTCCAGGAAGCGGAGGTACCCCGACAGGCGTCGGACGGTGGGTTCTGCGATGTGTTTCACCGGGGGGAGGGGTGCTTGTGAAATCCTTCACAAGCTACTCCCCCAAGGCACCGGGT
Organism: Gemmatimonadaceae bacterium; assembly: GCA_964228675.1. Lineage (GTDB taxonomy): Bacteria > Gemmatimonadota > Gemmatimonadetes > Gemmatimonadales > Gemmatimonadaceae > Pseudogemmatithrix. The sequence goes on from CAXRBM010000003.1 coordinate 2,993, forward strand.
CAATAGGAGACCACCCCGGAGCCGCCGTCACTAGCTTGTCCCGACATGGAGCTCCACACCCTCCCTTTCGTCGTCGTCGACGTCGAGACCACCGGTGGCCAGCCCGGCACCGGGGACCGCGTGACCGAGGTCGCGGCGGTGCAGGTGGAGCAGGGGCGGATCGAGCTCCTCTACCACTCCCTGGTGAACCCCGAGCGGCCGATCCCGCCCTATGTGGCGCGCCTCACCGGCATCAGCGATGCCATGGTCCGTGAGGCCCCGACCTTCGCGGAGATCGCGGGGGAGCTCGCCGCCCACCTCGCGGGCCGGATCTTCGTCGCCCACAACGCGCGATTCGACCTCGGTTTCCTCGGCGCCGAGTTCGCACGGGTCGCGCCGACCCCGCTCGATGAGCTGCTCGGTGGTTCGCTCTGCACCGTTCGCCTCTCGCGTCGCCTGCTCGGGCATCTTCCGCGGCGGAACCTAGATGCGGTGTGTGATCATTACGGTGTGCGGATCGCTGATCGTCACCGCGCGGCGGGTGATGCGGAGGCGACCGCGCATGTGTTGGTGCATCTGATGGAGGATCTCTCGCGGCACGGGATCCACACCTGGGACGAGCTCGATCGCTGGCTCAGCCGCGGGACGTCGCGGAGCAAGCGGGCTCGGGCGATCCCGGTCGCTTCGGATGGCGCTGAGGGTGCCTGACGGCAGGTGCCAGGTGTGAGGTGCCAGAGCTCAGGTACCACTCACCAAATTCCTGTTCCCCGACCCCTGATACCTGATATCTGATGCCTGCCCCTACTCCCCTCCACGAATCCCGCCAGCTCGGTGCCTGGCGGATCCACGCCCTCCAAGCCGGTGGCCAGCGCCTCGACGGCGGTGCGATGTTCGGCGTCGTGCCGAAGCCGCTCTGGGAGCGCCGCATCCCTGCGGATGATCGGAATCGGATCCTGCTCGGGATGCGGTGCCTGCTCGTCGAGCATCCCGAGGGGCTCGTGCTGATCGACACCGGGGTGGGGGACAAGGAGGACGCGAAGTTCCTCGACATCTATGGGATCGAGGCGAGTGTGCCGGGGTATCGGACGATGCTCGAGGCGGCGTTGGCGGCGGCGGGGTTCACGCCCGCGGACGTGACGATCGTGATCAACACCCATCTGCACTTCGACCATGCGGGGGGAAACACGCAGCGCGCCGAGCCGGCGGCCCCGGGGGCCCCGACTCCAGATGCGGCCGATGCGGTGCCGACCTTCCCGAACGCACGGTACCTCGTCCATGCGGGGGAGTTCGCGTACGCGACGCATACCAACGAGCGGACGGCGGCGAGCTACTTCACGCGGAACTGGGCGCCGCTCCAGCGGAGCGGGCAGCTCGAGTTGGTGGATGGCAGCGGGGAGCTCCTGCCGGGGATACGGATGCGGGCGACCCCCGGGCATACCCCCCACCACCAGTCGATCGTGCTCACCTGCGAGGGGGAGACCGCGGTCTTCCTCGGCGACCTCTGTCCGACGGCGGCGCATGTCCCGCTCCCCTGGATCATGGGCTACGATGTGGAGCCGCTGGTGACGCTGGAGTCGAAGCGGGCCCTCTGGGCGGAGGCGGAGACCGGGGGATGGCTCCTGGTCTTCGAGCACGACCCGACGACCCCCTGGGGGGTCCTGACCCGCGGGGAGAAGGGGATCGCGCTCCGCGCGCCTTGACCTAAGCCCCCATCGGGGCTAGGCTTAGGGACAATTCAGATCAAGTGGGTGAGCGTCCGCTCGCCCCACCCTCTGGCCTTCGTCTCCCCGTGAGATGTCGTGCTGCAGGAGTCCCGAAGCTCCCGACCCGACCGCATCCGTGCGGGCGCGGCGTCGGTCTGTGACGCGGACTCCGACCAGCGGGGTTCGCGTCTCGTCGTTTCAGCCACCGGAGTCGTCGTATCCAGGACACCACCGCCAAGCGGGGCCCCCGCATCAATCGTCAGATCCGCATCTCACCGGTCCGTGTGATCGGTGCCGACGGCGCGCAGCTCGGCGTGCTCGAGGTGGATGTGGCGTTGAACATGGCGGTCGAGGCCGGGTTGGACCTCGTCGAGGTCGCGCCGATGGCACGGCCCCCGGTGGTCCGGATCATGGACTACGGGAAGTACAAGTTCGAGATGGCCAAGCAGGCGCGGCAGGCCAAGAAGAAGCAGCACGTGATCTTGTTGAAAGAAGTGAAGTTCCGTCCGGGGATCGAGAAGCATGACTTCGACACGAAGGTCAATCATGCCCGCGCGTTCATCGCGGACGGCAACAAGGTGAAGGTGACGTTGATGTTCCGCGGTCGGCAGATCGCGCATCCGGAGCTGGGCATGGCGGTCGTGGACCGTGTGGCCCAGGCGATGGCGGATGTGGCCAAGATC
>CAXRBM010000004.1:0-11747 GCA_964228675.1 Gemmatimonadaceae bacterium
GCCCTCCGACTCCATCAACATCGCGGTGGCGGGGACACCAGCGCGCCGCAGGTAGCTCCGGCCCACCGCCGCTTCGCTCGTCTGATCGCCGGGGGCCGTGCCACCGGTGAGGATCACCCGTGGGGCGAACCCACGCCGATAGAGCGCAAACGCTTGATCGAGCCGTGCCTGTAGCACCGGCGACGGCTTCCCACCGTAGTGCGCGGCACCGAGCACGATGATCGCATCGGCCGGCTCGGCACGATCCCGCGCCCCGACCCAGAGCACCGCGAGGAGGGAGCAGCACCAGAGCGCCGCGACGATCCCCAGCGCGCCGGAGAGGCGGCGCAGGATCACCGCGTGACCTGCAGGCCGGGGCGCGGCGCCTCCGCCGGCACCCCGTGCCGCGCGAGCTGCGCCGCGAAGGCGTCCTGGGCCTCGGCCTCGCCGTGCACGAGAAAGACATCCGCCAGTCGTGGCGAGGTCGCCCGCACCGCGTCGAGCCAGGCCATCAGTTCGGTCCGGTCCGCGTGCGCACTATAGCCGGTGAGCACCTCCACCTGCGCGCGGAGTGGGACCTCCTCGCCGAACACCGTGAGCATCGGCTGTCGCTCGACGATCCGTCGCCCGAGCGTATGCTCCGCTTGGAAGCCGACGATCAGTACGGTGTTCTTCGAGTCGCCCGCCGAATGCGCAAGGTGATGGAGGATCCGCCCTGACTCCGCCATCCCCGAAGCGGCGATGATCACCTTGGGACCCGGCTGGCGCATCATCGCCTTGGAGTCCTCGACGTCTGGCGTGAACCGCATGAGCGGGAAGGTGAAGAGTTCCGTGCGGTTCGCCGCATGCTCTTGCACCATCCGTTCGGTGCCATCGAACACATTGACATGCTCGCGGAAGACCTCTGTGGCCTCCGACGCGAGGGGGCTGTCGATGATCACTGGCACCCGCGGGATCTCGCCCGCATGGGAGAGGGCGTGGAGATCGTAGACCAGTTCCTGCGTCCGACCCACCGCGAAGGCGGGGATCAAGACCCGGCCCCCACGCGCGACGGTCTCGCGGACGATGCGCCCCAGCTCCGCGCGCGCGCCGTCCACGCTCGTATGATCGCGATTCCCGTAGGTGGACTCGAGGATCAACCAATCCACATCATGGACCGGCTCGGGGTCGCGGATGATCGCCAGTCCCGATCGGCCGATATCGCCACTGAAGCCGAGCCGACGTGTCCGCCCCTCCTCCTCCCATTGGAGCTCGATCGATGCCGAGCCGAGGATGTGTCCCGCATCGGTGAACCGGCCCCAGACCCCCGGCACGACCTCGAACCGCTGCTGATAGTCGTGCGGACGCATCTGCTGCAACATCGTCGAGACGTCGCGGAGCGCGTAAAGGGGCTCCGGTGCCGCTCGTCGGTGCCGCGCGAGGAAGTCGGCGTCCTTCTGTTGGATGTGCGCCGAGTCGGCGAGCATCACCTCGCAGAGGTCGCGCGTGGGAGGGGTCGCGTGGATGTCGCCACGGAACCCTTCCTTCACCAACCACGGAAGGCGTCCCGAGTGGTCGATATGCGCGTGCGAGAGGACCACGGCATCGATCAGGTGCGGCGCGACGGGGAAGTCGCGGTTCCGTGTCGCCGACTCAGCGCGTCGCCCTTGGAAGAGGCCACAATCGAGGAGGATCGTGCGGCCATGCACACGGAGGAGGTGGGCGGATCCCGTCACCTCACGGGCGGCGCCGATGAACTGGAGCTGCACTCAGCCCTCGGGAGTCGCGTCGCGGGAGAAGACGATCGTGAGGCGCATCCCATCCTGGGTCATCAGGGTCGGGGCCCACCCCCCACGGCTCCGCTCGTTCAGGAGATCGGTGAGCGCCTCCTCGTCCTCGCGCTGGTGGCGCGTCTGCCGCACGATGACCGCTTGGTATTCTTTCATACGCACCGTGGAAGATAGTACCTTCTCGTGCATGGTGCCCCCATCTGCGCTCCCCGGTCTGACCGTCGTGGCCCACCCACTGGTGCGCCACAAGGTCGCGCTCCTCCGCGACACCGCCACGCCGAAGAAACTCTTCGCCGAGCTCGCCGAGGAGTTGGCGATGTTACTGGCCTACGAGGCGACCGCCGATCTCCCCCTCGAGCGCGGCACCGTCGAGACACCCCTCGAATCCACGCCAGCGGAGCGGCTCCCACCGGACGCGGTGACCCTCGTCCCGATCCTCCGCGCCGGCCTTGGCATGGTGCCGGGCGTCCTCCGACTCGTTCCCACCGCACGCGTCGGACACATCGGGCTCTTTCGCGATCACGATTCGCTCGAGCCCGTCGAGTACTACTTCAAGATCCCCGCGGGGGCCGAGCGCGGACAGGTCTTCCTGCTGGATCCGATGCTCGCCACCGGTGGGAGCGCGGTGAACGCCGCGACCGCGCTCAAGCGGCGCGGGATCACGCGGCTCAAGTTCCTCTGTCTCGTCGCGGCTCCCGAGGGCGTCCGCCGCTTCCACGACGCGCATCCTGATGTGCCGATCCTCACCGCCGCACTCGATCGCGAGCTCAACACCCACGGCTACATCCTCCCCGGACTCGGCGACGCGGGCGATCGGCTCTTCGGCACCAAGTAGACCCACGTAGCGCCAAGTAGCACCAAGCGACAGACGCCTTGGATCCGAGGAGCTGTCCCGCGTCATCGACGCGTGTGTGCGGCGCAGCCGCTGGCTCACATGCACGTCCTCTTGTCTCCTTTCACGTGTCGCGGTAACGTTCGGCCCGTGACCGTGACCTCGAAATGTTGATCGCACCCATCCACGCGCGATGCTGATCAACCTCGTCCCCGAATGCCTTGCCGCGCTGCAAAGTGCGGAGCCGGTCGCCGCCTACCATCGCTATCTCGACGCCCATCGCGCCCTTCTCGGCGCGTATTGGCACAACTATGTGATCGAGCCGTCGGGGCCGCATTTCCTCGAGATCGTACGCGACGCCGTGCGCGCTGACCGCGCCGACCTCCACACCCTCCTCGAGCGCACCGACGTCGCCGCCCTCGCGGCGCGCACCGAGGCCGCCTGCATCGAGGCCTTCGATATCGACAGTCGGATCGACGTCGTTCTCATGGTCGGGGTGGGTGCCGCGAACGCGGGAGAGCTCGTCGTGGATGGGCGTGGGGTCGCCTTCGTCTGCCTCGAGCACTTCACGAGCGTCGCGAACCCGGCGACCCGTGGCCTTGGGCTCGACCCGGAGCTGATCCCGATGTGGCTCGCCCACGAGATCGCGCACGGTGTGCGGTACACCGCGCCAGGGAGCCGCGCCGAGTTGCGCCGGGCCGTCGATGACGCTGACGGATCGTATTCCTACTGGGAGACGGGCCGCCGGGTGAGCCTGCGCGAGCATCTCGTCAACGAGGGCCTCGCGGTCGCCGCCGCTCGGGAGATCAGCCCCGGGCACGCGCCCTGGGAGTACTTCGGCTACGACCGAAAGCAGTATGCGAGGGTTCGCGAGCTCGAATCGGTCCTCTCGCATGTCGTGGTCGACGACCTCGACCGTGCTGGCCTAGGACTGCGCCTCCGGTGGCTCTCGGGCGGGATGAGCGACGATGCTCGGACCGTCCAGCGGCATCTTCTCCCTGAACGTGCCGGCTATTACCTCGGGACGCGCATGGTGGAGAGTGTGGTGGCAGAGCGTGGGATCGCGTGGGCCCTGCGGGCCGACGCGCAGGAACTGTTGGCTTTCACCGACGCGGCGGTGCGGACGGCATAGACCGACGACTCACCGTGCGGTGGACGCGCGCGACCGGCTCCGGGGCCGGCCGCGCGTCGTCATTTCCGGAGGTCACTTCCCGACACAGAAGGTGCGAAAGACGCGGGTGAGGATCTCCTCGATGTCGATCCCTCCGAGGAGGTCGTCGAGCGCATGCACCGCGGCCCGGAGGTGCGTCGCGGCCACCGGGGCGGGGAGCGCTGCGTCCTCCCACGCCTCACGGAACGCCGCGATCTCTGCGCGCGCCACCGCAAGGCTCGCCACATGCCGCGCCCGGGTGACGGTGGGAAGTGATTCGGCCGGCTCCGGCGTCACCGTCGCGATCGCCGCCTGCAGCGCGCGCTGCAGCGCGTCGAGACCCACGCCGGTCTGCGCACTCACGCGGACGATGGCCCGCACGCTGCCGGCACCATCGATGGCCCCTGGCGCATCGGTCGATCCGGCGTCGTCATCGCGCTTGGTCCATACCGCGATGATCGGCGCGGTGGTCCGCGTGGCGAGCTCCGCCACCGTGCGCCCGAGCGACGCCTCGTCCTCGCCACACGCCAACACCACGTGGGCCTCTGCGAGCCGACGATGGCTCACCTCGATCCCCAGCCGCTCCACTGGATCCTCACTCGCGCGGAGCCCCGCGGTATCGACGTAGCGGATCGGCCAGGGCTGCGCGTCGACCAGCACCTCGATCGCATCGCGGGTGGTGCCCGGGACCTCACTCACGATCGCCCGCGCTTCCCCCACGAGCGCATTGAGCAGCGACGACTTCCCCGCGTTCGGTGGCCCGGCGAGCACGACCATCGCCCCGTCTCGTCCCAGCGCCGCCTGCGGGAAGGTCCCGATCAACTGCGCGAGGGTCGACTCGAGCTCCGTCGCCGCCGCGAGGATGCGCGACCGATCGATCGGCCCATCATCCTCCATCGGGAAGTCGATGTCATAAGCGAGAAGCGCCTCGAGATCGAGCAGCGCCGAGCGCAGGGTCTCGAGTTGTCGTGAGAGGGCGCCGCCGAGCTGTCGGAGCGCCGCGCGATGCGTCGCCGCCGAGCGTGCCTCGATGAGATCGGCGATTGCCTCCGCCTGTAGGAGGTCGACCTTGCCGTTCCGCACCCCGCGCTCGGTGAACTCCCCGGGGAGCGCGGGGCGTGCCCCGGCCGTGACGAGCGCGGTGAGCAGTGTGGTCGCGATATAGGCACCGCCATGCACCGAGAACTCCACCACGTCCTCGCCGGTGGCCGAGTGTGGTGCCGGGAAGACCGTGACGAGCGCATCGTCGAGCGGCGCCCCGTCAGCATCGATGAGCGTGACCCGCGTGGCCCGCCGCGCAGCAGGTGGCCAGGTGGTGGCCCTTCCTGTCCCCTGACCTCTGTCCTCTGACCCCTGCACCTTCGCCGCCACGGCGACGGCGGTAGGTCCACTCACTCGAACCACCGCGAGAGCCCCGATCCCAGGGGCTGTCGCGACCGCGGCGATCGTATCGCCGCGGAGGTCAGCTCTTCCGCTTCGCGCCTCCACCTTGGACCGGCGCGCTCATCGGCGTCGACTTGCCACGCTCGTTGGCGATCAACCACTGCTGGGGGAGCGCCGCGATGTTCTGCACGGCGTAGTACAGGTTGAGCCCCGAGGCGAAGTTGAACAGGAAGACCGTCATCATCACCGGCATGACGATGCTCATCATCTTCGTCTGTGGGTTGGGCGGGGTATTGCGCATCCCGATCCAGGAGAGGAGGTACATCGAGCCCCCCATGACGAGGGGGACGATGTAATACGGGTCAGCGACCGAGATATCGGGGAGCCAGAGGAAGGGAACGCCGCGGAACTCGATCGTGTTCTGGAAGACGAAGAAGAGCGCGAAGAGGATTGGCATCGGGAGGAGCATCGGCAAGCACCCCGCAAGCGGGGCGAACGGGCTGATCCCCGCGTCCTGATAGACCTGCATCACGGCGGCCCGCTGCTTCTCGGGATCGCCCTTGTGCTTCTCCTGCGCCTGCTGCACCAGCGGCGCGATGCGCTGCATCTGGATGCTCGAGCGCATCATCTTCGAGTTGAGTGGCCACATCGCGAGGCGGATCGCCACGCCGAAGATCACGAGGATCCACCCGTACTCGATCCGCAGGGTGCGCTTCATCCAGAGGAGCACCTTCATCACGATCGTCGCGAAGGGCTGGACGAGCCCGCTGATCCACCCGCCATAGGGATTGGTGTGCTCGAACTCGCGCCCCATCGCCACGAGCCGCTCCCACTCCTGCGGCCCGGCATAGAGCTCGAAGCGCACGCCATCAGGGCCGAGCGGCGAGACCACCGTCGCCAGCGCACGCGTCGCCTCGCGGTTCACTCGCGGGGCCCCCGTCACCTGCAACTCCGCCAGCGGCGACGCGGTCGTGTCGATCGCGATCAGCCCGACCAGGAAGTACTTGCTCTTGGCCACCGCCCAGGTGAGCGGCCCCTGCCGCAAGATGCGCTCCCCAGGATCGGGCTTCCGGAAGTCGATCCGCTCGGCCCCACCGATCGGCGCGCGGCTCGCGTAGGCGAGATGGCGGTGATCATCGGTGGAATCGCGCTCCTGTGAGAGGAAGCCGGTCGGGAGATCGGTGAGGAGGAAGGCGGGCGAGGGGATCCCACGCGCGGTGATCCGCACATCGGCGAGGTAGTTCGTGTCGGCAAGGGCGTAGGCGACGGTGATCTCCCCGCCCTGACCCACCGGCGCGGTGAAGGTCACTCGACTGGTCGCCGGATCGCTCGTCGTCGTGAAAGCCAACTGATCGAAGCGTACCGTGTCGCCACCGGCGATCAACCGATAGCGGAGCAACGGTTCGGCTGGTGCCTCGAGCGCCACCGTGCCGGTCGTCGCACCGAGGCGGGTGTACTTGGGGAGCGTCGCGGAGACGAAGGCTGCCCCGCGCGAGCTGTAGGTGTAGGTGGCGAGCGCGTTCGCGAGCGTCACCTCGGCGATCTCCACGGGGGCCGGCGCCGGCGCCGAATCACCGGCCGCGATCGCAGTCGGCGCGAGGCTCGGCGGCAGACCGGCGGCGGGCGCGGGACTCGCGCCCGGAGCAGACATCGAGCCATTGGCCGGCTCGGCGGACGCGCGCGTCGAATCCACCGCGACGACCGGCGCGGGCACCTTCGGCCGCGGGAAGATCACCGGCGTGAGGAGGACGACGGCGCCGGTCAACACCAGCGCGAGGAAGAAACGCTTATCCATCACGGAGCTTGCTCGGGAGAGTGTCGGGGACGGGGTCGAAGCCCCCCGCCCGGAAAGGATGACAACGTGCGATGCGTCTGACCGCGAGCCATCCACCGTGCCAGGCCCCATGTCGCTCGAGCGCCTCGATGGCGTAGTGCGAACAGGTGGGGTGGTAGCGGCACGACGGCGGCAACAGGGGCGAGATCGCCACCTGATACCCACGCACGATCAGGATGAAGAGTAGTCTCACGACGGGCCCTCGACCACACGCGGCCGCGGCTCGCGCACCGGTGCCTCACGCGTCGTCGTCATTCGACGTGCGATCCGCTGCACCTCACCGAGCAGGGCGTCGAAGGTCACCGTGTAACTCGAGGGGGTCGCCCAGACCACGAGATCACTCGGGGCACCCTGTGCGTCCGCGGTGTGGAGGACCGGCCAGAGCGCGCGGCGCACCGCGTCGCGCAGGCGTCGCTTCACCAGATTGCGCTCCACCGAGCCATGCCGATGCTTGGGCACGATCAGGCCGACCCGGGAGTGACGCAGAAGGGAAGCGAGTTGCCGGACCTCAAGGTGCGAGGTACGGAACCGCTTCCCTTGTCGACGGACCCGATCGAGGTCCGCGGCACGGGTCACCCAGCCGATGGTCAGGCCATCAGTCGGGGACCGCTCCGGCGTCTCAGACGCCAGCGTACTTGGACGGGAGCTTCACGGTCAGCCGCTTGCGCCCCTTCTTGCGACGGCGGCTGAGCACCTCACGCCCCCACTTGGTCTCCATGCGCGCGCGGAACCCGTGCGTCTTGATGCGACGCTTGTTGCGCGGGCGGTACGTCGGCTTCCCCATCGGTCAAACCCTCAGGCGTGAATTGCGATTCCAGACAGACCGCTAAACCTATCCGCCGCCGATGGTTAGGTCAACCCAACGGGACGCGTCATCGACTGGCTTGCAGTCACGAATGTTGACTTGTCCACACGCGGTGGTACGTTCCGCCTCCCACTTGGATCTCCACGTTCGCTGGTGCTCGCCCTGTAATGACGCTCTCCCCCTCGGATGTCTGGACTCGCCTCCTGGATCAGGCGCGCACCCGACTCCCAGATCACACGATCGACACCTGGCTCGCCCCATTGACGGCGGCCGAGTATACTGACGAAACCCTGACCCTGAATGCTCCAGACCAGTTTTCGGTCGAGTGGAACGAGCAGCGGCACACGTCGGTGTTGGAGTCGGTGGCGCCGATGGCGGTTGGCCACCCGGTCAAGATTCAGCTCCGGGTGCAGGCGGAGCGGTTACAGCGCTCCCAGATGGACCTTTTTGTGCCATCTCCCGGTCAGCAAAAGGCCAGTTTCACGCCACAACGGGGGTCTGGTGGGGTAACGCTCAGCGCCCTGAATGAGCGGTACGCCTTTGATACCTTTGTGGTCGGCAAGTCCAATGACCTTGCCGCGGCGGCGGCGATGGCCGTGGCCCAGGCCCCCGGGAAGACCTATAACCCGCTCTTCTTCTACGGTCCCACTGGGCTCGGGAAGACGCATCTCATGCAGGCGATCGCGAACGAGATCCTCGTCCGTGCCCCGCAGACGCGCGTCACCTACATCACCACCGAGCAGTTCACCAACGACGTCATCACCTCCATCGGCAAGGGGGCGATGCACGACTTCCGACAACGCTATCGCGAGACCGATCTCTTCCTTGTCGATGATGTGCACTTCATCGGCGGGAAGAACTCCACGCAAGAGGAGTTCTTCCATACGTTCAACGCCCTTTATGAGGCAGGGCGGCAGATCGTCCTCACCTCGGATCGCCCCCCCTCGGAGATCCCGAAGCTCGAGGCCCGTCTGGCGAGCCGCTTCGCGTGGGGGATGGTCGCCGACGTCGGACAGCCGGACCTGGAACATCGCATCGCGATCCTTCGTCGCAAGGCAGAGCAGGATCACCTCGAGCAGGCGATCCCGGATGATGTCCTCCATTTCATCGCCGATCATGTGCGGTCCAATGTCCGCGAGCTGGAGGGCTCGATCATCAAACTCCTCGCCTATGCCTCGCTCAAACACCGTCCGATCTCTGTCGAGCTGGCGCGTGAGGCGTTACGAGATAAGCTGCGTTCCAACGACGACGGTGTGGAGCGCCCTGTTCGCCAAGATGGGATGGCTCGCATCCAACGGACCGTCGCTGGTGAATGGGGGGTGACGGTGGAGGGCCTCCAGTCCAAGACGCGGACCAAGACCCTCACCGTCCCCCGTCAGGTGGCGATGTTCCTTGCCCGCGAGATCCTGGGGACACAGCTGGTGGAGATCGGGCTCGCCTTCGGCGGTCGCGACCATTCCACGGTGATCCATTCCTTGGAACGCGTGACGGAGACGATGACGGACGACGGCGAATTCAGAGGGCGTGTGGAACGGCTGCGGGAAACCCTGCGACTCTCCACATGATGCACATGTTTGCGACAACGGTCGATAGATCCCCAGTGGTTCTCCGCATCCACTCCCACCGGTCCACATGCGAAACCACGTGAGGCGGGGGGTGGGAGCCCTTTCACCACATGGGGTTCCGGCGTCCGTCCACAATGCACACCTTTCTACTACGACGACTGGTTAGAGAAATATAGAAACAGCACGACGTAGCGCGGTTCGATTCCCCACATGTCACCCGATCCCCGTATGCGGTTCACGATCACACGCGAGAAGCTCCAGGAAGGGTTGGCCGCCGTCACGCCGGCCGTACCGAACAAGACGACCCTTCCCGTCTTGGCCAACCTCTTGGTCCAGACCACCGACAAAGGGATTCGCATCTCCGGCACCGACTTGGATATCGCCGTCAGTACGGAGATCACAGCCGATGTCGAGGCAGCCGGCGGGATCACGATCCCAGCGCGAAAGCTCAGTGAGATCGCCCGAGAGCTCCCTGCCGCCCCCGTACGCATCTCCGCGACCGGCGATCAGCGGATCACCCTCGAGTGCGGCCGCGCCAAATTCAAACTCTTGGGTCTCCCGAAGTCGGAGTTCCCAAGCTTCCCCGCCGTCCGCTTCGAGAAGGCACTCAAGATCGGGTCTGGAGATCTGCAGCGCCTGATCAGTCATACCGCCTTTGCTGCCAGTGTCGAGGAAAGTCGCCCGATCCTGAACGGCGTGCTCTGGGAGATCCGCAGCGATCTCATGCGGATGGTCGCCACGAACGGTCACCGGCTCGCCAAGATGGAGATCCCGGTCTCGGGCGGGCAGAAGGCCGATCACATCATCCCCCCCAAGGCGCTCGAGCAGATCAAGCGGCTCTTCCCTGCGGAGGAGCAGCTCGAGGTCGGGATCGGCGAGAACCATCTCGGGTTCCGCTCACCCTTCACCTCGGTCTTCACCCGCCTGATCGAAGGACCGTACCCAGGCTATGACCAGGTCATCCCGAAGGACAACGATAAGCACGCGATCCTCGATCGCGCCGCGTTCACGAGCGCGCTCCGCCGAATGAGCGTCGTCGCAAGTGACCAGACGCATCGCATCCGACTCTCGTTCAACTCAGGGATGCTCAAGTTCGCCGTCAGCACCCCAGACCTCGGTGAGGCCCAGGATGAGCTCCCGATCCGGTACGACGGGGATCCACTCGACATCGGCTTCAACGCGAACTACCTCCTCGAGATGCTCCGCTTCATGCCGACCGAGGAGGTGCGCATGACCTTCCGCGCGCCAGAGCGGGCGACGACGCTCGAGCCGGAAGGCTGGTCGGATCCAGCGAAGTATCTCTGCCTGTTGATGCCGCTGCGGTTGGTCGATTGATGGGCGGAAGGCTGAAGGCTACAAGCTTCCGGCCTTCTGCCTTCAGCGCCGCCGGATCTCCACCCTCGCGTTCTGCGTCACCACCTGAGACTTCCGACGCCCGGTCAGCGAAAGGGTGAGGGTCGAGAGCCCGTTCCCGTCAACCATCTGACCGTCATCAAGCCCTAGCCCGAAGAGCAGCTCCCCCTGCCCCTCGCCGGTGATCGTCACCGGTTCGCCGAACTGCGTACCCATGCCTGAAAACGTCGACGACGATCGCCGACGGATCATCACGACCACACGACCCCTTTCGACTCTCGCATCCTCCACGACGTAAGAGCGAATCGAGACGAGGGTGAGTGGGATCGAATCGCGACAGACCGTGGCACGCAGTGAATCGCGCCACGAGGCGCCTCGAACGAGGTGGCGTGGCGCGCCCACCAAGACTTCGCGCACCGTCTGCGCCACTGCGGCGTCCGCCCCACAACCGGACTCATCGGGAGCGGTGATACGCACCACACCATGCTCAGCATCGAGCGATGCCGAGAGTGCGACGGGGAGTGCGAGTCCCTCCGGCACCGTGTTCGCGCGGGCGCGTCCAGACGCGTTGCGATCAATACGGTAGTCGAGCACAGCGCCCGACCGTGCGGTAGCGCGACTGGTACTATCCCAACGCACCGAGAGGAGGGTGCGGAGCGTATCCGCCGTCGCGCTCGCCAGCGCGGGGGTGGTCGCTGCCGCACGGACCGCGGCGGTCACGGTGATCTCATGCGTGATCGGCGAACGCGGCACTCCAACGACCCATGGTTCCGCGAGCGGATCGATGAGAACCGGTTTTTCGGGGACGGGAATCGGCGAGCTCGCAGGCGCCGGTGTGGGGACTGGAGCGGGCATTGGACGGGTGGGCGCACAACCATTCACGAATGTCAGGGTGGTCAGCCACATCCCGATGAGCTGAGTCGCACACCTGTGGCACAGACGACGAACGGGCGGCAAGGCACCCATGTCTGCTGGAGTCCTCACCGCCCGTCGCGTCATCGCAGGTTCCGCCTATAAGCCGGGTTCTGTCGAGGTCACGAGGACCTCGGACGATCATTTCTCTCGGCGTCCGGTCGC
>CAXRBM010000005.1:0-3550 GCA_964228675.1 Gemmatimonadaceae bacterium
TCGGCCTCGGAGCCGAACACCGAGAACTCGTCGACGCGGACGCCGACCTGGAGGAAGCGACGGTTGAGGTGGCCGAGCTGCGCCTGGCCGACCCACCCGCGCTGACGGACCATCGCCTCCGAGCCACCGGCCGAGGTCTGCGAGGCGGCGTTGATGACGTTGTTGCTGTTCACGACGAAGCCGGTGCCGAGAGCGGAGATCCCCTCGCTGCGCGTCATGATCGCCTGGACGCCGGCGGTCGCGTTGAGCTCCCACTGCTTCGACTCGCCGAACTCACGGCGCGCGTTGGCGGTGTAATCGAAGGTGTAGCGCTGGACGGAGTTGCGGCTCTGACTGTTCGAGCCGCCGTCGGTCAGGCCACCGTACGAGGTGCGCCCGTTCTTCGGGAAGAAGTTGTACTGCTCATCCCAGGTGAGGTCGCCACCCACGGTGAGCTTGTGGGTGAACCAGCTCACCGGGACGTAGCTGACGGTGATGCCGGTGGTGGTCCCACGGGTGTAGAGCTGCCGGTCGATCGCACGGATCGCGGCGAGGTCGCGGTTGAAGCCGAACCAGCCGTTGTTCCCGGTACCCGCATCGTTGCGGCTGGTCGGGGTGCCGAGGAGGCCGCCGCCGAGATAGCCGTAGATGTTGTTGTCGTTGTCCGGCGCGCGGAGGCGCGACTGCTGGAGGCCGATCGTCGCGTTGACGGTCACGCGCGCATCGGGGACGAAGTTGAAGTTGGTGCGGATCGACGAGCGCCCGAACTCGTTGTTCGGGAGGGTGCCGGTCTGCTGGTCGCGGTTGACCGAGAAGAAGTAGCCGTAGCCCTGGCCGCCCCCGCTCGCCGAGTAGGCGAAGTTCCCGATCTGGCCGGTCTGGAAGGCGCCCTCGCGGACGAGCGGGTTGTCGGAGACGAGGGTCCCGACCGCCTGCCCACGGCAGAGGGGGTTGGTGCTCGTCGAGGCGACGAGCGCCGCGGTGCAGTTGGCGTAGTTGTCGGGCGGGGTCCACCCCTGGTCGACCGAGCCGGTCTCCAAGGTGAGGTTCTGCGTGAAGCGCGGCACCCCGGCGCGGCCCTTCTTGGTGATGATCTGGATCACGCCGGCGGAGGCGTCGGCACCGTAGAGGGTCGCGGCGGCCGGGCCCTTCACCACCTCGATGGACTCGATGTCCTCGGGGTTGATGTTGTTGAGGCGGTCAGCGACCTGGCCGCTCTGGCCGAGTCCGATCGTCCCCTCGACGAGGCGGATGCCGTCGACGAAGATGAGTGGGGAGTTCGAGAGGTTGACCGAGGCGGCGCCGCGGATGTTGATGCGACGCGAGGTGCCGGCGGTCCCCGAGGCGGAGCTCACCGAGACGCTCGGCACGCGCGACTGGAGGAGCTGGCCGACGTTCTGGGCCGGCGACTCCTTGGCGATCTGCGCGACGTCGACGCTGGCGACGGTGGCCGCCTGTGCGCGACGCTCCTGGTTCCCCACCGTGCCGGTCACGACGACGTCCGAGAGCTGGACGCGCGAGACCGCCATCGAGAGGTTGAGGGTCGCGGTCTGGCCCGCGACGACGCGGACGGTGTCCGTGGCCGCCTGGTACCCGACGCGATACGCCGTCACCTGGCGAGCGCCTACCGGGGCGTTCGGGATGCGGTACTCGCCCTGTGCGTTCGTGAAGACCGCGACCGCGGTACCTACGAGGACGACGCGCGTCTCGGCGAGCGCTTCATTGGTCCCCTTTGCGGTGACCTTGCCGGTGATGATACCGGTGGCGCCCTGCGCGCCAAGGGATCCGACCATGAGCGCCAGCGTCAGGAAGGCGCTCAGGAGGACCCGGGGTGGGGTGAACCTCGACATGCCGTACTCCTCTTTCAAAGGAAGGTGCGAGTGGTGCTGCGTTGAACATCGTGCGTCCGCCCGGGTATATGCTGGGCCCCCGGGCCAGGAACCCCTGCTTCAGAGTAGTTTCCGGATCGTGACAATCAACCCCCCAGCTCTTTCGATGACCGACATTCCCACCCGGGCACAAAACCTAGACAACCTTGGGATGCCCTTCACCGCCAACAAGGCGTTCAAGGCGCGTCCTCGGATGCTCGTCGGTGCGAAGGAGATGCACTACCAGTCGGATGATGGGCGGCAGATCCGCGATGGGACGGCGGGACTCTGGTGCGTGAACGCGGGGCATGCGCGGGCCCCGATCGTCGAGGCGATCGCGCGGCAGGCGGCGCAACTCGACTTCGCCCCCGGGTTCCAGATGGGGCATCCCGGGAGCTTCGTGCTGGCGGAGCGCCTCGTACGGATCCTTCCCGCAGGGCTCACGCAGGTCTTCTTCTCGAACTCCGGGTCGGAGGCGGTCGATACCGCGCTCAAGATCGCCTTGGCGTATCACCAGGCGTGCGGGGAGACGCAGCGGACGCGGTTCGTGGGGCGGCTGCGGGGCTACCATGGTGTGGGTTTCGGGGGGATCTCCGTGGGCGGGATCGCGCCCAACCGCACGGCGTTCGCCGCACAGCTCCTCCCGCAGGTCGATCATCTCCCACATACGCACGACCTCACGCGCAACGCCTTCTCGCGCGGGATGCCCGCGCAGGGCGCGGAGCTCGCCGACGCATTGGAGGGGATCATCGCGACCCATGGGGGCGAGACGATCGCCGCGGTGATCGTGGAGCCGGTGGCGGGGAGCACCGGGGTGTTGATCCCGCCGGTCGGCTATCTCGAGCGGCTCCGCGCGATCTGCGACCAGCACGGGATCCTGTTGATCTTCGATGAGGTGATCACGGGGTTCGGGCGACTCGGCACGCCGTTCGCGGCGCAGTACTTCAACGTCACGCCGGATCTCATGGCGATGGCGAAGGGGATCACCAACGCCGCGGTGCCTATGGGAGCGACGGCGGTGCGGGGTGCGATCCACGACACGGTGGTGAACGCCACGAAGAGCGGCGTGGAGTTCTTCCACGGCTACACCTACAGCGGACATCCCCTCGCCGCCGCCGCTGGACTCGCGACGCTCCAACTCTATGAGGACGAGGCGCTCCTCACGCGCGTCGCCGCACTCGCGCCGGTCTGGGAAGCGGCCGTGCACACCCTACGCGATGCCCCGCATGTGATCGATGTCCGCAACCTCGGGCTCGTCGCGGGAATCGAACTCGCCCCGCGTCCCGAGGCACCCGGGTCACGCGCCTACGATGTGTTCGTCGAGGCGTTCTTCAACCAGGATCTCTTGGTGCGGAGCACGATGGACATCCTCGCCCTCTCCCCACCGCTGATCATCTCGCCGGCGCAGATCGAGGCGATCGTCAGCCGGTTGCGGCGCGCGCTCGAGCGAGTGTCCTGACGCGCCGCCACTCGAGCGCGACGATCACGCCGAGGAGGGTGATCGAGACGGTCGAGATGAAGCACCAGGGACAGAAAGTGCCCAGTACGATCCACTCGGCGTACTTCAGCCGAATGGTGAAGAGGATCGCGGGATACACGAGCCCAGCGAGGGCGATCACGGGGCCGCGCGCATCAGCGAGGGATTCGCGCGTGCCCCAGAGCGCGGCGAGCAGCACGAGGGCGTAGCCGATCGCGCCGATCAG
>CAXRBM010000006.1:0-2114 GCA_964228675.1 Gemmatimonadaceae bacterium
CCGGGCCCGGCTCGTACATCGACAACCTCTCTGTACCTGGCCTGGAGGCCTCCACACCATGTCGTTCAAGAAGTTCGCGCTCGTCGCTTCCGTCTTCGCCCTCGCCGCCTGCGGCGGCAAGTCTGAGTCCGCCCCGGCCGCCGAGGAGACCGCGGCTGCGCCGGCCGCTGAGACCGCGCCGGCTGCGACGGCCGCCGCTGTCACCGGCACCACGCACGAGATCAAGATGATCGGCGATGAGAAGGGCTATCGCTTCGAGCCGGCCAACCTCACCGTCAAGACCGGCGACGCCGTGAAGTACGTCTTCGTCTCGGGTGGCCCGCACAACGTCGCCTTCGAGGGCGCCGCTCTCTCGGCTGACGTCAAGAAGCAGCTCGACGCCAACTTCTCCGCGAAGATGGCTGAGCTCTCGTCGAACATGATGCTCAACGCCGGCGAGTCGGTCACCATCTCGTTCGCGGGTATCCCGGCGGGCAAGTATCCGTTCAACTGCACCCCGCACCTCGCGATGAACATGAAGGGTGTCATCACCGTCGAGTGAGTCCGTGCGAGCCTCGGCTCGCATCGCCGCTGATGGGTGAACGACGGGGCGGGACGCGAGAGCGTCCCGCCCCGTCGGCTTTCCCGTAGATTCCCGTCATGGATCTGAACGGCCAATGGGCCGACGCCCTCCTCGCTCGCGAGAGTCTCCACCTCGCCTGGCTCCTGGTCTGGGCCCTCCTCAGCATCGTCGTCGGTACCGCGCTCATCGCCTTCGTGCGCTGGCGCAATCTGATCTCCCCACTCATCACGCACTTCGCCATCCAGACCATCGCCTGGGGGGCGATCGACGCGATCATCTCGCTGAGCGCGCGCTACGGACTCAAGGAACGCGATCTCGCCGGCGCCGTCGCACTCGATCGCTTCGTCTGGCTCAACATCGGGCTGGATGTCGGCTATGTGGGCATCGGTCTCACCATCGCCATCTGTGGCTGGCAGCTCGGGCGCCGGATGGGGCTCGTCGGCGCCGGATGCGGTATCATGGTGCAGGGGCTCGCCCTCACCCTGCTCGATCTCGTCCTCAGCCGCCACATCCTCCGGTGACCCCGCCACCGTCCCTGACATCCGCGAGATGCCACGCATGATCATCGGCTACTCGGATCGCATCAACCACGCCTTCGCCTTCGCGGCCAAGCATCACGATCGCCGCGTGCGCCAGGGGACGCGTGCCCCGTATCTCACGCAGCCCGCCACCGTCGCGGTGATCCTCACCCGCTACGATCGCAGCGAGGATGAGGTGGTCGCGGGGATCCTGCACGATGTGGTGCAGGACGGTCGACTCGAGGCGTGGAGCGCCGATCTCCTCGACGAGCGCATCGGCGCCAAGTTCGGGGCGGAGGTGTTGGCGTTGGCGCTCGAGGTCACGCAGTGCCGCTTCGACGCCGATGGTGGTGAGCTCACGCGCGATGAGATCCGTGACGATCAACTCGCGCGCATCCGCACCGCGAGTGCGAGCGCCAAGTGGGTCGCTGCCGCGGCGATGCTCCACCAACTCGGCACGTTGCACGCGGATCTCACGCGCACGATCGATCCCGGGAGCGTCTGGGGGCGCGTCGCCGGTGGACGCGACGCGACGCTCGCCTGGTATGGGGACCTCCTCACCGCCCTCGCCTCCGACTATTCGGCGCCGATCATCAGCGAACTCGCGATGCTGCGCGATGAGGTGCAGGCGCTCTAGCGCCGCAGAGGCGCCGCCTCACACGGCGCGGGAGTCTTACGTCGCCGGATACGTCTTGGCGACGTACGCATTCAGGATCTCGAGGAACTCCGGCACGATCTTCTCTCCCTTGAGTGTCACGCGCAGTGCGCCATCGACATAGACCGGCGCCTTCGGCTCCTCGAAGGTGCCCGGGAGCGAGATGCCGAGGTTCGCGTGCTTCGACTCGCCGGGGCCGTTCACGACGCATCCCATCACCGCGACCTTCATCTCCTCCACGCCGGGGTGCGACGCGCGCCACACGGGCATCTGGTCGCGGAGATAGGTCTGGATCTCCTCGGCCATCGACTGGAAGAAGGTCGAGGTCGTGCGGCCGCAGCCGGGGCACGACGTCACCTGGGGTGTGAAGGAGCGGCGC
>CAXRBM010000007.1:0-9883 GCA_964228675.1 Gemmatimonadaceae bacterium
AGCTCCTGCAAGTGGCGCACGAAGCGCCCGAGCGAGGCGCGGTCGGGGAGGAGGAGGGCGAAGTGGAAGAGCCCGAGTCGGGGCTGCCCAGTCCGCGGCCGGATGCCAGGCGCGGTACGCAATTCGAGTAGCGCCTCCTGCCCCATCTGCGCGCCGATTCGCGCGTATGTCTCAGTCTGCTCGAGCACGCGCATCCCGAGCACCCGCTCGTAGAACAGGACCGATCGGGCAAGGTCGGAGACCATCAACACCACCGGACCGAGCCGAAGCGCCTCGGGGAGTCGATAGCCCGGCGGGACCTCACCATAACTCCCAGCCACCGCGACCTCACGTGCGAACGTGGCCATTACCGACCTCTCGTGGAGACGCCAAGCGCCCTCCGAACCGCTGGCGCCACGACCGTGCCGTAGAGCTCGATGCAGCGCAGCATCTCCCGCTGCAGTGGCGTGGCTTCGACGAAGGAATAGATCCCGAGGTCCATGACTGAATCCTAGAGGAGTGCCATCCGCTCAGCCCAGTCGCGCGCCACGCAACCGGAGGGCGTTGGTCACCACGCTCACCGAGCTGAACGCCATCGCCGCGCTCGCGACCACCGGACTGAGCAGGATCCCGAAGGTGGGGTACAAGACCCCCGCTGCGACGGGGATCCCGATCACGTTGTAAGCAAAGGCCCAGAACAGATTCTGTCGCATCGTGCGCATCGTGCGGTGCGCGAGCACGAGCGCCTGCGAGGCGGCGCGCAGATCGCCACGCATCAGCACCACATCGGCGGCATCGGTCGCGACATCGGCGCCACTCCCCATCGCCATTCCCACATCGGCCTGCGCGAGCGCCGGGGCGTCGTTGATCCCATCCCCCACCATCGCCACCACACGCCCCTCCCGCTGCAACCGCTGCACCTCGGCCACCTTCCCCTCAGGGAGCACCCCCGCCACGACACGCGCGATCCCTGCCTCGCGCGCCACCGCCTCCCCCACGCGCACCTCGTCGCCGGTGAGAAGGACCACCTCGAGCCCACGCGCACGCATCGCGGCGATCGCGTCACGTGAGGTGGGGCGGATCGGATCGGCGACCGCGATCACCCCGACCGCGCGCCCATCGATGGCCGTGAAGAGCACCGTGCGCCCCGCATCGGCAAGCCGATCGGCCTCGCGGGTCAACGCGCCCGCGTCGATCCCCTGTTCGGTGAGCAGCGCCGCATTGCCCACCAGCACCGCACGTCCCTCCACCATCCCACGCGCCCCACGCCCCGTGAGCGATGCGAACCCATTCACCTCGTCGAGGGTGAGCCCACGCGTGGCCGCCTCGCGGACGATCGCATCGGCGAGGGGATGTTCGGAGCGTCGTTCCACCGCGGCGACGAGGGCGAGCATCGTCTCATCAGTCAGCGCGTCATCGACGCGCACCAGGTCGGTCACCACCGGCCGCCCCTCGGTCACCGTTCCCGTCTTATCCACCACGACCGTATCGACCTCGGCCGCGCGCTGCAGCGCCTCGCCCCCTTTGATGAGGACGCCGAGTGAGGCACCACGTCCCGTCGCGACCATCACCGCCGTCGGCACCGCGAGCCCCATCGCGCAGGGGCAGGCGATGATCAACACCGAGACCGCGACCGCCATCGCCCGCACCGGTTCCTGCGCCACGAGCACCCAGGTCACGAAGGTGAATACCGCGATAGTCACCACCACGGGGACGAAGATCGCCGAGAGGCGGTCAGCGAGATGTTGGATCGGGGCGCGCGAGCCCTGCGCATCGCGCATCAGCTGCATGATCCGCGCGAGCGCGGAATCCGCGCCAAGGGTGGTCGCAGTCAGACGGAAGGCGCCGGTCCCGTTCATCGTGCCACCGAAGACGCGATCCCCCTTCTGCTTGGCGACCGGGATCGACTCCCCGGTGAGCATGCTCTCATCGACGGCGCTCTCGCCGCGGAGCACCATCCCATCGACCGGGATCCGTTCCCCCGGCTTCACCGCCACCACATCACCCGGCACGACCTCGTCGATCGCGACCTCACACTCCATCAGGTTGCGCACCACGCGAGCCGTCTTCGGCTGGAGCTGCACGAGCGCACGGAGCGCGACAGCGGTGTTCCGCTTAGCGCGCGCCTCAAAGGTATTCCCGGTGAGGATGAAGGCGAGGATGAGGACGACCGCCTCGAAGTAGACATCGGCGGGGATCCCGCGCGACGAGAAGAACGAGGGAACGAGGGTCGCGACGAGCGAATAGAGGAACGCCGCTCCCGTGCCGAGCGCGACCAGCGTGTTCATGTCGGCGGTACGATGCATGAGTCCCTTCCATGCCCGTACGTAGAAGTGCCGCCCCGCCGTCGTCATCACCCCGATTGTGATCAGGAGCTGTACGAGGTTGGCCCACGGGAGGTGATGCATGAGCGGCATCGCCGCCATCATCGCCCCGCCGATCACCCCGGTGGTGATCGCCTTCCGTTTGAATGCGGTGAACTCCTCGGCGGTCTCCGCATCACGCCGCTCCTGCTCCGCGATCGCCGACTGCGCGGAATCAGAGAGCGTCGCGCCATACCCCGCCGCGCGGATCGCGCCGACCAACCCCGTCGGCGTCACCTGCTGCGGATCGTAGGTCACCGTCGCGATCGCCGTCATGAGATTCACCGCGGCGTCGCTGACCCCGGCCTCGCGCTGCAAGGCGCGCTGGACATTGGCCTGGCAGGCGGCGCAGGTCATCCCGGTGACGGGGATGCGCACCGTCTCCTGATGGAGGGTGCCCGATGAGGCATTCGTGACCGGCTGGGTCATAGGGACAATATACCCCCCTCCCCTATATTCGTCGAGTAGCTTTCGCGCGTGAGCCCCTCCGCGCCCCTCACCGCCGCCCAGCGCCTCATCGCCTGGCGCCGCGCCCGCCCGCGCACCCCGACCCTCACCCGGCGGACGGTGCGGGTGCGCGGCATCGACTTCGCGGTCTGGGAGAGCCCCGCCGTCGCGGGCGCCACTCCCCTCCTCGCCATCAACGGCGGGATGATCTACGGCCACGATCTGCTCTGGCCCGCCCTGGCTCCCCTCGCCGAGGGGCGGCAGGTCATCCTCTACGATCAGCGCGGACGTGGCGAGACCCCCGCGCCGCCGGGGGCGCGAGCGGCGCGCATCGAGCACGACATCCTCGATATCGTCGCCCTCCGTGAGGCACTGGGAATCACTCGCTGGGACCTCACCGGCCATTCGTGGGGCGGCGGGATGGCGTTGCTCACCGCGGCGGCCGATCCCGCCGGCATGCGCCGTATCGTGACCTTCGATGCCGTCGGCGCGACTTCTGGATGGCTCGATGCGCTCCATGCGCGCGCCCTCGCCCATCTCGCCGCGCGCAGCGCCACGGCGGCGTACGACGCCCTCGCCGCGCTCGATCCCACCGCGCTCTTCGAGCCGGACCCCGAAATCCACGCGACCTACAGCCGCACGATGTATCCCGCCTGGTTCCATGATCAGCAGATGGCGGTGGCCGGCCCTCCGTACACGCTCAGCGTGACGGGCGCGGCGGTCGCGGCCCAACTGCGCCGAGAGGGATTCGACTGGCGCGAGCGCTACCGCGCGATCCGCGCCCCCGTCCTCCTCATCCACGGCGAGGCCGATGCGCTCCCGATCGCGGAAGCCGAGGCGAACGCCACGCTCATCCCACAGGGCCGCGTGGTGCGGATCCCCGAGGCGGGGCACATGCCCTTCTTCGAACATCCCGCACCGACCTTCGCGGCGGCCCTCGACTTCCTCGCCGAGACCGATACGACGAGCGGGTTGCCCTGACGGGGCGCGACCCGTCATGATGTCATCGACCGATGTGGATCCCCCTCCTCGTCTTCGCCACGACCCTCACCCTCGGTGAGGGCGTCCCCGCCGCCGCCCCGCGTGACGTCGACATGTCATCCGCGCGGCTCGCGAGCGTCGACCGGATCGTGCGCCGCGGGATCACCGTCGGTGCCTATCCCGGCGCGGCGGTGATCGTCGGGCGCCGCGGCTTCACCGTCTGGAAGAAGGGGTACGGCCGCATCAGCTGGAACGAACATGCGCGTCCGGTGAGTCCCGACGAGACGATCTACGATCTCGCCTCCCTCACGAAGGTCATCGCGACCACCACCGCGGCGATGATCCTCTACGACGAGGGGAAGCTCCAGCTCGATGCCCCGGTGCAGCAGTATCTCCCCGAGTTCACCGGCGCCGGGAAGGAGCGGGTCACGGTACGGCAGCTCCTCTCGCATCACGCGGGATTACCCGCTGGCCTCGCGATCTGGCGCACCGCGACCGATCCCGCCGGTGGGCGCCTGCAGATCCTACAGGCGCCCCTCAAGCATGCCCCTGGCACCACCATGCTCTACTCCGACCTCGGCCCGATCATCGCGGGCTGGGTCATCGAGGCCGTCGCGCAGCAATCGCTCGACCACTTCGTGCAGGAACGCGTCCTCACCCCGCTCGGGATGACGAACACCGGCTACCGCCCAGGGATGGCGCTCCGCGCGCGTATCGCCCCGACGGAGAAGGGCACGCTCCGTGGCGTCGGCATGTTGCAGGGCGAGGTGCATGACGAGACCGCCTTCCGACTGAATGGCATCGCCGGGAACGCCGGGCTCTTCGGCACGGCGGGTGACCTCGCGATCTTCGCGCAGATGCTGCTCAATGGTGGGACCTATGGTGGCGTGCGCATCGTCAGCGACACGACGATTCGCCGCTTCATCACCCCGGTGGCGAACGCGCGCGCGCTCGGCTGGGAGGTCGCGGCGGGCGAGCGCGGCGCCGGCGAGTTCCTCAGCATGAACGCCTTCGGCCATGTCGGCTTCACCGGGACCTCGCTCTGGATCGATCCAGAGCGCGAGCTCTTCGTGATCCTCCTGACCAACCGCGTGCATGAGCCGCGCGCCAAGCGCCCCGGGATCGTGATCGCTGACGTGCGCCACGACCTCGCTGATGCCGCGGCGCTCGCGATCACCGACGCCCCTGAGATCAAAGCGGTGGCCTGGCCGCGCACCTTCCGCGTGGATCTCGCGCAGGGCTGGACCTCACGGCGGGCCCCGTCGGGCCCGCGCCCGACGACGCGCCCACAACGCGGTCGTCGCTGACCCTACATCCATCCTCGATCCAATGACCGATTCCCCGATCGATCCCACCGCATCTTCACCGGCGCCGACCGATGACGGCGCGATGCCCCAGGAAGGTGGCCCCATCTCCGAGGATCAGGTCCGGCTCGCGCTCCGGCGCGTGAAGGATCCCGAGCTCAACCTGAACATCCTCGACCTCGGCCTCATCTACGAGATCAAGCTCGCGGGCGCCGACATCACCGTCGACATGAGTCTCACCTCGCCAGGATGCCCCTCTGGCCCCGAGATCATGACGGAGGCCGAGCAGCAGCTGAAGGCGCTCCCCGGCGTCGGGACGGTCACGATGAATCTCGTCTGGTCACCCCCCTGGACCCCGGAGCGGATCGAACCGCGCGTCCGTGCCTACCTCGGCTTCTAGCGCGCGTCACACGGTAGCGACGCGCATCGGGCGCGACACCTACTCGCGGTAGGGCGAATCCTTGGCGAACGGCGCCAGCGCCTCGATGAAGCCCTGGCCGAGCTCCGCGATCTGCCACTGCCGGAACTCCGGGATCTGCGTGAGCGCCTGCGGCTCGCGCGGGAGCAACCGCGCGACCGACTCCATCCGCTCACGCGAACAGAGCACGCCGGGGTCGAGCTCGAGTCGCGCGGCGGCGGCATCACGCACCGCCTTGAGCGCCCCGACCTTGTGATCGAAGGTGGGATCCTTCTCCCATCGCGGCGACTTGGGGAAGCGCGGGAGCTCCGCCTCGGGCACGGCAAGCCCGCGCTCGACCGCCGCGAGGATCTCCCCACCCGCGCGTTCATGGATCCCACGCGGCATCCCCTTGAGGCGTCCGAGCGCGTCAGACGTACGCGGGAGGGACCGCACGATATCGAAGAGCACCTCGTTGGCGATCACGCGGAAGGTCGCGCGATCCAACTTGAGCGCCGTAGCATCGCGCCAGACCACCAGCTCGCGGAAGATCGCGAGCTCGCGCCGCGTGAGGTCGCGCGCGCCCTTCACCTTGAGGAAGGCGTTGGCGGGATCGTCCGGCGCCCAGGCGATCGACTCGAGCCGCCGGAACTCCTCCTGCGCCCAGCTGAGACGGCCGCGCTGCCGCAACTCGTCGTGGAGCACATCGCGCAGCCCGATCAGGTGCATCGTGTCCTGCGCGGCGTAGTCGAGCATGTCGGCGCTGAGTGGCCGCATCGACCAGTCGGCGCGCTGATGCTTCTTATCGAGCTTGAGCCCGAACGAGCGCTCGAGGAGCGCCGCGAGTCCGAACGCCTTGATCCCCAAGAGCTGCGCCGCGATCCGTGTGTCGAACACATTGCGGATCTGCCACCCATAGTCCTGGCGCAGCAAGCGCAGATCGTAGTCCGCGTCATGGAAGACGATCTCGACCTCGGGGTGCTGCACGAGCTCGCCGAGCATCGGGAGCGTCTGGACCGCCAACGGGTCGATGATCGCGTGCTGGTCCCGCGTGCTCAGCTGGAGGAGGTAGATGCGGTCGACGAACCGGTGGAAGCTCGCCCCCTCGGTATCGAGCGCGAGGACCGGCGCCGTCCGGATGGTGGAGAGCCAGCGCTCCACCGCCGCATCGGTGTCGAGATAGGTCGCTGGGGGGAGATCGGAGCGAGACGGCGTCACCCGCGCAATCTATCCGGGGGACCCACCCCTCGCGCCCTTGCCGTCGCTCGGCGACGGGCCCTGATTCCCTAGCGACCCCTGCCGCCTCCTTGTGACCCACGCCCCGACCTCCCAGACGCCCGTCACGCAAGCCGGGCTCGTCCGCGCCGCCCTGCTGGTTGTCCTCACCCTGGTGGGACTCCAGCTCCTCTGGTCGGCGCGCTTCCTGGTCCTGACCTCCTTCCTCGGGATCCTCTGCGGCCTCGCCGCTGGCGGGGCCGTCGACCGGATCTGCCGCCGGGTCCGGATCAAGCGCACCATCGCCGCATCGGGCGTCGTCTTCGGGACCCTCACGGTCCTCATCCTCATTGCGGCCTGGTCGGGCCCGACTCTCGTCGACCAGTCGCAGGAGCTCCGGACCAAGCTCCCGGAGGCCGTCCTCAAGCTCGAGGGGTGGATCGCCGCCAAGCAGCCGGGGATCCTCGACATGATCGACCCGCAGGATTCGGTCGCCACCACGGCGCCGATCACCACACCGGACTCGGTGGCGGCGTCACCTGCCGATGGCCGCAGTCGGCTGCTCGGCGCCCTCACCCACTACGGCGCCTCCCTCACGGGACTCGCCCTCGGCGTCCTGCAATCGACTATCGCGGTCGCCGGCGCCATCATCCTCGTCCTCTTCCTCTCGCTCTACGTCGCCGCTGACCCCGACGTCTACCGACGTGGGATCATCGCCCTCGTCCCCGTGAATCGACGGGCCAAGGTCAGCGCCCTGCTCACCGCCCTCAGCGACACCCTCAAGACCTGGTTCCGCACGCAACTCATCGCGATGCTGGTGATCGGGACCGTCACCACCGTCGCCTTGGCGCTCCTCGGCATCCGCGGGGCGCTCCCCCTCGGGGTGATCGCGGGAATCTTCGAGTTCATCCCGAACGTCGGCCCCACCCTCAGCGCGATCCCCGCGATCCTCATGGGCTTCGCTGACACCCCACACACCGCGCTCATCGTGGCGGGGGTCTATTGGGCGATCCAATTCCTCGAGAACAATCTCCTCATCCCCTACCTGATGAAGGAGCAGCTCGATCTCCCACCGGCACTCACGCTGGTGACTCAGGTGGTGGCGGCCTATGTCTTCGGCTTCCTCGGTCTCTTCGTCGCCATCCCGATGCTCGCCGCGATCGTCGTGACGGTGCGGACCCTCTGGGTGGAGGACGATGCCCTCATCGCCCCCGAGCACCCGGGCGGCCCCGCAGGGATCGCCTGAACCTTGCGATCATCCACGGGGTCGACCAGCTTCGGCCCTCCTGCCACCCTTGCCTGAGTTCCCTCTGAGCCCTTCGACGCCCGCCCCCACCGCGCCACCGAGCGCCGCCGAACAGACTGCCGCCGCCCGCGTCGGCGCGGTCCTCTTCCGTAACCGTGGGTGGCTCCCGGTCCCCTTCTTGCTGGTCCCTCTCCTCGCCCCCGGTGGGATGACCCTGCGCACGACGCTCATCGGCGCGGTGCTGATGGTCCTCGGCGAGGCGTGGCGGATGTGGGGGGTCGCGACGGCGGGGACGGTGACGCGCCGCCGGTCACGCAACGTGCAGAAGCTCGTGAACCACGGCCCCTTCGCCTGGAGCCGCAACCCCCTCTACGTCGGGAACTTCCTCATCTGGATGGGGGTGATCACCCTCTCGGGCGTCCTCTGGTTCCTCCCCGTCGCGATCCTCCTCTTCGCCGTCGAGTACTTCTACATCGTGCGCTACGAGGAAGGGGTGCTGGAGAGCATCTTCGGGCGCGAGTATCTCGACTACAAGGCCCGCGTCCCGCGGTGGATCCCGCGCCCGCCGGCCGGTGGGAGCGCCCGGGAGTTCGCCTGGGCGGAGGCGTGGAAGAGCGAGATCAGCACCTTCCTGCAGTACGGGGTGATCATCGGGCTCTTCATCGGGAAGGAGCGACTCGGGCCACTCTGGTAGCGGTCGACGCGTCGACACCGACCCGCCCACACCAAGGCCGGAAACACGACGGGGCGCCGGATTTTATCCGGCGCCCCGTGCTGCTTCTCGCTCGACCGCGCGGTCAGCGCGTCGGCTTGTGCGGCTTGGGCTCCTTCTGGAACGCCTCGCGGTTGAGCTGCACGTACTGCTTGAGGTTCCCCGGCACGTCCTCCTCGGGGAAGATCGCCGTCACCGGGCACTCGGGCTCGCACGCGCCGCAGTCGATGCACTCGTCAGGATGGATGTAGAGCATCTCCGGCCCTTCATAGATGCAATCCACCGGACAGACGTCGACGCAGGACTTGTCCTTGGTGTTGATGCAGGCTTCGGTGATCACGTACGGCATGGCGTCCTCGATGAGATGCGGTCGGGCCGGAAAACGAACCTCCGGAAGATAGCACCCGGAAGACGGCGGGACACCCCGTCGCGTCACGGCGCTGGACAACCCCCCGCACCGCCGATAATTCCACGGGATGCGCCTGACCCTGAATGGCCGCCCCGTGGACACCAATCCCCCGGGCGAGACGACCCTCCTCGACTTCCTACGGGACCATCGTGGACTCACGGGGACCAAGCGCGGCTGCGACCGCGCCGAGTGCGGGACCTGCACCGTCCTCCTCGATGGCGAGCCGGTCTATAGCTGCCGCACCCTCGTCCATCGCTGTGACGGTCGCGCCGTCGAGACCATCGAAGGACTCGGCACTGCCGATGCCCCGCATCTCGTGCAGGAGGCCTTCGTCGCGGAGGATGCGACACAGTGTGGCTTCTGTACCCCCGGCCAGATCATGGCGGCGGTGGCGGTGCTCGCCCGCGATGCGGACCCCACCGACGAACAGATCATCGCCGGGTTGAGCGGGAACCTCTGCCGCTGCGGGACCCACCCCAAGATCGTGCGCGCGGTGCGGCGCGCTGCCGCCGCGATGCGCACAGCGTCACATGGCTGATCCCACGAAGTCCACGCGGCGATTCGTCAGCACGACCGTCGAGGTCGAGGGACGCACCGAGGAGCGCGTCGTCGAGGTCCCCGCCTTCCCGGTCGAGCCCTGGGGTCCGGAGGCGCAGCTCACCCACGTCGGCGCACGCGCCCGTCGCGCCGATGGGCTCCTCAAGACGATGGGGCGCGCCCCCTACGTCACCGATGTCCGGCGCCCCAATCAGGCGTACGCCGCGCTCGTACGGAGTCGCATCGCACGCGGCTCTTCCGCCCCGAGATCACCTACCTCGGCCAACCCCTCG
>CAXRBM010000008.1:0-2912 GCA_964228675.1 Gemmatimonadaceae bacterium
TCACGGCGGTCGCCTTCCTCGTGGTGCCCGGGCTCTTCGCGCGGGCCTACACGACAGATGATGGTGTCATCGCGGTGGCGATGACGTTGATCCCGATCGCCGGGATCTTCCAGGTCTTCGATGGGATGCAGGTCTGTGCGACCGGGGTGCTCCGCGGGGCGGGGGATACGCGCGTCCCGATGGCGATCCACATGGCGAGCTTCTGGCTCGTGGGGATCCCCTTGGGGTCGTGGCTCTGCTTCGGGCTGGATCGGGGGCCGGCCGCTCTCTGGTGGGGGCTCACGGCGGGGCTGGCCGCAGCGGGACTCCTCCAGCTCGCGCGGGTGCGCTCGCGGCTCGGTGGGCCGCTGGAGCGATTGCGCCTCTGAGGTCGGTGCGCGCGCTACCTTTCGCGCGCGCGGGAGATTAGACGCCCTTCTCCTGCAGGAGCGCCATGAACTCCGCGGGGCTCTGGATCTCGAGCAACCGCTGCGGTACATCCGCTTCCTTGGCGAACTGTGCGATCTTCCCGAGGACGGGGAGGTACTGGTTCGAGACCTCGAGCGGGGGCGCGACGATCAGGAAGAAGCAGCGCGCGGGCTGGTCATCGATCGCCTTGAAGTCGAGTCCGTCCTTCTTGCGGCCGAAGGCGACGCGAAGGGTGTTCACGACGAGGGAGCGGCAATGTGGGATCGCGATCCCACGCCCGATCCCGGTGGAGCCGAGGTTCTCGCGACGCTTGAGCATCTTGAAGAGCGTCGCCTCGTCCTTCTCATCGAGCTGGAGCAGTCCGATCAGCTCGTGGAGGATCTCGTCCTTCGTGGTCCCCTTGAGGTCGAGGGAGACGGCGTCCGGCCTGAAGAAGTCTCGCAGTTCCATCTTGCGAACCTAACCCGCACGCGAAATCAAGTCAAACCCTGTCGTTGCAAGGAGTTGCGTTCACTTCTAGGTTTCGATGATGCGGTTCCCGTACCCGACCGGATCGTCCGCGGTCCCTCTCTTTCTCGCCCCGATGGCCGGGGTCTCGGAGTCCCCCTTCCGGCGTCTCTGCCGCGTCTGGGGCGCGGATGTGGTCGTGACCGAGTTCCTCTCGGCGGAGGGGATCCGTCGGGAGAACGAGGCGACGATCTCCAAGCTGCGCTTCGGGCCGGAGGAGCATCCGATCGGGGTGCAGATCTTCGGGGCCGATCCGGTCGCGATGCGGGAGGCGGCGTCGGCGGTGACCGAGGTGTTCCAGCCCGATTACATCGACATCAACTTTGGGTGCCCAGTTAAGAAGGTCGTGCGGCGCAACGGCGGCTCGGGGTGCCTCAAGGATCTCGATCTCGTGCAGGAGATCATCCGCGCGGTGGTGCAGGGGACCCACCTCCCGGTGACCTGCAAGATCCGTAGCGGCTGGAGCGAGGAGATGCGCGACCCCGTCGCGATCGGCTTGCGCTGTCAGGACGCCGGGGTGAAGGCAATCGCGCTCCACCCGCGGACCCGGACGCAGATGTACACCGGCCATGCCCACTGGGATGAGATCGCCGCGCTCAAGGCGGCGCTCGAGATCCCGGTGATCGGCAACGGCGACATCAAGACCGCGGCCGATGCCCTTCGTATGCGGGAGCAGACGGGATGTGATGGCGTCATGATCGCGCGCGGGAGCTTCGGGCAGCCGTGGATCTTCCGGCAGGCACGGGCGCTCCTCGATGGACAGCTGATGCCGGCGACGCCGTCGACGTCGGAGCGGTTCGCCATCGCGCTCGATCATGCGCGGATGGTGCAGGCCTATGAGGCCGATCCTATTGGGGCGGCGATCGAGTTCCGCAAGCATCTCGGGTGGTATGTGAAGGGGCTCCCGAACTCGGCCGATCTGCGCAAGCAGCTGCATGCGGTGAACTCGTTCGACGAGGTCGAGGGGATCTTCGCGCGCTATCTCGCGAGCGATTGGGCGCACGAGGCCCCGCAGGACGCGACCCACGATTCGGCGGAGTCCGCTCCAGAGGAATCCCATGCGGCGTGATCGGGTGCATGCGCTGTTGGCGGAGGTCGCCAGCGGTCAGCGATCGGTGGACGAGGCGCTGACGCAGCTCGATGGCGCGCCCGTCGAGGAGCTCGGCTTCGCAACCGTCGATACACACCGGGCGCTCCGACAGGGCTACCCTGAGGTCGTCTTCGGTCAGGGGAAGACGCCGGAGCAGGTCGTGGCGATCGTGGCACGTCTCGCCGAGTCCGGCGACGGATTCCTCGTCACGCGCTCGGAGGTCGCGACCCAGGAGGCGCTCGCGAAGCGGTTCGCCGCGGCGGAGGTCAACGCGCTCGGGCGGACAGTGCTCCTGCGGGCGAAGCAACCGCGTGCGAAGGGGACCCATCTCGTCGCCGTCGTCACGGCGGGGACGAGCGATCTCCCGGTCGCCGAGGAGTGTGCGGTCACCCTTGATGCGATGGGCCATCCGGTGCAGCGGATCACCGATGTGGGGGTGGCGGGGATCCATCGGATCCTCGCGCGCCGTGAGACGCTGGCCGATGCCGCGGTGGTGATCGTCGTGGCGGGGATGGATGGGGCATTGCCGAGCGTGGTGGGCGGGTTGGTGCGCCGTCCGGTGATCGCGGTGCCGACGAGCATCGGGTATGGCGCGGCGTTCCAGGGGCTCGCCCCGCTCCTCACGATGCTCAATTCCTGCGCCGCCGGCGTCACCGTCTGCAACATCGACAACGGCTTCGGAGGGGCGGTGGCGGCGGGCCGGATCCTCGATACGTTGAACAATCGGGGCTGAGCGGGTTAGTATTCGGCGTAGCTCAGGGGGCGACCGGTTTCGATTATGTGGGTGGCTCCATGGCTGCGCGCCCAGGTCCTCGGGTCCCTGGTAAAACCCTCGGGAACTGTACAACTGCGAACAACAACTTCGCTCTCGCTGCGTAAGGCCTAGCCTTACCCCAGCAGTGCCCAC
>CAXRBM010000009.1:0-2068 GCA_964228675.1 Gemmatimonadaceae bacterium
AGCTCAGCGACGGGCACGGCGACCTCCACCGGGTCGCGCACCGGCGCCTGGCCGCGCACGCCCCTCCCCCATCGCCGCCTTCACATCGAAGAGCTCGTCACGGAGCCGCGCCGCCGTCTCGAAATCGAGGTTCTTGGCCGCGGTCCGCATCTCCTCTTCGAGCCGCACGATCAGCCCCGGCAGGTCATCGGTGCCGTAGGTCCGCTCCGCCTCGGCGACCTTCTTCCGCGTCTGGCGTGACGCGCGCTCCCCCTCGCGCGCCGCCGTCCCGTCGCGCGCATCGGCCACGCGGGTGACGATCCGCACCTGATCGGTGCTCTTCGTCACCCCCTTCGGCGTGATCCCGTGCTCGGTGTTGTGCGCCTCCTGCTTCGTGCGGCGCCGCGAGGTCTCATCCAAGCAGCGCTGCATCGAGCCCGTGATGCGATCGGCGTAGAAGATGGCGCGCCCATCGACATGACGGGCCGCACGCCCGACGGTTTGGATCAATGAGCGATCGGAGCGCAGGAACCCTTCTTGATCCGCATCGAGGATCGCGACGAGGGAGACCTCGGGGAGGTCGAGCCCCTCACGCAGGAGGTTGATCCCGATCAGCACGTCGAATTCGCCGAGCCTGAGCCCGCGGATGATCTCCATCCGTTCGATGGCGTCGATGTCGGCGTGCATGTAGCGCACGCGCACGCCGACCTGCGCGAGATAGTCGGAGAGGTCCTCCGCCATCCGTTTGGTGAGCGTCGTGACGAGGACACGCTCCCCGCGCCGCTCACGGAGCCGGATCTCGTGCAGCAGATCGTCGACCTGGCCCTGCACCGAGCGGATCTCGATGATCGGGTCGAGGAGCCCCGTCGGTCGGATCACCTGTTCGACGACGACCCCTTCCGAGAGCGAGAGCTCGAGCTCGCCCGGGGTCGCGGAGACATTCACCGCCCGCGGGGTCAGGGCGAGGAACTCGTCGAACTTGAGCGGCCGGTTGTCGAGCGCGCTCGGGAGGCGGAATCCATACTCCACGAGGGTGGTCTTCCGGGCGCGATCCCCGTTGTACATCGCCCCGATCTGCGGGAGGGTCACATGGGACTCGTCCACGACGACAAGGAAATCATCGGGGAAGTAATCGAGGAGGCAGGCGGGACGGGCGCCGGGCTGCCGCCCCGCGAGGATCCGCGAGTAGTTCTCGATCCCAGGGCAGGTCCCGATCTCGAGCATCATCTCGATGTCGAAGTTCGTCCGTGACTCCAGGCGCTGCGCCTCGAGGAGCTTCCCCGCCCCCTTCAACTCCACCAGCCGCTCGGCGAGCTCGGCCCGGATCTCCTTCACCGCACGCTCGAGCGTCGGCCGCGTCGTCACGAAGTGCTTCGCGGGATACACCGCGGTGCGAGGCAAGGTCGCGATCGTCGATCCCGTGAGCGGGTCGATCTTGGTGATCCGTTCGATCAGATCCCCGAACATCTCGATCCGGACCGCCTGCTCCTCGTACGCCGGGAAGATCTCCACCGTGTCCCCGCGGACGCGGAAGGTCCCGCGCTCGAAGTTCACGTCGTTCCGGCCGTACTGGATCCGTACGAGTGCGCGCAGGATCTCGTCGCGCGCGATCGTCTGCCCGACCTCCAGCGTGACCATCGCCTGCCGGTAGGTCTCGGGATCGCCGAGGCCATAGATCGCGGAGACGGTGGCGACGATGATCACGTCCTCCCGCTCCATCAGCGAGGAGGTGGCGCGCAGCCGGAGGCGATCGATGTCCTCGTTGATCGAGGCGTCCTTCTCGATGTAGGTATCCGAGGCGGGGACGTAGGCCTCGGGCTGATAGTAGTCGTAGTACGAGATGAAGTACTCGACGGCGTGCTGCGGGAAGAACCCCTTGAGCTCGCCGTAGAGCTGCGCGGCGAGGGTCTTGTTGTGCGAGAGGACCAACGCGGGGCGGCCGTGCGCGGCGATGACGTGCGCCATCGTCATCGTCTTCCCCGACCCGGTGACGCCCAAGAGGGTCTGGAACCGATCCCCGCGCACGAGTCCGGCGGACAGCTCGGCGATGGCACGCGGCTGATCGCCGGCTGGCTGGAACGGGGCTTGG
>CAXRBM010000010.1:0-2055 GCA_964228675.1 Gemmatimonadaceae bacterium
GTGGTGTTGGACGTGATGTCCGCCGAGACCTGCACGACCGGGCGGTCCCCGGTGAGCGCGGTGGCCTCGGTGCTGTACGGGCCCTGCTCCGTGCCGCGCAGGGCGCGCACACGGAACTTGTAGGAGGTCTCGGCGACGAGCGTGCTATCCCGGAAGGGGGTCGTCGTGACGGTCGCGACCGTCGCGAAGGTGCCGGTCACCGTGGCGCGATCCACCTCATAGCGCTCGGCGCCGGCCACCGCGGCCCAGCTGAGCTGGACGGCGGTCGAGCCCTGGGTCGTGGCGGGGAGGGTCGCGGGGGCGGCGAGGGGGTCGGGGGCGGTCACGCCATCCGAGCACGCGCCCACGAGGGCGAGCAGCGCCGGCGCGAGGACGCGCACTGAGGAAAGGAGACGAAACAGACGCATGACGATGGCTCCCAAGCAGGAAGGGGCCCGAGTGGATCTCGGACCCCTTCATGATCATCACCGTCTGTCATCCTTCGGCGACGCTTCTGTCACGAAGCGGTCACGTCGTGCTGGTGGAATCTCACCGCCACCGCATCCCGATCGTGATCCCGCGTCCGGTGCGATACCCCTCGCGCGTCACCGGGCCCTGCGTGAGGCGGAAGGGCGCATCGAGGAGGTTGCGCGCATCAAGCGAGATCTCCGCTCGCTCGGTGATCGGGAGTCGCACGGACAGATCGATCAGATGGCGGGTTGCCTCCAGCACATCAGGATAGGGGACGGTGCCCGCGCTGAAGATGCGCGGCCCCACGGCGGAGTAGAGCAGGGTGGCGGACCCGCCGCGATCCCCCGACCGCGTGAGCCCCACATTCGCCACCCACGGCGCCTGCCCCATCATAGGTCGGTCGGCATTGGTGTTCGCCGAGGCCCCCTCACCCAAGGTGATCCGGCTCTCCATGAGCGTCACGTTGCTGAAGAGGGCGTAGCGCTCGAGGGCCCCGATCCACCCACCGAGGTTCTTGCGCGCCTCGAGCTCGACGCCAAGGTTCTGCGCCTCGTCCGCGTTGAAGAAGGAGACGAAGGGCTGTCCCCCGGTCGAGATGTCGATTCGTTCGATCGGGCGGTCAAAGCGCTTGGCGAAGAGGCCGACGCTCACCACCTCGCCCGGCGCAGGGAAGAGCTCCCACTTGAGGTCGGCGTTCTGGATCAGGGTACGCACCAGGTCGCCGTTCCCACGGGTGATCTGCCCACCCACGACCTCGAGGTACTGCACCGGGGAGAGCTCGCGATACTCGGGGCGTGCCAGCGTTTGCGAGGCCGAGGCGCGAAGCTGGGCGCGGTCGGAGAGGCGCACGTTCAAGATGATCGCCGGGAGGACGTCGGTGTTGTTGAGACGTGAGAGGAAGCGCCCTCCGTTGGCGAGGGCGGTGATCACCTCGATGTCGGCCTGCTCGACGCGGGCCCCACCGATGAGACGGAAACGCCCAGCGAACGGGAGCTCGGTCATCAGATAGCCGGCGCTCAACCGCTCCCCGGCCTCGTACTCCCCGTCCGCCGCGACGTTGTAGATCGAGAAGACGTCGGCATCTCCCGAGGAGAAGCGTCCGTCGAAGAGCTCTTCGGCGCGGCGCGCACGATCGGCGTCGGGCACACGAGACGAGAGGATGCTGAACTGCCGATTGAAGGCGTCGCGGGTGGTCTCGCGGTAGAGGCCACCGACCTTGATCGTCGGGGCCTCGGCTCCCTCGCCGATGGTCCACTTGTAGTTGAGCGCTGACGACCAGTTGGACTCGCGCAGGTCGCTGAAAGTGCGCCTGGCGACATCCGGGTTGCCGTCCGACCACGCATAGGGCCCATCGGGAGAGAACTGCGCGTAGACGAGGTCGGAGCGGTCGGGCTCCTGCCGGCGGACCGCCGCCGACGCGAGACTCCAGGTGATCTGGTGCTGCGCGTTGAAGGTGTGATCCCCCGTCAGCTGCGAGCTGCGGACCGCTCGTTCCACGTAGCGGAGCGTCATCCGCTCGATGCTCCCGCCGGAGAAGGAGAAGGCGGGCCCGACCGACTGGCGCGCCTCGTTGTCCGCGGAGCGGGTGTAGCTGTTGTTGAAGCG
>CAXRBM010000011.1:0-5396 GCA_964228675.1 Gemmatimonadaceae bacterium
GCGCGCGCCGGCCGAGGCGAGTTCGCGCACACGGTCGGGACCCTCGGCCACCAGCACTTCGACGGCGGCGGCATCGCAGAGCGCCGCGCCGGCGGCCAGCGTATCGGTCTTATGGAGGGCCGGGGAGTCACCGGCGCCGAGAGCCGCGGCGATCCCGCCCTGCGCCCACGCCGTGGCGGAGTCGCGAAGCGTCCGCTTGGTGAGGACGACGACGTCGCCATGGTCCGAGCATCGCCAGGCCGTCTGCAGGCCGGCGATCCCCGAGCCGATCACCAGGAAGCGGGTGCGGATCCGGTCAGCCATGGTTGGAATCAAACAGGAAGGGTAGCTTTGCGCCCATGCCCTTCCCTCTCCTCCTGCAGACCCAAACCGCGGCGGAGCGCCTCGCCGCCGCCCAAGCCGGCCTCGACATCCCGATCGGCCAGCGCCTCATCGGTCTCCTCGGCGTCGCCTCGATGCTCGCGATCGCCTGGCTGATGTCGTACGACCGGAAGTCGATCAACTGGCGCCTCATCGCCACCGGCCTCGGGCTCCAGGCCCTCTTCGGCTTCATCGTCCTCAAGACCGAGGCGGGGCGCGCCGTCTTCCGCGTGGTCGGGGACGCGATCACCTCGCTCTTGGGCTTCCAGGAGCAGGGGGCGCGCTTCGTCTTCGGGAATCTCGTGCAGTCGGCGGTCCCGGTGACCGGTGATGCCGCTACGCCGACCGCGATGGTGGCGCAGACCGGCGCCTTCTTCGCGTTCAATGTGCTCCCGACGATCATCTTCTTCTCCGCGCTGATGTCGGTGATGTACTACCTCGGCATCATGCAACTGATCGTCGAGGGGCTCGCGCGCGTGATGCAGCGGACCCTCGGGACGTCGGGGGCCGAGACCTTATCGGCCTCGGGGAACATCTTCCTGGGACAGACCGAGGCCCCGCTCTTGATCAAGCCTTTCGTCGCGAAGATGACGCGCTCCGAGCTCAACACCGTGATGATCGGTGGGTTCGCGACGGTGGCCGGTGGCGTGCTCGCCGCCTATGTGGGGATGCTCTCGGGCTCCTTCCCGGGGATCGCCGCACACCTCCTCGCGGCGAGCGTGATGAACGCCCCGGCCGGACTCCTCCTCTCCAAGATGATCTTGCCCGAGACGGAGGTCCCCGAGACGCAGGGTGGGATGGCGAAGGCCGCGAGTGCGATGGCGACGGCGACGCCGCGCCCCGGACGCTCGCGCTGGCGCCTCGGCGGACACAGCGGCGAGGACGGCGTGATCGAGGCGGCGGCGAATGGTGCGGCGCAGGGGGTGCAGCTCGCCATCAACGTCGCGGCGATGATCATGGCCTTCGTCGCCCTCGTCGCGCTGGTGAACGCCCTCCTCGGTGGGCTCGGTGGCCGGATCGGGATCGATGGGCTCAGCGTGCAGTCGATCCTCGGCACGGTGCTGCGGCCCCTCGCCTGGGTGATGGGGGTCCCGTGGGCCGATACCGCGTATGTGGGGAGTCTGATCGGGATCAAGGCGACGCTCAATGAGTTCGTCGCCTACGCGCAGTTCGCGGGCGACCTCGGCGCCGGTCAGGTGCTCGATCCGCGGAGCGCGGTGATCCTCACCTACGCGCTCCTCGGCTTCGCGAACTTCTCCTCGATCGCCATCCAGATCGGTGGGATCGGCGGGTTGGCACCGGACCGGAAGCGCGACATCGCCTCGCTCGGGCTGCGGGCGATGGTGGCGGGGAACCTCGCCGCCTTCACCTCGGCCTCGATCGCCGGGATGCTCGCGTAGCCTCCGCGGGGGGGGGGTGAGGCGCGGCGCCCCCCTTCCACGTCGAGGGTCTCCCGGTAACGCCCCGCTCTTGCGGGTTTTCCTGACGCGCCGTAACGTCGCGTAGCCTCCTCCCCCGCCCTTTCTATAGAGAGGGGCGTCGGGGGGAGTCACCATCGGTCGTCCCATCGAGGGCCGGTGCGTGGTACGGTGTGCGTTCACCGTACCGATCCAAACCCACTTGGAGGAGGAGACCGTGTTCCATTTCCGCAGTGGCAGCCCAGGCCGCTGGGTCAGCCGAGCGATGCTCGTGGTGGGAGTGCTCCTCCCGTCGTGGGCCTTCGCACAGGGTCGGAGCGCGACGGTCGAAGGGACCGTGCGTGACGCCGCGAACAATCGCCCGCTCGAAGGGGCACAGGTCATCGTCGTCGGCACACAGACCGGCGCGGTGACGAATGCCCAGGGGCAGTATCGCCTCGTCATCCCGAACGGCGCCGGCACGGTCCAGCTTCGGGCCCGCACCATCGGGTACGCGCAGCAGACCAAGCCCGTGACGCTGTCCGGCGAGGTGGCGCGCGTCGAGTTCACCCTCTCGCAGTCCTCCCTCCAACTCGACCAGGTGGTCGTGACGGGGTCGGGCCAGGCGACCGAGGTGAAGAAGCTCGGGAACACGGTCGCGATCGTGAAGCCCCCCGAGAACATGCCGATGACCGATGTCTCGAACGTCCTCCAGGGGCGTGAGCCCGGTCTCGTCGGCCTTCCCTCCGGTGGTCTGACGGGTGAGGGCACCAAGATCCGCATCCGCGGCAACGCCTCGCTCTCGCAGACGAACGAGCCGATCATCTTCGTCGACGGGATCCGCATCAACGCGGGTGGGGGCCAGGCTGCCAACGGCAACGTCGGCTCGTCGCGTCTCGACGACTTCGACCCGGCCTCGATCGAGCGCGTCGAGATCCTCAAGGGCGCCGCGGCCGCGACGCTCTACGGCACCGAGGCGTCGAACGGCGTGATCCA
Source organism: Gemmatimonadaceae bacterium (assembly GCA_964228675.1). Classification (GTDB taxonomy): domain Bacteria; phylum Gemmatimonadota; class Gemmatimonadetes; order Gemmatimonadales; family Gemmatimonadaceae; genus Pseudogemmatithrix. The sequence continues at coordinate 2,754 of CAXRBM010000011.1, forward strand.
GATCTTCACCAAGCGTGGCACCGTCGGCGCCCCGAAGTGGAACATCTCGCTCCAGCAGGACGCGATGAGCTTCCCCGACGTCGTCGCCCCGAACGCCTTCTACGTGAAGGATCAGACGGTCGCCGACCGCGTGGCCCCGATCCTCGGCTACAAGCCGACCCCCTTCACGGTCTACGAGGAGCCGATCTTCCGCGATTTCCTCACCGAGGCGGGGAGCGCCACCACGATCACCGCGCAGGTGCAGGGCGGCTCGCCGACGGTCACCTACTTCGCGAGCGTCCGTAACCAGACCGAGGACGGCCCCTTCGGCAACGCGAAGCTCGGCCCCTCGGATGACGTGGCGCGCCGCCAGCAGGCGACGGTCAACCTGCAGCTCATCCCGACCTCCAAGCTCCGCGTCGGGTTGCGCACCTCGTACACCAACTCCTTCCTCCGGAGCCCGGAGGCGAACAACAACATCTACGGCTCCAACTCGCTGGCGATGATGGCGCGCCCCGAGTTCGCGAACTGCAACAACTCGGCCGTGGCCGCTCGCTTCGAGTGCACCGCCGCCGGCAACCCCTTCGGCAACCAGGCCTTCATGACGGTCCGGGAGTCGATGCAGCAGCTCAACGACCAGCAGGTTGGTCGCTATGCCGGGGCGCTGGACCTCCAGTACACCGCCTCCGAGCAGGTGACCCTCTCGCTGACCGGTGGCTACGACTTCACCTCGCAGCAGGACGTCGGATTCTCCCCCTTCGGCTACAACGTCGACCTCTTCACGGTCCAGACGCCCTTCGGCGCGCGGTACGTCCGCAACGAGCGGCAGGGCGTGATCACGGTCGATGCGAAGGCGGCGTGGAACCGCGCCTTCGGCGAGAGTCTCACCTCCTCCTTCGTGTCGGGCCTCCAGGTCTTCAACAACCGGACCTCCGCGACCTCGGGGAGCTCGACCGATTTCCCGGGCCCCGGGATCGAGGTGGTCGGGGCCGGTGGCGCGAACGTCCAGGTCGGTGAGGGGTTCCTCACCTCGATCAACGGCGGCTACTTCGCGCAGGAGCAGCTCTCGTATCGGGACTACCTGACCCTCACCGTCGGCGGCCGCTACGACTTCTCGTCGGCCTTCGGCGCGAGTGCCGGCGGCGTCTTCTATCCGAAGACCTCGGTCTCCTATGTCGTCTCGGATCATCCGATGATGCAGTCGAAGCTCCCGGGCTTCCTCTCCACGCTGCGCCTCCGCGCCGCCTGGGGCCAGTCGGGTCGTCAGCCGGGCGCCTTCGACAAGTTCACGACCTTCACCCCGCTCGCCTCCGAGCTTGGGGCTGGGCTCGCCCCGGCGAACCTTGGCAACCCGGACCTCCGGCCCGAGATCTCCACGGAGACGGAAGTGGGCTTCGAGGCGGGGCTCCTCGACAACCGCCTCTCCTTCGAGTTCACCTCGTGGCAGCGTGAGGTGAACGACCTCCTCGTCGCGCAGCAGTTCCCGGTCTCGGGCGGATTCCGGGCGACGCAGCTCAACAACATCGGGTCGATGTCGGCGAACGGCCTCGAGGTGGGGGTGAAGTGGTTCGCCTTGCAGGGGCAGAAGGTCTCGGCGGATCTCTTCTTCAACGCCGCCTACCTGAAGCAGACCCTGACCGACCTCGGCGGCGCGCCGCCGCTCAAGATCGGCTACATCCGCTACCGCGGCTTCCTGAAGGAAGGGTTCCCGTTGGGCGCGCTCTTCGCCCCGCGGCTCGCGCAGCCCTGCCCGGCCGGTGGCCCCGCCACCAACTCGGCGGGGAAGCCGATCGCCTGCTACAACCCGGCGAATCAGCTCCCGATCAACTTCAACGGGCAGGGCTCGCCGGCCACCACCGACCAGCTCCTCGCCTACTTCGCCACCCCGCGCGACCTCAAGAACTCCGCGGTGCAGAGCGCCCTCCGTCCCTATCTCGCCGACTACGACGGGAACGGGAACCTCGCCGAGCAGTTCGTCGGTGACGGCATCCCCGATTGGACGGGGTCGTTCGGCTTCAACGTCGCCGTCGGTCGGAGCTGGAAGGTCTCGAGTCTCTTCGAATACAAGCGGGGCTTCCTGATCCAGAACCTCACCGGGGCGTTCCGTGAGTCGCAGCATCCCTCGATCGGGTCGAACACCCTCAAGTATTCGACCATCGAGGCGACGCTCAACAACCCGGCGAGCACCCCGCAGCAGCGCGTCGATGCCGCGAAGGAGTACATCCTCGAGCATCGCCGCCTGATCGAGAACGGGCTCAACGAGCAGCAGCCGGGCGACTTCACCCGGTGGCGTGAGCTCGCGGTGACCTGGATCGCCTCGGAGCGGTTCGCGTCGACCATCGGCGCGAAGAACTTCTCGGTGACGGCCTCCGGCCGGAACCTCCTCATCTGGACCAAGTACCCCGGGTCTGACCCGGAGGCGAACGCCATCGGCCGTGGGATCGGCGGGGCGCTCGACCAGAACTTCCTCGATTCGACCGACGCGTTCGGGCTCCCGATCCCGCGCCGGTTCTCCCTCTCCTTCAACTACGGCTTCTGACCGCCGAGGATCACACCATGCGACATCTTGCCAGCATGCGTCGACTCGGTTCGCTGAGCCGCCTCGTCGGCGCCGCGCTCTCCGGCGCGCTCCTCGTGGGCGCCTGCGCCAACCCGTTCGATACC
>CAXRBM010000012.1:0-3798 GCA_964228675.1 Gemmatimonadaceae bacterium
CCTCCACCCCGCGCACCCGGTCCCCCATACTTCTCCGTATGACCATCGACCGACGTTTCCCCTCCGTCCCCCTCGTCTTGGGGGGGCTGCTCCTCCTCACCGTCGCCTGCGGGAAGAAGGCCGACCTCCCCGAGGCTGGCAGCGGGACCCCGACGATGCAGGCCGCTCCGGATGACATTGTCCCCGAAAGCGCGTCCGTCTCCGACACGACGCCCGGGGCTCCGGTCACGCAGTCGACCGCACCGTCAACGGCGCCGAGCGCGGGGAAGGCCCCGTCTGCGAGCACGCCGACGGGGGGCGCGGTCATCGGTTATGACTCGGCCTTCGGACCGAGCTACGAGCTCGATTCCGCCGGCCGACCGATCCCGATCAGGAAGCGGAAGCCATGATGACGCGCGCCCTCGCCTTCGCCGGTGCGCTCGGGTTCCTCGCCCTCGTCGGGGGGTGCAAGGATTCCACCGCCCCCGCGCCCTCGAACGACACGACCTTCGACATCGACCTGCGCTGGGTCGGGACCAAACCGACGGGCACCGTCGCCACGGCCTTCGACGCTGCCGCCGCACGGATCGAGCAGATCATCCTCAATGATCTCCAGGCGGCGAAGGTCGGGAGCAAGGAAGCCCCCTTCGATCTCACGAAGTGCAGCGCGTCGATGACCGGCACCTCACCGCTCGATGAGATCGTCGACGACCTCGTCATCTACGCCAAGGTCGAGGCGATCGACGGGGTGGGGAAGACCCTCGGCTCCGCCGGCCCGTGCCTCACGCGTGTGACCGGTGGGCTCACCGTCCTTGGCATCATGCGCTTCGACAGTGCCGACCTCACCGATCTCGCCAACAAGGGGCGCCTGAATGCCGTCGTCCTCCACGAGATGATGCACATCGTGGGGGTCGGCACCCTTTGGCGGCGGCGCGGGATCCTCGCCGACAGCGGGCTTGCGACGGTGCGTGTCACGGGGCCGCTCGCGGCGACGGCGTGCGTGAGCGACCACGGGGGGACGACGGCCTGCCAAGGCGGCGCGGTCCCGGCCGAGAACTGTCTCGATCTCGATGCCGCGCTCACCTGTGGCGCGGGGACGATCGACTCGCATTGGAAGGAGAGCGTCTTCCAAGGGGAGCTCATGACGGGGTATCTCCAGACGAACAACCCGCTCTCCAAGATGACGCTGCAGTCGCTCGCCGACCTGGGCTACATCGTGAGTCTCACCACGGCCGAGCCCTACACCGTGCCGACGCCACCGGTCGCGATCGGGGCGGGGGCGATCGGCGCGTCATTGCATGGCATTTCGGAGGAACTCATCGTGCTCGGCGCGCCGATGGCGCCACGCTTCGTGGTGGACGAGCTTGGCCGCACCACGCCGATCCGCTATCGCTGAGTCAGGGGCGCACGGCCGGTGCGCCGACGTGGGTCAGCGGCGTGAGCCGGTCCAGATCGCGACGAGCCCGCACCCCTGCGCCAAGCGCCCCCCGGCGACGCGCTGCAGCTCGGCGGGGACCGCGGCGGCACTCCCGTAGACCTCGATCGCCGCGACCGTCTGTGCGTTGATGATCTCATCGATCGATGCAAGAGAGGACATCGGTGGTGGGTTCGGGCTCCCCACCGCTTCCTCATACGTACCACTCAGCCGCTGGCCATCGAGGAGGATCGTCATCGCGCAGGCGATCCCACGTCCCATCAAGACCGCCTTGCCGTTGTATGGGGTCACCTTGACCATGCTCTCCCCGGCGAGCACCTGCGAGAGGCGAATCGGATTGCGCAGATCCATCTCCTCCGGGGTGATCATGCGGGCCGAGTAGGCACCACGCTGGATCCGTTCGACGCGATCGTAGAATCCGGTGCGTGCGAGCGGGGTGTCGCGTCGGCCAGCGATCGTGACGGGATCCAAGGTGCGTGGGAGGGGAATCAGATCCACCATGAAGGCCCCACTCTCGTTGCGCCGCTTGGTCCACCCGGAGAAGGGATCGAAGCCGATGCGCCGCACCTGGAGATTCAGCGAGTCGGCGGGCTTCATCGAGAAGACCGCCCGCCCTGAATCATCGGCCACGCGACTCACGCCCTTGGTGATCTGTACGAACGCGAAGGGGATCGCGTTCCCCTGCACATCGGTGACCTGGATGGTGATGCGGTCGGTCTGTGCGCGCAGGGTCGAGGGGCCGAGCGAGACGCTAAGCAGGGTGGCGAAAGCGACGAACGGACGACGCACGGATGAGACTCCGAGAAGAGGGACGGGGATCTCGCCTCCACCGGCGCGATCCCCATCGATGATACTACGCCACGACCGCCAACGGTTCCCCCACGGTCCGCCCTGGTTCGGGGAGGAGGGCGATGGCCAGAACCTCATGCAGCGACTCCACGAAGTGGAACCGCAGCTTCCCGCGGGCCTCCTCGGGGACATCCTCCACGTCGGCCTCGTTCGCTTTGGGGAGGATGATGTCGGTGATCCCAGCGCGCAGGGCGCCGAGGACCTTCTCCTTCACCCCCCCTATGGGGAGGACGCGGCCGCGGAGGGTGACCTCACCGGTCATCGCGAGGTCCTTCCGGACCGGACGACCGGAGAGCTCACTCGCCAGCGCGGTCGAGATCGCGACACCGGCCGACGGCCCATCCTTGGGGATCGCGCCCGCCGGCACGTGAATGTGCGTCTCCACCGCGCCCAATCGCGTGCGGGGGATCCCGAGCTGCTCAGCGTTCTTCGTGACGTAGGTGAAGGCGGCGCGCGCCGACTCCTTCATCACATCACCCAGCTGGCCCGTGAGGATCAGCGAGACCGGTGCGCCCCCCTCGCCCCCGCCCGAGGGCGCGGCGATCGAGCGGACCGAGACCTCGACGAACATGATGTCGCCGCCCATCGGCGTGTAGTACATCCCCGTCGCGATCCCCACCTCGTGGGCGAGGTTCGCCTTCTCGGGATGCACCTTCGGGCGGCCGAGGAGCTCGCGCACCTCGTCGGCGGAGATCACGCCATCGGCGGTGGGATCGACGCCCTCCTTGGTGGCGATGCGCCGCGCGACCTTCCGCGCGACCTTGCCGACCTCGCGCTCGAGTTGCCGCACCCCGCTCTCACGGGTGTACTGGCTCACGAGCGAGGCGACGGCCTCGTCGCTGAAGACGACCGCCTTGTCGCCGAGCCCATTCTCCTCGAGCTGGCGCGGGATCAGGTACGTCTTGGCGATCTCCTGCTTCTCACGCTCGGTGTATCCCGCGAACTCCACGACCTCCATGCGATCGAGGAGCGGCCCCGGGATGTTCTGCACGTAGTTCGCCGTCGCGATGAAGAGCACCTCGGAGAGGTCGAAGGGGACCCCGAGGTAGTGATCGGTGAAGGAATCGTTCTGCGCGGGGTCGAGCACCTCGAGCAACGCGCTCGAGGGATCGCCCTGGAACGACTGCCCGAGCTTGTCGACCTCATCGAGGAGGAAGACGGGGTTCTTGGTCCCCGCCTGCTTCATCCCCTGGATGATGCGCCCTGGCATCGCGCCCACGTAGGTGCGTCGGTGGCCACGGATGTCGGCCTCGTCGCGCGCGCCACCCAAGGCGACGCGCACATACTCGCGCCCGAGCGACTGCGCGATCGACTTCGCGATCGAGGTCTTACCGACACCCGGCGGGCCGGTGAAGAGGAGGATCGGCCCCTTCGCCATCGCGCGCGCCTTCTTCGACTTGGTCTCGGCGTCATCGGTGGATTCGGTGGCGGCGGCCTGCGCCGCACGGAGCTGCCGCACGGCGAGGAACTCGAGCACGCGGTCCTTCACGTCGGTGAGGCCGTAGTGATCCTCGTCGAGCTGCGTGCTCGCGCCC
>CAXRBM010000013.1:0-3793 GCA_964228675.1 Gemmatimonadaceae bacterium
TCTCGTCCAAGCTCCGTCGCATCCAGATCGCACTCACCGCCGCGAACGCACCCAAGACGAAGGGGATCCGCCATCCCCACGCCATCAGCGCCGCCTCGCTCATCACCTTCTGTAAGACGAGCAGGACCGAGAGGGCGAGCAGCTGCCCCAGGATCAGCGTCACGTACTGGAAGCTCGAGTAGAACCCGCGGCGCGTGCGTCCGGCGCGCTCACTCAGGTACGTCGCGCTCGCGCCGTACTCCCCACCAACACTGATCCCTTGCAATAGCCTCGCCACCACGAGGAGCACGGGCGCCATCACCCCGATGGTCGCATACCCCGGCGTCACCGCGATCAGGAGCGATCCCGCGCACATCAGCGTGACCGAGAGGGTGAGCGCCGCGCGGCGCCCATGGCGATCGGCGTAGCGTCCGATCAGCCAACTCCCCACCGGACGCATGAAGAACCCCACCGCGAAGACCGCCGCGGCCTGCAACAGCTGCGCGGTGACATCGCTCCGCGGGAAGAACGCCCCCGCAAAGTAGAGCGCGAACGCGGATTAGGCGTACCAGTCGTACCACTCGACGAGATTGCCGATCGAGCCACCGATGATCGCGCGCACGCGCTGGCGATGCAGCGCAGCGTCGTCTGGGGACCGGACACTCTTCATCTGGGGTAAATTAGAGGAGAACGCACGTCCTCACCCTCCGCACACCCGTCACGATGTCGATCCGTCCGCTCCGCACCCTCGCCCTCCTGCTCACCGTCGTCGCGCCGTTCGGCACGCTGTCAGCCCAAGCAGCCAGGCCCGCGACCACTGCGGCGACGGCCGCACGCGACCTCTCCGGCACCTGGGACTTCGCCGTCGTGACCGAGAACGGGACCGGGACCCCCACGGTGGTGCTCAAGCAGGAGGGCACCAAGGTCAGCGGCACCTATGAGTCTGGACGCATGGGCGTCCGCACACTCAAGGGAACGATCGCCGGCGATTCGATCGCCTTCGCGCTCGAGGGCGGGGAGTCCCCGGTCACCCTGGTCTTCCGCGGCACGATCCGCTCCGCGACCGAGCTCACCGGTGTGGTCGAGTTCGTGGGGATGGGTGGGGGCGCGACCTTCACCGGAACGCGCCGCCGCGCCCCGTAAGCGGACCGATCCTACTTCGCCTTCCCGCCGAAGTTGTAGACGAAGTTCACCAGCGGGAGACAGCACCCCGCCTCGCCGAACCCGCCGATCCCGAGATCGGCGGTGATCCGCTCGCCGATGAAGCGCACCCCGGCCGTGGCGAAGACGCTCGACGCGGTGACCGGCAGCCAGTTCTCCGTCACGAGCTTGACGCGACGGCTGATCCGCTGTTCCCCACCGAGCACGATCACCGGATTGCTACTCAGGTCGGCATCGGACCAATCGGTGAAGTACCCCCACCCGGCGCCGGCGGTGATCGCACGATCGGGCGTCCCCCAGGTCCCCACGCCATAGACGATTCCCGCACTCCCCCCCTCGATGCTCTCAGGGACGACGAAGCCGAGCATCCCGATCGCGTAATCGGCCTTGGGGCGCTGAAGCACCGTGTACTTGGGCGCGAAGTAGAGCATCTTCCCGATCGCCTCAGGGATGATCGGTGTCCCACCGGCGATCGTGAACTTGTCGGTCACGCCATACGCCGCGAAGGGGAAGAAGAGCATGAAGCTCGAGATGTATCCCTCGCCCTTGGGGAGGGGCCGCGCTGTCGAGGTGAAGAGGAGCCGTGTGAGATTCGGATCGCTACTCCAGTACGCCTCTCCCTCCATGCGCCCCGCGGTCATCCGCATCCGTTCGACCTGCGCACGCCTCACCTCTACCCGCATCCCCGAGGCGGTCACCACCACGAGCCGCTCAGCGTCCTGTTCGACGACGCGGCCGAAGAGGGTCGAGCCATCCGTGAGGATGATCTCGTAAATCGTATCGGTGGGCGCGGAACGCGTGGTCGGCGCAGATGGCTGCTGTGAAGTACCGGACGTGGGGGCGAGCAGCATCGCACCGAAGGCACAGACCACGAGAAGAAGTCGCCGCATCATCTGCTCCGAGTGTGAGGGTGAAGCTCCCTACCGCGTGCGCACGAACCGATCCTTCGCTCTACCGCACCGCGTCCAACCGCATCAGAAAGACCATCGCCGAATTGGCGGGGACCTTCCCCACCGCGCGCCGTCCGTACGCGAGCCGCGCTGGCACCACCAACTGCCGCGTCCCGCCGACCTTCATCCCTCGTACCCCGAGATCCCATCCACGGATCACCGTCCCCTTCCCCAACTCGAAGGTGAGGGGAGTCGACGATGTCCGATCGACCTCCGTGCCATCAGGGAGGTAGGCGATGTAGGTGACCGCCACCTCACGTCCCGTGATCGCCACCGCCCCCGTACCGACCTCCACGTCGCGGTAGTAGAGCCCCGCCGGATGCCTGGTCATCGCCAAGAGGACCACATTCAGGTCCTCGGCGAAGGTCTGCCCGGTCAGATCGTCCCGGTCGACGATGCGCTCGGGTACGAGCGCGACGGCATCAGGGGTCTCGCGCGGCGGCGATGCGGCGCGCGCACCACCGCAGGCCGTGCCGAACGACGCCACCATGCAGAGAAGCATGATCGATCGCCGCGCGCGCCGCACACGAGGCGTGATCATCTCAATACTTGGCGAGATACTGCTCGAGCTCCCACGCCGAGACCTGCGTGATGTACTCACGCCACTCCGTCCGCTTGGCATGCAGGAACTGCTCCGTCACGTGCGGGCCCAGCGCGGCGGTGATCACCTCGTCCTTCTCCAACTCATCGCACGCCTCGTTGAGATCGTGCGGGAGGTCATCGATCCGGAGCCGCCGCCGCTCACGATGGCTCATCTCCCAGATGTTCTCGTCCACCGGCTCGCGGCTCGTCGCCTCGGTCTCGATCCCGCTCAACCCCGCCGCGAGCATCACCGCGAGCGCGAGATAGGGGTTCGCCGCCGGATCGGGCGACCGAAGCTCTAAGCGCGTCCCCGTCCCGCGGCGCGCCGGCACGCGGATCAACGGCGACCGGTTCCGCATCGACCACGCCACGTTCACCGGCGCCTCGAACCCCGGCACCAACCGCTTATACGAGTTCACCAACGGGTTCGTGATCGCCGACATCCCGCGTGCATGCCGCAGCAACCCGCCGAGGTAGTGGTGCGCGACCGTCGAGAGTTGATACGCGCCCTTGGGATCGAAGAATGCGTTCTCCCCATTCGTGAAGAGCGACTGATGCGTGTGCATCCCGCTCCCATTCTGCCCATAGACCGGCTTGGGCATGAACGACGCCACGAGATCGAAGCGCTGCGCCACATGCTTCACCACGAACCGGAAGGTCGTGATATGATCGGCCGTCGTCAGCGCATCGGCGTAGCGGAAATCGATCTCATGCTGGCCATGCGCCACCTCGTGGTGCGCCGCCTCCACCTCGAACCCCATCTGTTCCAAGGTCGCGACGATCTCACGCCGGCACTCCTCCCCCTGATCCACCGGGGCGAGATCGAAGTACCCCCCGACATCATGCGTCAGCGTCGCGGGGCCACCATCGGGCGCGGGACGGAAGAGGAAGAACTCTGCCTCCATCCCCGCATTCATCACATAGCCCATCGCCTTGGCCCGCGCGACCTGGCGCTTGAGCACCTGCCGCGGATCCCCAGCAAAAGGCTCTCCCTCGGGCGTCGTCACATCGCAGATCACGCGCGCCACCCGCTGCCCCGGCTCCCCCCACGGGAAGATCCGGAAGGTCGAGCAGTCGGGCCGCAGCAGCATGTCCGACTCCTCCACCCGTACGAACCCTTC
>CAXRBM010000014.1:0-15029 GCA_964228675.1 Gemmatimonadaceae bacterium
TGAGTGGCGGTGGGGCGGAGGCGGTCCAGGCGCTCCAGAACATCCTCGTTGGTGAGGGGGTCCCGGCGGGTCCTGCCGGCGCGCTGGCCAATGCCCTCGCCGCCCTTGGCTCGAGCTCGAGCCGTGCGAATCTGCTCGGGGCGATCGAGGCCTTCAACGCCGCGGTCGATGCCGGTCCGAGCTCGCCCTCCTCGGCGATGCTCGCCGTTCGCTTCGCCCTCGCTTCGGCGTCGCGGTAAGCGGTTAGGCTCAGGAGTCAGAGCGGGGGTCCGGTTCGCCGGACCCCCGCTCTTGTTTTGCTGGTACGGTGTGTCGCCTCTAGTCGTCGGTCGTCGCCCTCCCTCAGCGACTCCGTTGGATCCCGACGCTGAGGGCGAGCACGGTGCCACCTACCCCTGAGGTCACCCTACCGAGCACGCGAGCCTCCGCGACCCAGCGCAACGACGGGTCGGGCAGCTGGCCTCGGACGCCGAGCCCAGCCCCCCATCCGACCTGCGAGGTCGCTCCCTCACCGCAGGGGACTCGGCCATTCGGGTCATCGAAGCTGTCCACGCCACAGGCCGATCGGAATGAAGCGACCGGTCCCCCAAGCGCATAGAGACTCGCTCCGGCCAGCGCGAATGGGACGCGCGCCTGGAGCCCCACTTCGAAGCCATTCTCGTTGACGCGGTACCGCTCCGTGGGATCCTGGCGCTGGTACGCCATCTGATTGTAGCCGAGCTCGGCGCGGAGCCCCCAGCGGGATGAGACGGCGCGGTCGTAGAAGCCCCGAAGCTCGACGCCGTTTCGGGTCCCGTTACGCTCGGAGCCCCCGTTGGAGGCCGTACGGAATCCTGCCGCGCCACCAAGCTGCGCCTCGGTCGAGGTCGAGAGCGCGACGAGGGCGAGGAACGAAAGGATGGTGGAGTGCTTCATCGGGTGGACGGTGGAGGGTGATGTCGATCGACTGTTCGGCTGATGCGGATGGATGCCCGTCAGTCCCGTTGTGCGAGGATCTCCTTGGGGGTGACCGTCGCGGCGCCTGCCTTGCCCACTTGGATGCCAGCGGCATCGTTCGCGATGATGGCCGCTTCGACCGGGGCGGCTCCGACGGCGAGCATCGCGGCGAGGTAGGCGGTCACGGTGTCGCCCGCGCCGACCACGTCGAAGACCTCGCGCGCGGACGTCGGGATGCGGTGGATGGTCCCGTCGGGATCGATGAGGGCCATGCCACGCTCGCTCAGGGTCAGGAGGAGGCGCTCGGCCCCCAATCGGTGGAGCACGGCGGGCAATGCCTCGGGGTGTTCGAGATCCACGGCTGCGCCGAGCGCCGCCTCGAGTTCCCGCCGGTTCGGTTTGAAGATCGTCGCTCCGCGGTAGGCGAAGAAGTTTCGGTATTTCGGGTCGACGATGACGGGGATGCGTTTGGCCTGCGCCGCGGCGATCGCCCGATGGATCACCGGCTCCGTGAGGACCCCTTTGTTGTAGTCCTCGAGGATGAGGGCATCGGCATCGGCGACGGCGCGGTCGACGGCGGTGACGAGGGCCGTCACCTCGGGCCCACGCAGGTCGGTGTCGACCTCCTCATCGACGCGCACGACCTGCTGGCCCCGCGCGACCACCCGCGTCTTGGTCGTGGTCGGGCGATCGATCGTGACGAGCCCGCGCGGGTCGGCGCCAAGGGCGGCGAGCATGGCGCGTACCCGTTCGCCGGAGCGGTCATCGCCGATGGCGGCAACCAGTTCGAGTTGCGCGCCGACCGCCGCGACGTTCTGTGCGACGTTGGCGGCCCCGCCGAGGGCCTCTGTCCGGTCGCGGACCCGCACGACGGGGACGGGAGCCTCGGGCGAGATGCGATCGACATCACCACGGAGGTAGACGTCGAGCATCGCATCGCCGACGATGGCGATGCGGCGGCGCTGGGCTGCCGGTGCGGCGAGCAGGGTCTCGAGCCGCGGTCGGGTCAGGGAGGACGTCGTCATGATGCGTGTAAGATGGTACGTGGACGACCCCATGGCGATGGTCGCCTCCGCCGCGCGGGATCGCCTAGCTTTCTCTCATGTCACGTCTCGAACCACCGGTCGCCGTCCGCGAGATCTGCCGCGCCCTGGAGGGAGCGGGGTTCGAGGCGTGGTGCGTCGGGGGGGCCGTGCGGGATGCGCTCTTGGGGATCGAGACCTTGGATTGGGACATCGCGACCTCGGCGCGTCCGGAGGAAGTGCAGCGGCTCTTTCGGCGGACGGTCCCGGTGGGGATCCAGTTCGGGACGGTCGGGGTGCTGGATCGTGAGGGCGTGCTGCACGAGGTGACGACCTTCCGGCATGATGTGGAGACCGATGGGCGCCACGCGGTCGTGCGCTTCGGGGCGTCACTCGATGAGGATCTGGCGCGGCGGGATCTCACGATCAACGCCATCGCGGTGCATGCGGAGACGCTCGCGATCCGCGATCCCTTCGATGGGCGGGGCGATCTCGCGCGCGGGGTGGTGCGCTGTGTGGGCGTCGCGGCGGCTCGGATGGAGGAGGATCGGTTGCGGGCGTTGCGGGCGATCCGCTTCGCCGGACGGTTCGACTTTGCGATCGACCCCGAGACGTGGGCGGCGATCTGCGCGAGCGCGCCGTTCCTCACGCGCCTCTCGATGGAGCGGGTGAAGCAGGAGCTCGACAAGATCATGGAGCAGGTCGAGCGGCCCTCGGCGAGCTTGGAGCGCTATCGAGAGGCGGGGGTCCTCGCGGTACTTCTCCCGGTGCTCGTGGATGTCCCAGCCCTTCGGTTCCGAACGATCGATTTCCTGGCGCGACCCGCGCGAGTTCGGCGTCCAGCCCGGCGGGCGCTCCGGTTGGCCGCGCTCTTCGCGGAACCCGGGCAGGCGGCACCCGCGGCGCTGGAGCGGACGCTGAAGGGGCTCAGGTTCAGCAATGAGGAGGTCGCGCTGACTCGGTCGGTGGCCGCCGCCGTCGCGGCGGTGCCATCGATGGCAGTGGTGACGGAGCAGTTCTCGGCGGAGGTGACCCTCCGCCGATTCGTCGCGACGGTCGGGCGGCTTCAGGTCCCGCTGGTGGCGCGTGTCCTCTGGGCACGCGCGGCGGCGACGCTCGCGTCAGCGGACGCCGACATCGCACGGGTCCGCGCGGCGCGGCAGGCCGGGATCCGGCTCTACCGGCGGGCCATGCGTATCGCGTGGCGCGATCCCATCACGCTGGGCGATCTCGCGATCGACGGCGACGACCTGCGTGGGGTCGGGATTCGGAACGGCCCCGAGGTCGGGGCGACACTCAAGCGACTCCTCGAGCTGGTGTTGGCGGATCCTTCGCGCAATACACGGGAGTCCCTCCTCGCGGCAGCGTCAGATCACCAGTGACGACGCTCCTGGTCGACGCACGAGCGCCGTTCGGCTCCGGGCTTGGTCGTCATCTGCGCGAGATGCTCGGTGCGCTCTCCCGCACGGGGCGGTTCGAGGAGATCGTCCTCGTGGGTCCGACAGCCGACCTGGCCTCGGTTCGCGCGACGATGACGGTGCCCACACGGGTCATCGATTGCGGGTGGAGGCGCTACGACCCGCGCATCCCGCTGACGTGGGCGCACTTCGCTTCGCAGGTGGGGCGCCCGCATCGCACCTGGTTCCCCAATTGGGATGGAGCGTGGCAGCTGGGCGCGGTGGCCGGGACAGCGCCTGTCACGACGCTACACGATCTCATCCAGCTGGAGGGTGCCACGCCCAGAGAGCGTCTGCGCGCGATGATCGCGGCGCCATGGATGCGACGGATGCTGGCGGCGAGTCGCGCGGTGGTCACGGTGAGCGAGACCTCGCGGGTGGCGATCGCCGCACAGTTCCCCGAGTCGGCGCACAAGGTCCAAGTGATCCCGAACGGCGTCGCGGCGGGCTTCTTCGCACCGATGGAGCGCCGAGAGGTACTCCGGGAGCTTGGGATCACCGGGCCGTACCTGCTCACCGTCGCGAACAAGAAGCCGCACAAGAATCTCGAGATGGCGATTCGTGCCTTCGCGCGACTTGCGCCGGTGGATGCGGCGCTGCGGCTCGTGATGGTCGGCGAGCGCTTCCCGCATCTCGTCCGTCTGCAGCACCTCGCGCGCGACCTCGGCGTGTGGGATCGCATGGTGGAGGTGGAGACGCTTCCTGATGCGCGCCTCGCGATGGTCTATGGTTTCGCGGAGGCCTTTCTCTTCCCGTCGCGGCAGGAGGGGTTCGGGATGGTCGCGCTGGAGGCGATGGCCGCGGGGACGCCGGTCGTCGCGGTCGATCGGGCGCCGATCCCCGAGGTCGTCGGTGGGGCGGCGGTCCTGGTACCCATGGACGATGATGCGGCGATGGCGGCGGCGGTGACACGGGTACGCGTGGACGCGACATGGCGTGCGGATCGCGTGGCTGCGGGCAGGTCTCGTGCCGCGCGGTTCACCTGGGACCACGCCGGCGATGTACTCGCCGCGGTGCTCTGTGCAGATGCGCCGGCGTGGTGACCGTGGCGGTGCCCAACCACCGAAGGTCCCACTAGCATTCGTGACATGATCCCCCTGCATCTCGATATCGAAGTCACCCGCGGTGAGGTCGTCGAATCGCAGCACCGCGTCCACGCGGCGGTCATCGTCCGCGACGGCGCCCCGATCGCCGGTGCTCGCGACCCGCAGCTCGTCTCGATGTGGCGCTCCTGTGCCAAGTTGTTCCAGGTGATGCCGTTCATTGCGAGCGGGGGATTCGATGGCGTCGGGTGGGGGCCAGAGGAGCTCGCGCTCAGCTGCGCATCCCATGGAGGCGAGCCAGAGCACCTCGTGGTGGTCGAGCGGATGCTCGCGTCGTTGGGCCTCGAGGAAGGAGATCTCGCCTGTGGTCCGCACGAGCCACTGTCCACGCGTGGGACGAAGCTCTGGCGCGAGTCGGGGAAGCCGTTGACGCGCCTCCACAACAATTGCTCCGGCAAGCATGCGTCGATGCTCGCCCGCGCCAAGACCGCCGGCTGGGCCATCCGTGGGTATGAGCATGTGGACCATCCGGTGCAGCGCGCCTGCCTCGGTGAGGTCTCGGCGTGGACTGGGGTCCCACTCGATGACATGCCGGTGGGAATCGATGGCTGTGGGGTGACGGTGATGGCGCTCTCGCTGGAGCGGATGGCGCGGGCCTACGCGCGCTTCGCGACGGCGATCCATGATGGGGAGGCGATCGCATCGCGTATCGCCGCCGCCGTGCGTGCGCATCCGCATCTGCTCGGAGGGACCGAGCGCTTCGATTCCATCCTCCTCGAGGAGACGAAGGGCGCGGTGATCGCGAAGGTCGGAGCTGAAGGGGTGCACTCGGTCGCGGTGCCAAGTCGCGGGCTCGGGCTCGCGCTCAAGGTGGAGGACGGGGCACTCCGAGCCCAGCAGGCGGCGGTCCTCGCCGCGCTCCAGCAGCTCGACATCCTCCCGGCTGAGTTGCCGGCGCGGCTCGAGGAGTTCGCGCACCGGCCGATCCGCAACACGCGCGGCGAAGTGGTGGGGGAGATTCGCCCGGTGCGTGTGGCGTCATCCGGGTCACACGCGCGCTGATTCGATCCGCACGCAGGGCCCGCTTCGACTAGCTTCCCCTCGTGTTCATCGATCTCGTGACGGTTCGCGTGACCGCCGGTACCGGCGGCTCTGGGTGCACCTCGTTTCGCCGGGAGAAGTTCGCGCCGATGGGGGGCCCCGATGGCGGCGATGGGGGGAAGGGCGGGGATGTCCGCATCCGCGGCGATGCCAACCTCTCGACCCTCCTCGACTTCACCTACCGCGACGCCTGGGAGGCGGAGCGTGGGGAGCACGGGATGGGGTCGAACAAGACGGGGCGGTCAGGGGAGGACGTGGTCCTTCCGGTGCCTCCGGGGACGGTGATCCGCGACAAGGAGACCGGGGAGCGGGTCGGAGAGATCCTCGAGCACGGCGATGAGATGGTCGTCGCCAAGGGCGGTCGAGGGGGGAAGGGGAATGCCTTCTTCGTCACCGCGACCCATCAGGCGCCCCGCGAGTGGCAGCCAGGCGAGGAGGGTGAGGTGCGGACCCTCGAACTCGAACTCAAACTCATCGCCGACGTGGGGCTCGTGGGGCAACCGAATGCGGGGAAGTCGACCCTCCTCTCGGTCATCTCCGCCGCGCGCCCCAAGATCGCCGACTACCCCTTCACCACGCTCAAGCCGAACCTCGGGGTCGTGCAGCTCAGTGATTCGCGCACCTTCGTGGTGGCGGACATCCCCGGGATCATCGAGGGGGCCCATGAGGGGAAGGGGCTCGGGCTCCAGTTCCTACGGCATATCGAGCGCACCCGCATCCTGGCCTTCCTGATCCCGATCGACGCCATGGACTGGCAGGCGGAGTACGATCAGCTCCGGCGCGAGGTGGAGCAGTACTCCCCTGAGCTGGCGGCCAAGCCGCACTGTGTGGTCTTCTCCAAGTGCGACCTGATGGGGGAGCTCTACGTGCCCGCCATCGAGGCGCCGCACGCCTTCGGGATGTGGGCGATCTCGGCCCCCGGCCGGCTCGGGCTCGATGAGCTCAAGGCGGCCTGGTGGAGCAAGCTGCTCGAACTCCGGAAGTCGGGCGCGGCGTGATCCCCCCGGCCGAGGCCATCTCCGGCCAGCCGACCTGGATCGGCGCGGAGGGCCTCCCCGGCTCGTTACGCGATCTTTCGAATCCACCGGCGGGGTTATGGTGCGTGGGAGATGTCGGCCTCTTGGCGGTTGCTCCAGACCGGCTGGTGGCCATCGTCGGGACCCGAGAGCCCACCCCGTATGGCGTCCGTATGGCGAGCCAGCTGGCTCGCGCCTGTGCCCGGGCGGGGTTGGTGGTGGTGAGCGGGATGGCTCGAGGGGTGGATGTCGCGGCCCATCGGGCGGCACTGGAGGTAGGGGGACGGACCATCGGGGTGCAGGGAACGGGGGTCGACGTGCCCTATCCGGTAGCGCACAGGACCCTCTTGGCCGAGATGGGGCGGCGAGCCCTGGTGGTCTCGGAGGTCGAGCCGGGGACCCGGGCGGTCCAGGGGTGCTTTCCGCGCCGAAATCGGATCATCGCCGCCCTGTGCCGAGTGACCCTGGTGGTGGAGGCGGGGTTCAAGTCGGGGGCGGTCAACACGGCGACCCAGGCGCTGGAGCTGGGGCGGGTGGTGGCGGGGGTACCTGGGCGTATCGAGGACCCTACAGCCTCCGGGGTGAACCTTCTCATTCGGGATGGGGCGCAGGTCATCACCGATGTAGAAGACCTGTTGGGATTGTATGGTTTATCCACAATTCCGGAGCCGTCAACTTCGCCTGACGAGTGGGTTGGGGCAGGGGGAGATCCCGGTCTTGAGGTATATCAGGAGGGCGGGTCGAGCTCAGTGAGAGCCGAGGCGTGGCGGTCTCTGATGCGGGAGCTCGCGAAATGATAAAAGACATTAGAACAAATGTATAAAGCTAATAAAATCAACATTATGTGAAAATACTTTAAATCATTCTCATGGCCGTTTCCTATCCCCATATCTACGCCCACGTCCCGTTCTGTGGTCGCCGGTGCTCGTACTGTGACTTCGCGATCGCGGTTCGGAAGTCTGTCCCCGTCGATCGCTATGTGGAAAACATTCTCCGGGAGCTTGTATCTCGCGGGGGGGGGGATTTTTCCACAGGAATAGGGACCATCTATCTGGGGGGCGGTACGCCGTCCAAATTGGGCGGCGAGGGGATCACAGCACTTCTCCACGGAATCCGGGAATTCGCCGGTGTGGATAAGTTTTCCACAGGGATGCGGGAGGTCACCGTCGAGGCGAATCCCGAGGACATCTCGGTCGACGTGGTCCGAGCCTGGCGGACGGCCGGGGTCAACCGGGTGTCCCTTGGGGTCCAATCGTTCGACCCCAGGGTCCTCTCCTGGATGCACCGGGGCCATTCCCCTGAGGAAGCCGAGGCCGCGGTCCAGACCATCCGAGAGGGGGGGATCGACGAGATCTCCCTCGACCTCATCTTCGCGATCCCGGAACAGGTCGGGGCAAGCCGTCTGGCTGAGGACCTCGACCGGGCGGTCGCGCTGGAGCCGACCCACCTTTCGGTCTACGGGCTGACCGTCGAGCCACGGACCCCCCTCGGGCGCTGGACCGCTCGCGGGGCGGTGGAGGAGGCGCCGGAAGAGCGCTACGCCACGGAGTTCCTCCTGGCGCATGACCGGCTCTCGGCCGCGGGGTTCGAGCACTACGAGGTCTCGAGCTATGCCCGCTCGGGGCATCGGGCCATCCACAACGCCGCCTATTGGTCGGGAGTCCCCTACCTCGGCCTTGGGCCCTCCGCCCACGGTTTCGATGGGCGGGTGCGGCGTTGGAACACGTCGGCTTATGCCGAATGGACCACCCAAGTCGAGCAGGGGATCGATCCCCTCGCTGGGGAGGAGACCATCGGCCCCGACGAACGGCTGGCCGAAGCGGTCTACCTCGGTCTTCGCACGATCGACGGTCTGACCATCCGACCTGAGGACCTGACCACCATCGGCCCCTGGATCGACGCCGGGTGGGGCCGGCAAGAGGGGGATCGCCTCGTGCTGACCCCTGATGGATGGCTCCGCATCGATGCGCTCGCTGCCGCCTTGACTTCGGTTCGAAGTCGTTCGTAATCTGCGACTTATGGCGTTGCATGAGTTGTCGGAACGCGAGCGTCGGGTGCTCGAGTGTGTGGTCCGCTCCTACGTGGAGACGGCGGAACCCGCCGGGTCCCGCACGATCTCCCGCCGATTCGGGTTGGGGGTCTCCCCGGCCACGATCCGCAACACGATGGCCGATCTCGAGGAGAAGGGGTTCCTCTTCCACCCCCACACCTCCGCCGGTCGCATCCCGACCGACAAGGCATATCGGACCTACGTCGATTCCCTGATGCGGCTCGAGCCGCTCCCCAGTGCGGAGCGGGATCGCCTCGCGGAGGACATCGGGAGCGGGAGCTCCGCGATCGAGACGATCCTCCGCCGGGCGGCGCAGTCGCTCGGCGTACTGACGCAGGAGCTCGGGCTCGCCCTCGGGCCTCGGCTCGACCAGACGGTGCTGCAGCGACTCGAGCTGGTGCGACTCACCAGCGAGAAGTTGATCCTCGTCCTGTCGCTGCGGGGTGGGACGGTGCGCACGATCTTCGTTGAGATGCGCGGCGAGATCGCCGACGAGGCGATCGCGGAGGTGCAGCGAGTGCTCAATGAGCGTCTCGCGGGGCTCTCCCTCGCGGAGATCCGTGGGACGCTCGGGGCACGCCTTCGCGATGCGGCGCCGAGCGCGACGGGGTTGGCCGGGGCGGGGGAGTTGCTCAACATCTTCGTTCAGGAAGGGGACCAGCTCTTCGACGTCGGCACTATGACTGATGAGGAGACGGTGGTGCTCGGTCAGCCCTCAGTGCTCGCCGACCAGCCCGAGTTCGCCACGGGGGAGTCGATGAAGCGGCTCCTCACCCTGACCGAGACGCGCTCGCAACTCGCGACGGTCCTGCGCTCCCGCGCCGAACAGCCCGGCGTCTCGATCACGATCGGCGGGGAGCATGGGACCGCGCTCCTTGGTGGCCTCACACTCGTCACCGCCGAGTACAAGGCGGGGAGCCTGACGGGGGTGATCGGGGTGATCGGGCCGACGCGGATGCCCTATGAGAAGGTGATCGCGCTGGTCACGCATACATCGTCGCTCGTGACCGATCTGCTGGCGTAGGCCGCATTCTGATCTACCTCCACAAACTCCTCCCGCTCTTCCTGTCGCCACTCGTGGTGGTGATGGGGTTGGTGCTATGGGGAGCGCTCACGCGGCGTCGGTGGCCGGTGCTCGCCGGTGTGGCGCTGCTCTATGCGTCGAGCGTGCATGTCGTGTCACAGCGGTTCGTCAGCTGGTCCGAGCAGGGCATGTCGCGACAGGTCGCGGCTGAGGTGCCGGTCGCCGATGCCATCGTCGTCCTCGGCGGGATGACGACAGCCTCGCCCACTGCAATCGGGCGAACCTTCGAATGGAGCGATGGGGTCGATCGCTTCATGGGGGGGATCGAGTTGCTGCGCGCCGAGCGAGCGCCGCGGCTCATCTTCACACGTGGTCAGGTGCCGTGGATGCGTGAGTTGCGGCCGGAGGGGGAGTTCCTCGCGGAAGAAGCCAAGGCCATCGGCATCCCCGCGTCACGAATCGCACTTACGGGCGTCGCGGCGAATACGGCTGAAGAAGCGCGAGCGGTGCGCGCCCTCGTCGACTCGCTCGGCATCGGGCGGCGTATCCTACTCGTGACCTCGGCCTTCCACATGCCGCGGGCGATCCAGCTCTTCGCAGGGCAGGGATTCTCGGTGACCCCCTTTCCCGTGGACTTCCGTCGGAACCTCCGTGCGCGCACCCCCACGGATTTCCTCCCGGATGCCGAGGCCCTCGAGGACACCGATCGCGTGCTCCGAGAGTTCATCGGGCGGGGGTACTATCGGATCCGGTCCGCCATCGGCTTGGACGGCTGAGCGGTTGACTGAGCTGTCGGCGCGGCCGGCGATTCGCGTGGCACCCGAATTGCCCCTTCGGTAGGTATCTTCCCCCTGTGGCCCGCCGAGTTGGCAGGGCTGCGGTGCCACCCTGGCTTTTCTCGCTCTGATATGGCTGACCTCTACGCTACCCTCGGCGTCGATAAGACGGCGAGTGACGACGACATCAAGAAGGCCTACCGCAAGCTCGCGATGCAGTATCACCCCGATCGCAACGGGGGATCGAAGGAGGCGGAGGAGAAGTTCAAAGAGGTCACCGAGGCGTATGACGTGCTTCGGGACCCGCAGAAGCGTGCGGCCTACGACCGATACGGCGAGGCGGGACTCCGCGGTGGCGGTGGGGGAGGCTATCAGCATGTCGACCTCTCCGACGCGCTCAACATCTTCATGCGTGACTTCGGGCTCGGCGACCTCTTCGGTGGTGGCGGCGGGCGCCAGTCGAACGGGCCGCGCGCCGGCGCCGATGTCAAGCTGGATCTGCAGCTCACGATGCTGGAGGTCGCGACCGGGGTCACGAAGACGGTGAAGCTCAAGCTCCTCGACCCATGCGCGCGCTGCGACGGGGAGGGGGCCGAGCCCGGCACGAAACCGCAGCGCTGCACGACCTGTGCGGGGCAGGGGGAGGTGCGGCGCGCGCAGCAGAGCTTCTTCGGTCAGTTCGTGAGCGTCGCCCCCTGTCCGACCTGTCGCGGTGAGGGGACGACGATCACATCGCCGTGCACGGAATGCCGCGGCGAGGGACGGATGCGCGCCGACCACACGCTCGACATCAAGGTGCCCGCCGGCGTCGCCACGGGGCAATACATGCAGCTCCGCGGCGTGGGGAATGCGGGGACGCGTGGGGGACCACGCGGCGATGTGATCGTCGTCTTCGATGTGGTCGAGGACGAACGGTTCGAGCGGGATGACGAGGACCTCTACTGCGAGGTACTCGTGAGCTATCCGCAGGTCGCGCTCGGGGCAGAGGTCGAGGTGCCAGGAATCACGGGGGCGCTCTCGCTGGAGATCCCCGCGGGGACCCAGAGCGGGCAGGTGTTCACGATGCGCGGGAAGGGTTTGCCACGCGTGAACGCGAGTGGCACGGGGGATCTACATGTGCGTGTGCAGGTCTGGACGCCGAGTTCGCTCTCGCGTGAGGAGCGGGCGTTGGTGGAGCAGCTCGGCGAGATGCAGGAGAAGCCGCCGGAGAAGCGCGAGAAGGGATTCTGGGCGAAGATGAAGGAGGCGATCGCGGGATGAGTGGATCGCCACTCCCCGCGGGGCGACGCGTCGCGATCGTGCATGAGTGGCTGATCGGTCACGCGGGCTCGGAGCGGGTGGTCGACGAATTGCTCGCGGTCTTTCCGGAGGCGGATCTCTTCGCGCTGGTCTGTGCGATGCCCGGTGAGGCACCGGAGCGCTACCGTGGTCGTCCGGTGCGCACTTCGTTTCTCCAGCGCTGGACCGGTGGGCGCGAGTCGTTTCGTTCCTTCCTTCCGATCTTCCCCGAGGCCGTGGAGTCGTTCGACCTCCGCGCGTACGATCTCGTGATTTCCTCGAGCCACTGCGTGGCGAAGGGCGCGCGGACGCACCGTCCGAATCAGTTGCACATCACCTACTGCCACACCCCGGTGCGCTACGCGTGGGATCTGCAGGAGGCGTATCTCGCCGATTCGGGATTCGGTCTGCTGAAGCGAGCCGCTGCGCGGGTCGGCTTGGCGCGACTGCGACGATGGGACCGGCGAACGAGTGATCGTACCGATCTCTATCTTACGAACTCCCGTTTCGTGGGAGATCGTGTCGCCCGCTACTACGGTCGATCGAGCGTGGTCGTGCCGCCGCCGGTGGACACCGAGACCTTTCGCCCGATGTCTGGTGAGCGGAAGGGGTTCATCTCCGTCTCCCGCTTCGCGCCATACAAGAAGGTCCCGCTCCTTATCGATGCCTTCCGACAGATGCCTGATCTCGAGCTGACGGTCGTTGGTGATGGCCCCGATCGCGCGCGCTGCCACGCGGCGGCGCAGGGTGCGACGAACATCCGCTTCGTCGGCCATGCGCCAAGCATGGAGCTCTCGCGTCTCTTGAGCGGCGCGCAGGCCTTCGTCTTCGCGGCACTCGAGGACTTCGGCATCGCCCCACTCGAAGCACAGGCCTGCGGCACGCCGGTGATCGCCTACGGAGCGGGTGGCGCGCTCGAGACGGTGATCGAGGGCGAGACCGGGACCTTCTTCGGCGCGCAGCGGCCGGAGTCGATCATCACGGCGGTCCGTCGCTTCCTCGCGGCTCCGCCGCCGACCGAGGCGGCCTGTCGGCAGCAGGCGGAGCGTTTCGCGATCCCGGTCTTTCGTGCGAGGATCGCCGAGGTGATCGCGCACGCGTGGACGGAGCGGCCGACCCCAGCTACCACACGCCATGAGGGCGTCGCATGACCAACGCAGATCCGACGGATGCGCGGTGGACCCGCGCGGCGTGCACCCCATCGAGCACGGCGCAGACGGAGACGCTGATCGCGGCAATGTTCGCGGCCGGCGCTGAGGGGGTGCACGAAGATGGCGCTCACCTCATCACGCATCTCCCGCCGACCGCTGACGTCGAGCGATTCCTCGCGGCACTTCGCGCGGTGGATCCGGCATCGATCGTTGCGCTCGCCCCGCTCGAGCTGATCGATTGGTCGACCAAGTGGCGCGATCGGATCACCGCGCATCCGCTCGGCGGCCTGACGGTCACCCCGCCTTGGATGGCGGAGGGACGTGATTCAGCGACGACGATCGTGATCGAGCCCGCGATGGCGTTCGGCACCGGAGAGCATCCGACCACGCGCGGGGTCGTCCGATTGCTGCAGGCCATCCCACTCGCCGGCGCCTCGGTCGCTGACCTCGGGGCGGGGAGTGCGGTGCTCGCGATTGCCGCCGCGAAGCTCGGTGCGACGCGCGTCTTCGCGATCGAGAATGACGCCGATTCGATCGGCAACGCGGAGCTCAATGTGACCACCAACGGCGTCGCGGATCGCGTCGCGGTCCTCGAGGGTGATGCGCAGCTCCTCCTCCCAATCATCGCGCCGGTGCAGGTGATCCTTGCCAACATCATCTCCTCGGTCCTACTCGAATTGCTGCCGCTGATGGGGGAGTCGCTCGCGCCCGATGGCGTGATGATCCTCAGTGGGATCCTGCGTGAGGAGCGCGAGATGATGGTGGCTTCGCTTGAGGCGGCCGGTTGGGTCATCCACGCGGAAGACGCCGAGGAGCAGTGGTGGTCGGTGCGGGTGCGGCGATGAGTCTCCCGACCTTCGTGCTCGATCAACCGTTCGCCATCGGCGAGACGGTGACGCTAGGCGAAGAGGCCGCGCATCACATGCGGGTTCGGCGGCTCGACGTCGGCGCGCGCGTGGGGCTCGTCGATGGGGCGGGGCGCCGGGGAGAGGGGATGTTGGTGACGCTCGCGAAGCGGCACGCCTCGGTGCAGGTGGAGTCGGTCGAGTTGGTCGACGCAGCGCCGGCGGTGCATCTCCTCCTTCCCGTCGCCGACAAGGATCGCATGCTGCTCCTCGTGGAGAAGGCGACCGAGCTCGAGGTCTCGAGTTGGCGCCCCGTCCTCTTCCGCCGCTCACGCCATGTGGCGCCCAGGGGGGAAGGGCCGACCTTTCATCAGAAGGTCGCGCATCGGATCGAGGGCGCCCTCGAACAGAGCCGTGGCGCTTGGGCCCCGGCGGTCTTCCCCGAGGCGACCTTGGCCAATGCGCTCGCCGCGGCGCCGGGCGGGACGCGATTGCTGATGGATGGCGAGGGCATCGCGTTCGATCAGCTCTTCGGGTCGTTGCGCGAGCCGGTGGTACTGGCGGTCGGGCCGGAGGGAGGGCTCGAGACCGATGAGATCTCGGCGTTCGAGGCCGCTGGATTCCAGCGGGTGGCGCTGGGTCGATCGATCCTTCGCTTCGAGACCGCGGCGATCGCGGCGGTGGCGACGGTGCGGGCGGCGCTGGGATCCCACCCTGAGGGGTCGGCGGATGCCGCATCTCACACACCGAGCGCCCCATGACCGACTGTCTGTTCTGCCGGATCGTCCGGCGCGAGATCCCGGCGCGGGTGGTGGCGGAGGACGACCAGTGTCTGGCGTTCCGCGATATCGCCCCGCAGGCGCCGACCCACATCCTCGTCATCCCCAAGGCACACACCGCCTCGCTCGAGACGGTGGGTGATGCCGCCGGGGTGGTGGGGGCGATGACCCGGATGGCCCAGCAGGTGGCCCGGGCGGAGGGGGTGGCCGCGACGGGGTACCGGACGGTGATCAATACCGGGGCGGACGGGGGGCAGACGGTGGGGCATCTCCACCTCCACCTCCTCGGGGGGCGGGACCTCGCCTGGCCCCCAGGGTGACCGGAGCGGGCCGACTTGCCCAAATGTTTGTCTCGTCGTAACTTAGAAGGCTCACATCACTCGGACCCCAGCCGGCGTTGACCCGCCATTCAAGGGGGGAAGTCAGTTTGTCGGAGATCATCATCCACGAGGACGAGAACTTCGAGCGTGCGCTCAAGCGCTTCAAGAAGAAGTGCGAGAAGGCCGGGATCCTCGCGGACCTGCGCAAGCATCGGCATTACGAGAAGCCGA
>CAXRBM010000015.1:0-8966 GCA_964228675.1 Gemmatimonadaceae bacterium
GATGCGGCGCGATGGGCAGATCGTCGTCTTCGGCGAGGATGTCGCCGACGTCTCACGCGAGGAGTACCTCGGCAAGGTCAAGGGGAAGGGCGGCGTCTTCAAGGTGACCTGGGGGCTGCAGAAGGAGTTCGGCGGGACGCGTGTGTACAACTCGCCGCTCGCCGAGGCAAACATCATCGGCCGCGCGATCGGGATGGCGCTCCGTGGGTTCAAGCCCGTGGTCGAGATCCAGTTCTTCGACTACATCTGGCCCGCCTACATGCAGCTGCGCGACGAGCTCGCGACGATGCGCTGGCGCTCCAACAATCACTTCGCGGCGCCGGTCGTCGTGCGCACCACGTATGGCGGCTACATCCGCGGGGCGATCTATCACTCGCAGACCGGGGCCTCGCTCTTCACGCACTGCCCGGGGCTCCGCGTCGTCTGCCCGAGCACCGCGCTCGATGCCAACGGATTGCTCCGCACCGCGATCCGCTCCGAGGATCCAGTGATCTTCCTCGAGCACAAGCATCTCTACCGGCAGACGTACAACAAGGCCGCGTATCCTGGGCCGAACTTCATGATCCCCTTCGGCAAGGCGAAGATCGTCAAGGAAGGGTCGGACGTGACCGTGGTGACCTACGGCGCGACGGTGCAGCGCGCGCTCGTAGCGGCGAAGCAGGTCGAGGAGGAGCGTGGGCTCATGGTCGAGGTGATCGACCTCCGCACCCTCTCGCCCTGGGATCAGGAGACGGTCTACGCCTCGGCGAAGAAGACCGGGCGTGTGATCGTCGCCTACGAGGATTCGATCTCGTGGGGATACGGGGCGGAAATCGCGGCACGCATCGCGGACGACTGCTTCGCCTGGCTCGATGCGCCGGTCAAGCGCGTGGCGAGCACCGATACGTTCGTGGGCTACGCGCCGAGTCTGGAGGATGAGATCCTCCCGCAGGTGGCGGACTTCGTGAAGGCGTATGAGGAGCTGGCGGGGTACTAGGCCCGCCAGCCTAGGCCCGCCAGCGGTCAGCTGGCGGGATAGGCCACCGCGATCAGACTCTGCCCGATCGGTGGGCGTGCGATGTGCGTCTCCACCCAGTTCACCGCCCGGAAGACCGTGCTATCGAACGCCCCGACGAGTGTCGGGTTGAAGGTCGTGGCCCCGCGCAGCGTAAAGTTGAGATACCAGAGGGCGTAGCCGATCGCGTTGAAGTAGTGCAGACGCGCCGCAGTGTATCCGGCCTCTTCAAGCACCTGCCGGAGCACTGGCTTGGTATATCGCCGCACATGCCCGAACCGAGCGTCGATTGCGGCATAGAGCTCGGGACACGCCGGGACGAGCAGGCAGAGCGGTGCGCGGGGATGGAGATGTGGCCGGAGCTCCCGGAGCGTCCCGACATGATCGGGGATGTGCTCCAAGACATTGATCATCACCGCCGCGTCGAAGTGCTCTCCGGCATCGAGCGTCGCCGTCGTCCCCTGGATGAGACGAACGTCGGGGACACGCGCACGAAAGACCGGGGCGAACGCCTCCTCCGGCTCGAGCGCGACGAGCTCTCGCACCCCCGGCATGTCCGTGAAGACCCGTGACATCTGCCCGATCCCCGCACCGACCTCGAGGACGCGTCCACACAGTTCGGTCGCGAACTCGCGCGCGATAGCGCGTCCGTAATGGCGGGCGCGTTCGAGCGCCGCGAATTCGAAGGCCGGACCGTCGAGTGCTGTCAGACCGGTCAACGCTGGACCTTAGGTGACTGCGCCTCGATGACCGCAGCCATCGAGACCACATCGTCAGGAACGAGCTCGGCACCCTTCGCATCGACCACGCGAGCCACTGCGCCGAACCGCTTGCGCAGTTCAGCACTCGATCCGATCTCGACGATCGTCGTACCATCGCAGACGATAGCATCCGCCCAGGGCCGACGCGGATCTCCCGTGGCGACCCGCGCATTCACGATCAGGACCGGCACTGCGGACGACTCCACTCTCAGGCGGGCGGGACTCAGCCGCGCCGCTCCAACGCATCCCGCACATCGAGCAACACCTCGAGATACAACTGCTCACGCCGATAGGCGAAGTCGAGGGAGACCTTCTGCGCCGCATCCTCTGACTCGGCCGCGCGCTGGAACGCCTCGCGATAGAGCTCCTCGAGGTTGGACAGGATGCGCTCACGGGAACGGGACATCGAGATCTTCTCCAAAGCGGCAAGGGTCAGGCGCGGCGGATCGAAGTCGTCCGACGCGGGAGTCGAGGATGCTACGGCCTTGGCCGGCGACTCGAGGAGGAACTTCTTGGCGGCGCCGAAGAGCTCACGACGCCCATCGAAGGACGAGGGCAACGGCTCAGCTCACTGCCAGATGACGGGCTGCCCAGCGGCATACCACCCGTCGACATATGGCGCCGCCATCGCCTCGATGCGGGCGCGCTTGATCTTCATCGTCGGGGTCAGGGTCTCCGATTCGATCGACCAGGGCTCCGCCGCGACGACGAACAGCTGGAGTCGCTCGTACTCCGACACATGACGATTCACGACCGCGAGCCAATCGGTCAGCGTGCGGTCGAGCTCGGCGCGCACCGCCGGATCCCTCATCTTCGGGCGCAGGTGCTCGGCGAGCACGAGGATCGCGTACGCTGCGGGCTGGCCGACGCCGCTCACACACGAGAGCTCGATCGCCTCGTGCTCATTGATGAAGTTCTCGATCGGCGCCGGCGCCACGTACTTCCCCTTCGCCGTCTTGAAGAGCTCCTTCACGCGCCCGGTGATCCGGAGCAACCCATCGGGACGTCGCTCGCCACGGTCACCGGTGCGGAAGAACCCGTCCGCGGTGAACGACTCCGCGGTGAGCTCGGGGAGCTTGTAGTAGCCGACCATGCACCCCGGCGACTTGATGAGCACCTCCCCGTCCTCACTGATCCGCACCGCGACGTCGGGATAGGGTACGCCGACGTAGCCGGGGAGCTTGTGCGTCTCCGTGGAGAGATGGCTGTACGCGAAATCCTCGCTCATCGCGTACCCCTCGAGGAGGTTGAGCCCGAGGCGGCGATACCAGGCGATGAGCTCCGCCGGGATCGGCGCCGACCCGGAGCCGGCGAGTCGCACCTGGTCGAGCCCGAGTCCGGTGAGGACCTTCTTCCCGATCAGCTTGTTCAGGAGCGGGATGCGCAGCAGTCGGTCGAGCTTCTGCGCCGGCATCTTCGCGAAGACCCCCTGCTGGAACTTGAGCCAGAGCCGCGGCACGGAGATGAAGATCGTCGGGCGCGCGCGCTGGATATCGGCGACGAAGGTGTCGAGCGCCTCGGCGAAGAAGATGTGGCCGCCGGCCACGAACGAGGCACATTCGATGTACGCGCGCTCGAAGACATGCGCGAGCGGGAGATACGAGAGCGCGCGATCCTCAGGCGAGAAGTCGATGCCGCGCATGATCCCCTCCGCGGCCGCGGTGATATGCCCGAAGTCGTGCATCACCCCTTTCGGCGTGCCGGTCGAACCACTCGTGTAAAGGAGCAGGGCGAGGTCCTCGGCCGCACGAGCCGGCTGCCCGCCGAGGGGCGCGACCGTCAAGACGACCTGATCCCACGTCGTGCCGATGACTTGGGGCGCCAGAGGAAAACTCAGTCGGTGCATCGCGTCTGGGATGCCTTGGAGCTGCGCCTCCCATCCGGCGTCGAGCTTCCCGATGAAGATCGCCTTCGCCTCACTGTGCTCGAGGATGTAGGCGATGGTGTCGGCCTTCTCCGTCGGGAAGATCGCGACGGTGGTGAACCCCCCCATCCAGATGGCGAGTTCCGCCATGAAGAAGTGCGCGCAGTTCTTGGAGAGCATCGCCACGCGGTCGCCGGGCTGGAGCCCAAGGCTGCGGAGGTGCGCCGCCATCCGCCGAGCCTCGCCCAGGACCTGGCGCCAGGTATAGTCGATGACCTGCCCGCCCCCGACCGGCTGGGTCAGGTAGATGCGGTCGGGGTGCGCCGACTCCTTCTCGTAGACATAGTCGAGGATGAGCTTCTTCGGGGTCATGGCGGGACCTCGGGTGGGGGATTGGGCAGAGTATAGAGTGCGGGAGGGCTGGGGGGGAGGCCTCCGCCCCCCCCTCTGGCACATCCCTTGCACCTTCTGGGTATCATCTTTCGTGTCGCCCCGCCAAAGTGGCGGGTGCACCCTGCCCTTTTCGTCGGAGTCTGCAATGAACAACCTGAAGGTCTTCCTGCTCATGGCCG
Organism: Gemmatimonadaceae bacterium; assembly: GCA_964228675.1. Lineage (GTDB taxonomy): Bacteria > Gemmatimonadota > Gemmatimonadetes > Gemmatimonadales > Gemmatimonadaceae > Pseudogemmatithrix. The sequence goes on from CAXRBM010000015.1 coordinate 4,192, forward strand.
GTCTCACGGCGCTCTTCGCGTCGGTCGGCGGTGCGCTCGGGGGTCAATCGGGGATGGTGCTGGCGCTGGTCCTCGCGGCCGGCATGAATGTCTTCATGTACTGGAACTCGGCCTCGATGGTCCTCCGATCGTACCGCGCGCAGATCATCGACCGCGCGCAGGCTCCGGAGCTCTACGACATGGTCGACCGGCTGCGGCAGCGCGCTGGCCTCCCGATGCCGACCGTCGCCGTGGCCCCGCACGACCAGCCCAACGCCTTCGCGACGGGCCGGAACCCCGAGCACGCGGTCGTCTGCGTGACCGAAGGGCTCATGCGCCTCGTCGATCGCGAGGAGCTCGAGGGGGTCATCGCGCACGAGCTCGCGCACATCAAGAACCGCGACATGCTCCTGCAGACGATCACCGCGACCTTTGCCGGCGCGATCTCCACGCTCGCGAACATCGCGCAGTGGGGGCTCCTGTTCGGCGGTGGTCGCTCGAACGACGATGAGCGCGGGCACCCGGCCGCGGCGCTCATCGGGATCATCATCGCGCCGATCGCGGCGATGCTGATCCAGTTCGCGATCAGCCGTCAGCGTGAGTACAAGGCCGATGCGGTGGGAGCGGAGATCGCGGGCCGCCCGCACGGCCTGGCGAATGCGCTGCGCAAGCTCGACAGCTATTCCAAGCGGATCCCGATGCAGGTCTCGCCGGCGGTCGCGCCGCTCGCGATGGTGAATCCCCTCGCCGGCGTGCGTGGGGGACTCTCTTCCCTCTTCTCGACGCACCCGGCGACCGAAGAGCGCGTCGCGCGCCTCATGGGGCGCTGATCGCGCGCTGACTCAGAGGCGGTGGAAGACCGCCTCGCTCACCTCACGTCCATCGCGCAGGTGCTCCACGACGATCCGCTCGAGGAGCACCGGCGTGACGTGGGCATACCAGACCCCTTCGGGGTAGACCACGACGATCGGCCCCCCGGCACAGACGCCGAGGCAGGGGACCTCGCTGCGCTTCACGCGCGACGGGCCGAAGAGGAGCCCCTCGCGATGCAGGAGTCGCGCGAGCTGCGCGTAGAGCGCACGTCCCGCGCGATCGCTCGAGCAGTACCCCCCGGTGCAGACGACGATGTGCCGCCGGTAGGGATCCATCACCGGCGGCCGCTCCTCCGGTCGCATCAGGCCGCGGGATCCTTCGGCTTCTTGTGATCCCCCGCATGGGCCGGGCGATAGCGATGTGCCTCGACCGGCGTGCCACCGATCAGATGCGCGGTGCAGATGGTCTCCGCGGCTGCGCGATCGACCCCCGCATACCAGACGTTCTCAGGGTAGACGACGACCATCGGGCCGTACCCGCACTGCCCCATGCACCCCGACTGGTTGATGCGGACCTCCTGTGCGAGTCCGGCGTCCTTGATCGCCCCCTTGAGGTAGTCGAAGGTCGCGGCGGAGTCCTGCGAGCCGCAGGTCTTCCCACCGGTGCAGACAAAGACATGCTTGTGGTATTGAGACATCGGGGGTCAGGGACCAGGTAGGAGGGACCAGGGAACAGTCGTAGATTAATCAGATGCCGACCCCGGATGACTTCTTCGCGATCGATATGCGAGTGGGAACGGTCCTCGAGGCCGCCCCGTTCCCGGAGGCACGAAAGCCCGCGATCCAGCTCACGATCGACTTCGGCCCAGAGCTCGGCGTACGCCGCTCGAGCGCCCAGATCACCCTGCACTACACCCCCGAGACCCTCGTCGGTCGGCAGGTGATCGCCGTGACGAACATCGGCACCAGGAAGATCGCGGGATTCACGAGCGAGGTCCTCGTCTTGGGCGCGATGCCCGGGCCCACCGAGGTCGTCCTCCTCAATCCCGACCACCCCGTCCCCAACGGAACCCGCATCGGATGACGCCTCTTGCCCGCTCGCTCCGACTCGCCCTCGCGGCGCTCATGGTCCTCGCCGGCACCGCGCCACTCGCCGCACCGCTCACCGCGCAGGAGCGCCAACCGCTCTATCTGATCAACGCCAACGTCGTCGATGGGGTCTCTGGCAATGTGATCCGCGAGGCGACGATCGTGATCGAGGGGACGAAGATCACGCGCATCGCCCCCAAGCTCTCACTGCCGCGCGGCGGTGGGGTGCGGGTGATCGATCTCGCGGGCCGCTGGGTCGCGCCCGGACTGATCGACGCGCACACGCACATCGCGACCCTCGCGAACGCCAAGCGCGCCCTCTTCTCCGGCGTCACCACCGTCCGGTCGGCGAGCGTCCCCGCCTTCCAGGATGTCGCGATGCGCGCGCAGGCGCGCGCGGGACAGATCCTCGCCCCCGATGTGCTCGCGGCCGGGGTCTTCGTCACGCCGACCCTCGGGGAGACCGTCCTCGCCGACCCCCGACTCGGTGCGCTCGCGAGTGGCGTGACCACACCCGAGCAGCTCCGCGCCTTGGTCCGCGTGAACCTCGACCGCGGGGTGGACTGGATCAAGACGCGCGGGACCGAACGGGCCGGTCTCCCCGACACCGACCCGCGTAAGCAGGTCTACGATCAGGCGGAGTTGCGAGCGATCGTCGAGGAGGCGGCGACGAAGGGGATCCCGGTGATGGCGCATGCCCACGGAGATGAGGGGGCGTATGCCGCGGTCGCTGCGGGAGCGAAGAGCATCGAGCATGGGACCTTCCTCTCCGATTCCACCCTGCGGCTCATGAAGCAAAAGGGGGCGTGGTTCGTCCCTACCCTCTCGACGGTGGTCGACCTCGCGCGTCCCGGCGGTGACTACGATGATCCCGTGCTCACGCTCCGCGGCGAATACATGCTCCCGCGACTCGAGCAGACCATCCGCAATGCGCACGCGCTCGGCGTGCGGATCGCCGCCGGGGCCGACACCGATTACGGCGCGGAGAGCCTGACGCGGATCTCGCATGAGGTGATGCGCTTCCGGGCGCTCGGGCTCTCCCCGGTCGAGGCGCTCACGACGGCGACGAGTGGGGCCGCCGAGCTCTTGGGGATCGGCGCACGCACCGGACGGGTGGTGGAGGGCTACGAGGCCGACCTGATCGTCATCGAGGGGAACCCGCTCGAGGATGCGAGCGTCCTGCAGGATGTGCTCATCGTGATCACCGATGGGCGGGTCGTCTTGAATCGCACGCCCTTCGGGCGGCAGGGAGCACGATGAGCGGGAAGGTGAATGCGGTGACGGTGCGCTGGGATGGCGCGCACCGCTTCGACGGTGGTCGTCCCGCTAGCGCGGCGACGATCCGGCTCGATGCGTCGGGAGAGACGGGACCCAGCCCCGTCGATGCCCTGCTCTGCGCCCTCGCGAGCTGCACCGGGGTCGACGTCGTCGACATCCTCGAGAAGCGTCGCACCCCGGTCGCCTCGCTGGACATCGCGGTGACGGGACAGCGGGCCGATGCGGTGCCGGCGCGCCTCACAGCAGTCGAGCTTCGCTATCGCATCAGCGGGGCCGGGATCGAGCGCGCGCACGCCGAGCGCGCGATCGAGCTCGCGGTGACCAAGTACTGCTCGGTGCGGGATTCGCTCGACCCGAACCTCGCTGTCACCTGGACGCTCGAGCTCGGTGCGTAGCGCCCCGCGCGCACGTCTCGCGGATCAGTAGCCGTCGCGGGTCCAGACGAGAACCATCCCGCAGCGGCGGTCGAGCCCGTTGAACTTCGCTGGGACCGTCGCGGGGCCATTGTAGACCTCGATCCCCGCGATGTCACGCGGTGTGGGGAGGAGTTCGAGCGGGAAGCGCGGGGGCATCGGCACCCCGTCGATCACGATCTGCATCGCGCAGGCGTTGGCCCCATCCCCGAAGAGTGACCCCCCCTCGCGCCTGCTGATCGCCACGAGCTCGGAGATCCCAGAGGGGTTGGGACTCGGCGCGAGCGCGATCGACGGGGCGAGCCGCAGGTAATCGGCGGCCACGGGGAGATTGCGCTTCTCGATCTGCTCCTGCGTGAGGAAGAATCCGACGCCTTGGCGGCGGCGCTCCTCGAATTCGAGCATTCGAAGTGACTGGCGGCGCTCGGAGACGATCACGGTGTCGAGTTGCGGGAGCGCTGGTTCCAGGGTGAAGGAGAGCCGCAGCGTGTCGCGCGCCCCGACCTGCACGATCGAGGAGGTGGGACGGAACCCGATGCGGCGTACGATCAGGATGTACTGCCCTGGCGGGACATCAACGAAGCGAAAGCGCCCCGCCGCGTTGGTCTGCATCCGGATCTCGGTCCGGAGGATCACCACCTCGGCGAATGCGATCGGACGCAGCGCCGTGTCGGCCACGGCCCCGTCGATGACGCCGGTCGCCCGAGCAGCCGCGGTCGGCTCGGTCCGGCGTACCGGGTTGGCCCACTGCGCGTCGACCCGGCCGACCCCGAACAGAAGGGTGAGGAGGGAGGGGACCACCAGCGATCGGAGGAATCTCGGAGGGATTGGCATGACGATGCCGCATAGTACCCCGGCAGGGCTGGGGTTGTCACGCAGGGGGACCCCCAGACCCCGCCCCCCTTGCGGAGTTCCTGCCTGCGCCGTCATTTGGGGCGTCGCTTCCTATTGGTCCGAAGGGCGTCCATGCCCCCTCTAAAGTAGGATGCGATGTTGGGACTCCACCCCCTTCCTCCATAGGAGGCTTTGTGGCAATGCGGAGCGTCATGGCGGTGCTCCTCGGCCTGGGACTCGGCGGCAGTCAGGCTGCCCTCGCCCAGCCGACGCGGGAGATCACCGGAAAGGTCACGCAGGCAGGCGGTGCGCCCGTCGCGGAGGCCAGCGTCAGCGTCCTCGGCCAGCAGGTCGGCGCGCGGACGAATGC
>CAXRBM010000016.1:0-3047 GCA_964228675.1 Gemmatimonadaceae bacterium
CTAGCCCATTCGAAGCCCCTCCATTTCGGTGTCAGCACAGTGTAGCGTATGCCAGAGTGACGACGTATCCCCGCCATCACCTGCGCCGCGTCGGCGAGCTGCGGAACCGCCTTGGGGGAGACGAAGGAGGTGACCTCGATCGTCGAGCACCCCGCCGCACTCAACCGATCGACGAGCTCCACCTTGATCTCTGCGGGGAGCGGGGTCGACTCGTTCTGGAGGCCGTCGCGCGGGGCGACCTCGACGACGGTCACGAAATCGGGATCGGGATGCACGCGTCTCGTGGGCTCGGGAGGGATGCGGTGCAAGTTAGGCCGCGTGTGGCGTGGTTGTCAGTGATGCCGACGGGGATGAGATTGGGCCATGCGCGCCCCCACCCCCGGCTTCACGACGCGATTCGCCCCCGCCCCGACGGGCGCGCTGCACCTGGGGCACGCCGTGAACGCCCTCTGGGTCTGGGGTCTCGCGCGGCGATTCGGCGGTCGTGTGCTGCTGCGGATCGAGGACCACGATCGGGGACGATGCCGCCCGGCGTACGAGCAGGGGATCCTCGATGATCTCGATTGGCTCGGCCTCGTACCGGATGGACTCACCACCGACGAATTCCGTGCCGGACCTGTGTCGCAACGCCAGAGCGACAACACCGTGCGATACGAGACGCGCCTCGCCGAGCTCGACACCCGTGGGCTGGTCTATCCCTGCACCTGCTCGCGCGCGGAGATTGCGCGAGCGACGGAGGCACATGAGGGACTGGAGCTCATGTATCCTGGAACGTGCAGGGGTCAGGGATCAAGGATGAGGGGACAGGTGGGACTCCGGGTGATGATGGCCGGGGAGGCTTCTGAGCGGTTCGATGATCTGCGGCTCGGGCCGCAGAGCCAGGAGCCGATGACGCAATGCGGCGACCTCCTCGTGCGCGATCGGCTCGGCCAATGGACCTATCAATTCGCCGTGACGGTCGACGATCACGATCAGGGCATCGACCTCGTGATACGCGGGGAGGATCTCCTCGCCTCCACCGGTCGACAGCTCCGGCTCGCACGACTCATCGGTCGCACGACCCCGCCCGCCTTCCTCCATCATCCGCTCATCCGGCATCCCGACGGCCGTAAGTTGAGCAAATCCTCGAACGACACCGGACTTGCCGAGCTTCGTGCAGCCGGATGGACCCCGGCGCGCCTCTTCGGCCTCGCAGCGCAGCTGAGTGGGCTTCAGCCGGAGCCCTCCCCGTGCCCGGTCGAGGGGACCGCCGACCTGTTCGCCACCGTCGAATGAGTCCAGATTCCCGCCTCATGGCCTCCCGCCGCCGCGCGCCGACGTGACCCCCGCCCTCCTCGCGCTCCTCGCATTCCTCGCGCTGCAACTCGGGATCGGCGTCTACCTCTCCAAGCGCATCAGCTCCGAGGCCGACTACCTGATCGGCGGACGCTCCCTCGGCTACACCCTCGCGACCTTCTCACTCTTCGCCACCTGGTTCGGCGCGGAGACGGTGATCGGCTCCTCGACGACGATCTACGGCGAGGGATTCTCGCTCGCCTCGCCCGAGCCCTTCGGCTATGGACTCTGCCTCGTCCTCATGGGCGCCTTGCTCGCCCGTCCGCTCTGGGATCGTGGTCTCACCACCCTCGCCGATCTCTACCGTCAGCGCTTCGGTATCGGGGTCGAGCGACTCGCCGCCGTGCTCCTCATCCCGAGCTCGGTCCTCTGGGCCGGCGCACAGATCCGTGCCTTCGGTCAGGTGCTCGCCACCGCGAGCCTCCTCACCCCCGAGATGGGGATCGGGATCGCGGCGCTCTTCGTGGTCGCCTACACGATGTTCGGGGGGCTCCTCGCCGATGCCGTCACCGACGTGCTGCAAGGGATCATCCTCGCCATCGGCCTGATGATCACCCTCGGCGCGGTGGTGCTCCGCGTCGGTGGGCCCGCCGAGGCCTGGCAGCTCCTCGCGACCTCGGAGCGCGTGAATCTCGCGCCGGCGGCGGCGGGCCCGATCTGGCTCGCCATCGAAGCGTGGGCGATCCCCGTGATCGGGTCGCTCACCGCGACGGAGATCGTGAGCCGTGTGATAGCGGCGCGCTCCGCATCGGTCGCCCAGCGCTCGTCACTCGCCGCCGGTGGGATGTACATGCTCATCGGGAGCATCCCGGTGGTCATCGCGCTCCTGGCCGGCGCGCTCACCACCGACCTCGCACACCCGGAGCAGCTCCTCCCCACCATCGCGCGCGATTCGTTGCCCCCGATCCTCTTCGCCGTCTTCGCCGGCGGCCTGATCGCCGCGATCCTCTCGACCGTCGACTCGACGCTCCTCGTGGCCTCGGGGCTCCTCTCCCATAACCTGATCGTCCCGCTCACGGGGATCACGGACGAATCGGTGAAGGTGCGCATCGCGCGCGCCGGCGTCCTGACCTTCGGTCTCATCGCCTGGGTCCTCGCCCTCAACAGCCAGGGGGTCTTCGCGCTCGTCGAACAGGCGTCCGCCCTCGGGAGCACCGGCGTCGTGGTGACGGTCATCTTCGGGCTCTTCACGCACCTCGGAAGTCCGCGAACCGCGGCGCTCACCCTGATCACCGGTGCGGCCAGCTATGGCGTCGCCAACCTCACCGCGCATCCCACGCCGTTCCTCCTCTCCCTCGCCTGCGCCCTCGGCGCCTGGACCCTCGGATGTCTGATCGACCGCGCTCGGCGCTGATCGGCGCCGCCTTCCTGATGGCGACCTCGGCGATCGGGCCGGGATTCCTCACGCAGACCGCGGTCTTCACCGAGAAGCTCGGCGCGAGTTTCGGCTTCGCGATCCTCGCGAGCATCGTGATCGATCTCGTCGCGCAGCTCACCATCTGGCGGGTGATCGCCGCCTCGGGACGCCGCGCAGGCCCGGTCGCTGATGCCGTGCTCCCGGGGCTTGGGACCGTACTCACCGTGCTCGTGGTGCTCGGTGGGCTCGCCTTCAACGTCGGGAATGTCGCCGGGGCGGGACTCGGGATCGAGGTGGTCGCCGGGATCCCCGTGAAGGTCGGCGCCGCGCTGAGTGCCGCACTCGCGATCGGGCT
>CAXRBM010000017.1:0-6805 GCA_964228675.1 Gemmatimonadaceae bacterium
CCGGGCACGCCGGAGTCGTTCAACGTGCTCGTGAAGGAACTGCAGGCGCTTGGCATCCACGTGACCATGGATTCGCACGCCGAGGGCGGCGCGTTCTCGGCCCAGGGCGAGGAGTAAGACGATGATCGACTTCCGAAGCGCACGCGAGAAGGCGGCCTCCGCCTTCGATTACATCCGGGTCCGCATCGCGGCTCCGGAGGAGATCCGGGGTCCCCGGGATCCCAAGGAGCGGGAGCGGCTGGAGATGGCCGGCCTCCGCTCGTGGTGGTCGTGGGGCGAGGTCACCAAGCCGGAGACGATCAACTATCGGTCGTTCAAGCCGGAGAAGGACGGCCTCTTCTGCGAGAAGATCTTCGGCCCCGTGAAGGACTGGGAATGTCATTGCGGGAAGTACAAGCGGATCCGCTATCGCGGGGTGATCTGCGACCGCTGTGGCGTGGAGGTGACGCTCAGCAAGGTCCGGCGCGATCGCATGGGTCACATCGAACTCGCCGTCCCCGTGGCGCACATCTGGTTCTTCAAGACGCTGCCGAGCCCGATGGGGAACGTCCTCGATCTCACGCTCCGTGACCTCGAGAAGGTGATCTACTATTCGAACTACGTCGTCATCGATCCGGGCGAGCAGGAGGTCCGGGCGAACGACCTGCTCGACGAGGAGCAGTACCTCACCCTCAAGCAGAAGGCGAAGGCTGAGGGCGATAGCGCCTTCCTGGCCGACATCGGTGCGCCGGCGGTCCGTGAGCTGCTCAAGCGGCTCGACGTCGACGCGGTCGCGGAGGAGCTGCGCGCGGGGGTCCTCGTGGAGACCTCGCAGGCGAAGAAGAAGGCGATGCTCAAGCGCCTCAAGATCGTCGACGCCTTCCGGAATTCGGGCGACGCCCAGGGGCTGCGCAACAAGCCCGAGTGGATGATCCTCGACGTCGTCCCGGTGATCCCGCCCGACCTCCGGCCGCTCGTGCCGCTCGATGGCGGGCGCTTCGCGACCTCGGACCTGAACGATCTCTACCGGCGCGTCATCAACCGCAACAACCGCCTCACCAAGCTCATCTCGCATCGCGCGCCGGAGGTCATCCTCCGGAACGAGAAGCGCATGCTGCAGGAGTCGTTGGAGGCGCTATTCGACAACGGCCGTCGCTCCAAGGCGATCCGCGGCCGCGGGAAGCGGCCGCTCAAGTCGCTCTCCGACATGCTCAAGGGCAAGCAGGGGCGGTTCCGCCAGAACCTCCTCGGCAAGCGCGTCGACTACTCGGGCCGCTCGGTCATCGTCGTGGGCCCCGAGCTCAAGCTGCATCAGTGCGGGCTCCCGAAGGCGATGGCGCTCGAGCTGTTCAAGCCGTTCATCATCCACAAGCTCGTGGAGCATGGCATCGCGGAGACGGTGAAGCGCGCCAAGAAGATCGTGGAGCGCGAATCGTCGGAGGTCTTCGAGATCCTCGAAGAGATCATCCGCGACCATCCGGTGCTCCTGAATCGCGCGCCGACGCTCCACCGTCTGGGCATCCAGGCGTTCGAGCCGGTGCTCGTCGAAGGAAAGGCGATCCGCATCCATCCGCTCGTCTGCGCGGCGTTCAACGCCGACTTCGACGGTGACCAGATGGCGGTGCACGTGCCCCTCTCGTACGAGGCGCAGCTCGAGGCGCGCGTGCTCATGCTCTCGTCGAACAACATCTTGAAGCCCTCCGACGGTCGCCCGGTGGCGGAGCCGTCGCAGGACATCGTGCTCGGCTGCTACGTCGCGACCAAGGCGCCCGCGGGCTTCGACGCCCTCCTGAAGGATGCCAAGGCGCAGGCCAAGCTCCGGACCTTCGGGTCGGCGTCCGAGATCGAGATGGCGATGGCGCTCGGCCAGCTCGGCGTGCACTCCGCGGTGCGATACCGCGCGCGGACGATGGAAGGCGGCTCCGCGTGGGTCACCACGACCGCCGGCCGCGTGCTCTTCGACGGGATCATCCCGCCGGAGCTGCCGTTCCAGAACCGCGAGATGAAGAAGAAGGTCCTCGGCGAGCTCGTCTTCGAGTCCTATCGGAAGGCGGGACTCGCCGGCACCGTCGCCTTCCTCGATCGGCTGAAGGAGTTCGGTTTCCGCAACGCGACCCGTGGCGGCGTCTCGATCGGGATCGAGGACCTCGAGATCCCGGTGGAGAAGGAGACGATCCTCGACGAGGCGACCACGCGCGTGGCGCGCTTCCAGAAGGCGTATCAGACCGGCAACATCACGAACGGCGAGCGCTATAACAAGGTCATCGACACCTGGACGCACGCGAACAACGACATCGCGGACGCGATGGTGAAGCGCATGCGCGAGTCGAAGGACGGCTTCAACACCGTCTTCATGATGTTCGACTCGGGCTCCCGTGGCTCGCGCGACCAGATCCGCCAGCTGGCCGGGATGCGCGGCCTGATGGCCAAGCCGCAGAAGAAGCTCACCGGCGGCATCGGCGAGATCATCGAGAACCCGATCAAGTCGAACTTCCGTGAGGGGCTCTCGGTGCTCGAGTACTTCTCGTCCACGCACGGCGCCCGCAAGGGCCTCGCGGACACGGCGCTCAAGACCGCCGACGCCGGCTACCTTACCCGCCGCCTCTGCGACGTCGCGCAGGATGTGACGATCACCGAGGAGGATTGCGGCACCGTGATGGGGCTGGAGATCGCCGCGCTGAAGGAAGGCGAGGATATCATCGAGCCGTTGGCCGAGCGCATCGTCGGGATCGTGGCGGCGGAGGATGTCGTCGATCCGCAGCTCCTCGACGAGGCCGGCCGCCCGATGCTGCTCGTCGAGGCGGGACAGATGATCGACGAGGAGACCGCGCATGCGATCGAGGAGGCGGGGATCGAGACGGTGAAGATCCGCTCGGTGCTCACCTGCGAGGCGAAGCGTGGGCTCTGCCGGATGTGCTACGGTCGCAACCTCGCCACCATGGCGATGGTCGACATCGGCGAGGCGGTCGGCATCATCGCCGCCCAGTCGATCGGCGAGCCGGGGACGCAGCTCACCCTCCGCACCTTCCACATCGGCGGCACCGCGGCGCGTATCGCGGAACAGACCGCTCGGAAGTCGAAGGTCGCCGGTGTGGTCGAGTTCTCGGACCGCCTGATCAGCGTCACCGATCCGGAGGGCCAGCAGGTCGTGACCTCCTACGAGGGCGAGCTCTACGTGCGCGCCTCGAAGGACAAGAACGCCCCGATCATGGCGCGTCTTGCGGTGCCGCTCGGCGCCGTGTTGATGGTCAGGGACGGGGAGATGGTCGCGAAGGAACAGGTGATCTTCACCTGGGATCCATACACCAACCCGATCATCGCCGATGTCGGCGGTCAGCTGCGTTTCGTCGACCTCGTCGACGAGGAGACGGTCTCCGAGGAGCTCGACGAGCTCACCGGCCTCCGGCAGCGCGTCGTCGTCGAGGATCGTGAGAAGAAGCTCCATCCGCATATCGAGATCTGGAGCACCAAGGGCGGGAAGGAGAAGAAGGTCCGTGACTTCGTCATCCCGGTGGGCGCGCAGCTCATCATCGAGGATGGCGCCGAGGTCGCGGCGGGGCAGACCATCGCCAAGATCTCGCGTGAGGCGTACAAGACGCGCGACATCACCGGCGGTCTCCCGCGCGTCGCCGAACTCTTCGAGGCGCGCAAGCCGAAGGATCCCTCCACGATCTCTGAGATCGACGGCGTGGTCCGCTTCGGCGACATCAAGCGCGGCAAGCGCGAGATCTTCGTGCAGCCGATCGACGGCAGCGGCTCGATCGACGAGACGCAGCAGCCGCAGCTCTACGAAGTCGCCTCGGGCAAGCATCTCCGTGTGCACGAGGGGGATCGCGTGCGCGCCGGTGACCGCCTCAGCGAAGGCCCGGTCAATCCGCACGACATCCTGCGGATCAAGGGCCCGCGCGCGGTGCAGGAGTACCTCCTCAATGAAGTGCAGGAGGTCTACCGCCTGCAGGGCGTGAAGATCAACGACAAGCACATCGGCGTGATCGTGCGCCAGATGCTCCAGAAGGTCCGGGTCGTCGAGTCGGGCGACACCGAGTTCCTCGAGGGGGAGAACGTCGACAAGGCGGTCTTCCGCGACGTGAACGACAAGGCCAAGAAGAAGAAGGAGCGCGCGGCCATCTCGGAGCCCCTCCTCCTCGGCATCACCAAGGCCTCGCTCACCACGCAGTCGTTCATCTCGGCCGCCTCCTTCCAGGAGACGACCCGCGTGCTCACCGATGCCGCGATCCGTGGCGCCAAGGACGACCTCCTCGGCCTCAAGGAGAACATCATCATCGGGCACCTCATCCCCGCGGGGACCGGCATGTACCGGTACTCCGACGTGGAGATGGACATCGAGGCGCCCCCCGCGCCGACGCCGGCGCCGACCTTCGGGGCCTTCGACGGGCTGCCGGACAGCTTCCTCGCGCCGCCGGCCGAGTTGGAGGGCGGGTTCGCCCCGCTCCCCGACGAGGAGTAAGGTGGATCGGATGGACGAGAGGGGGTGTCAGCCAACGGCTGGCGCCCCCTCAGCGTTAGTGGCACATTCCGATGTTCGTTCCTCCCATTCCCCAACCCCCGGATTCATTCATGGCTGAACACAAGGAAGAGTGGGGCTCCAAGCTCGGCGTCATCCTTGCCGTCGCGGGCTCTGCGGTCGGCCTCGGCAACTTCCTCCGCTTCCCGGGCCAGGCGGCCCAGAATGGCGGTGGGGCCTTCCTGATCCCCTACTTCTGCGCCCTCTTCCTGCTCGGGATCCCGATCGGATGGGCCGAGTGGACGATGGGTCGCTACGGTGGCAAGAAGGGACTCCACGGGGCGCCGATGGTGTTGGGGGCGGTCGGGAAGGGGAGCCTCGCGCGCTACCTCGGCGTGCTCGGGGTGCTCATCCCACTCGGCGTCTCGACGTACTACGTCTTCATCGAGACCTGGACCTTCGCCTACTTCCTCAAGTATCTGACCGGCGGGATCGGGATCGTGCAGGGGACCCCGATCGCCGAGCAGACGGCGGCGGCGGGGCAGTTCTATGCGTCGATCACCGGCGTCGACGGCGATGGGACCCTCTTCACCGGGGACTCCCTCTACACCGTCCTGAGCTGGGTCGCGGTCTTCGCGATCAACATCTACTTCGTCTTCCGTGGGCTCTCGAAGGGGATCGAGAAGTTCGTCTCCCTCGCGATGCCGGTGATGGCGATCTGCGCCCTGATCGTCCTGGCGCGCGTCCTCACGCTCGGGACACCGAATCCGGAGCTTCCCGAACAGAATGTGATCAACGGGCTCGGCTACATGTGGAACCCGGACTTCGCCGCCCTCACCAATTTCAAGACCTGGCTCGCCGCGGCGGGGCAGATCTTCTTCTCCCTCTCCGTCGGCTTCGGCGTGATCATCAACTACGCCAGCTATATGAAGAAGGAGGATGACGTGGCACTCTCCGGTCTCACCGCGAGCGCGACCAACGAGCTCTTCGAGGTCGGCTTCGGCGGGATGATCACCCTGACCGCCGCCTTCGTCTTCTTGGGCGTGAGCGGGACCGCAGGGGCGGTGGCGACGGGGTCGTTCGGCCTTGGCTTCAACACCTTGCCCGTCGTCTTCGCGCAGATGGGGGCGTTCGAGAACATCATCGGCGCGCTCTGGTTCTTCATGCTCTGGCTCGCCGCGATCACCAGCTCGCTCTCCATGTATGCGCCGGCGGTCGCGCACCTCAAGGAGGCGACGGGGTGGACCCATGGGAAGTCGACGACGGTGATCGCGGGGATCGGGACGATCGGGGCGGTCCTCACCCTTTGGTTCACCGAGGGCGGATCCTTCTGGTCCACCGTCGACTTCTGGGTCGGGACCTACCTGATCTTCCTCCTCGCGATGGTCCAGATCATCTACTTCGGGTGGGTCTTCGGGATCGACCGCGGGTGGCGTGAGCTCCATCAGGGGGCGTCGATCCAGGTCCCCACGATCTTCAAGGTGGTGATGAAGTACATCGCCCCCGCCTATCTGATCATCGTCTTCGTCGGGTTCACCCTGCAGAGCCTTGGCGAGGAGCTCACGAAGTCGTGGGCGTCCGTCGGGGCGCGCGTTGGGGTGCTCACGATCCTGGCGATCCTCGTCTATCTCATCGTCGTCACCCGGATCGGCGAGCGGCGCCTCCGTGCCGCCGGCGTCGACATCGACGATACCACACCCGCGGACTGAGGCGTTCTCACAATGACCACACTTGGTTGGATCTTCATGACCGCCTCCCTCCTCCTGGTCTGGGTGGGCACCTTCTGGTGCTTTAAGCGGGTGCTCGCGACGCCGACGGAGGAGAAGGCGCCGTCGGGCTTCGGCCCCTGAGAGGGTAGAGGGCAGCGGTCAGGTGAGAGGGGTCAGGGATCAGGGGGGCGAACGCGCCGTACCTGTCCCCTGACCCCTCTCACCTGACCCCTCTCCCCCAGTTGACCGCGCCCGGCCTCTCCCTGTAAGTTCCAAGGCTCTGTTCCGTGCCGCCCGTCCGGGCGATCCACGTAGAGGCAGAAGGTCGAACAACCCAAGGTACGATGCCGACGATCAACCAACTCGTCCGGCAGAGCCGCCGCGAAGTCGTCAAGAAGGATAAGGCGCCGGCTCTGAAGGAGAACCCATTCAAGCGGGGGGTGTGCACCCGTGTGTACACCACCACCCCCAAGAAGCCGAACTCGGCGCTGCGCAAGGTCGCGCGTGTCCGACTCGTGAACGGCTTCGAAGTCACCGCCTACATCCCGGGCGAGGGCCACAACCTGCAGGAGCACTCGATCGTGCTCATCCGCGGTGGCCGTGTGAAGGACCTCCCGGGTGTGCGCTATCACATCGTGCGCGGCAAGCTCGA
>CAXRBM010000018.1:0-2498 GCA_964228675.1 Gemmatimonadaceae bacterium
GACGCAATTGGCCGATGAGTTCGACTCGGTGCGGAACTACAACGTGGCGGTGCAGGAGGCGGGGGACCGCATCGTCTTCCTGCATCGATTGATGGAAGGGGGGGCGGACCGGTCGTACGGGATCGAGGTGGGGCGACTGGCTGGGCTCCCCGATCCGGTGATCGCGCGGGCGCGGGCGCTGCTCCGAGTGCTCGAGGGTGAGCAGATCGTGCCGGCGCTGGGTTCGGTTAGCAATTCGTCGATGAAAACCAAGAAACAACAACAGCAAAAAGCCACAACACAGACATCATCAAGCCAATCACAGCTTGGATTGTTTGCTGCAGCCCCCCAGCTGGCGCCGAACCCCGTGGTCGATCGTCTCGCTGCCGTTGACATCAACGCTCTGACCCCGCTCCAGGCCCTCGCTCTCATCGCCGAACTCGCCGCCACCGCCCGGGGCGATGACTCAGGCGAGGTCGGTCCCGGGACTCGGCCAAAGTAGATTCGCAGGATCCCCCACACGGGCTCTCGCCATGACCGATCACCCCCGCCACCAACGTCCCTACACCAACGTCCTCGAGACGATCGCGTGGACCCCACTCATCCGCCTGACGCGCGTCACCCAGGGGATCCGCACCCCGGTCTACGGCAAGGCGGAGTTCTTCAATCCCGGTGGGAGTGTGAAGGACCGGATCGGGCTCCCGATGATCGAAGCCTTCGAGCGCTCCGGTGAGTTGAAGCCCGGCGGGACGATCGTGGAGGGGACCAGCGGGAACACCGGCGTGGGGCTCGCCATCGCGGCGGCGCTCAAGGGCTACCGCTGCATCTTCACCATGCCTGACAAGATGTCGCAGGAGAAGGTGCGACTCCTCAAGGCGTTCGGCGCCGAGGTGATCATCACCCCGACGGCGGTGCCGCCGGAGCATCCCGATAGTTACACCTCGATGGCGAAGCGAATCGCGAAGGAGACGCCGAATGCGGTGCTCGCCAATCAGTTCTACAATCAGACGAATCCGCAGTCGCATTACGAGAGCACGGGGCCCGAGCTCTGGGCGCAGACGTCAGGGAAGATCACCCACTTCGTCGCGGGGGCCGGGACTGGCGGGACGATCACCGGCACCGGGCGGTACCTCAAGGAGAAGAATCCAAAGGTCCAGATCGTCGGCGCCGATCCGGTGGGATCGATCTTGGCCGAGGTGTGGCGCTCCAATGGCGCGAACACCCCGGCGAGTGCGCCCTACAAGGTGGAAGGGATCGGCCAGGATAAGATCCCGGGCGCGCTCGACCTCAGTGTGATCGACGACTACATCACCGTCTCCGATCGCGATGCGTTCACGATGGCGCGTCGCCTGACGCGCGAGGAAGGCCTCTTTGTCGGGGGCTCCGCCGGATTGATCGCGCATGCCGCGCTCTCGGTGGCGCGGCGCATCAACGATCCCGACGCCTGCGTCGTGACCGTGCTCTGCGACACCGGGGAGCGCTATCTCTCGAAGGTCTTCAATGACGAGTGGCTGCGCGAGAACCAGCTCCTCGATCCGGAGAAGGTGACCTTGGGCCAGCTACTGGGCGCCAAGACGGGATCGCATCCGACCCTCGTGAGCACCGCTCCCGGTGCCTCCGTCCGTCAGGCGCTCGGTCTGATGAGCTTGCACGACATCTCGCAGCTCCCGGTGATGGATGGTGCCAACTGCGTAGGCTCGGTGAGCGAGAGCGTCTTGAGTGTGCGCGGGCTCGAGGACACGAAGGTGCTCGAGCGGAGCGTCGCCGATGTGATGGATGCCCCCTTCCCGATCGTCGATGTCGGGATGCCGGCCGACGCGGCGGTGAAGCTCTTGGGTCGCAACAACTCCGCGGTGCTGGTGCGTGACGGGTCGACGATCCAGGGGATCCTCACGCGCTCCGATCTCCTCCAGTTCCTGATGGCGCGTTGAGTCCGATGAAGATCCTGGTCTTGCTCGGCGGTAGTTCATCGGAGCGGGAGGTCTCGCTCGCGAGCGGCGCACGCGTCGCCGACGCGTTGCGGTCGCGCGGGCACGAGGTGACCACCGCCGACCCTGGCGCCGATCCGCTGGCCATCCTGCCTGAGGCGCGTGCCGCTGAGGTGGTCTGGATGGCGTTGCATGGCGGGGCGGGGGAGGATGGGACCATCCAAGCGCTCTTCGATCTCGCCGGTGTCTGCTATACCGGGAGTGGCCATCTCGCGAGCGCGCTCGCGATGGACAAGGATCTCTCGAAGCGGATCTTCCGAAGCGCTGGGGTGCCGACCGCGGAGTGGCGGATGCTGCGTCGTGGCGATGGGACCGACTTCGCGACGCCAGCGTATGTGGAGGCGACGGTCGCCGCGCTTGGCCTCCCGGTGGTGGTGAAGCCCTCCAAGCAGGGCTCGACCGTGGGGCTCACCGTGGTGAAGGTGGCGGCCGATCTCCCCGCGGCGATCCGCACCGCGTTCGCACACGATGATGAGGTGATGCTCGAGACCTTCGTCTCGGGGCGTGAGCTCACGGTGGGGATCCTGGGCG
>CAXRBM010000019.1:0-7767 GCA_964228675.1 Gemmatimonadaceae bacterium
ACCGCGCGCGTCCTCCTGCAGGACTTCACCGGCGTCCCCTGCGTCGTGGACCTCGCGGCGATGCGTGACGCGATCGCGACCTTGGGCGGCGATCCCGCGCGGATCAACCCGCTCCAGCCGGTCGACCTCGTGATCGACCACTCGGTGCAGGTCGACGAGTACGGCACCGAGGCGGCGATGCTCCTCAACACGCAGCTCGAGTACGAGCGGAATGGGGAGCGCTACCAGTTCGTCCGCTGGGGGGGCACCGCGCTCCGCAACTTCCGCGTCGTCCCGCCGGGCACGGGGATCTGCCACCAGGTGAACCTCGAATACCTCGCGCAGGTCGCGTTCGTCGGTGAGGAGGACGGTACGCCGACGGTCTACTGTGACTCGCTCGTCGGCACCGACTCGCACACCACGATGATCAACGGCCTCGGCGTCCTCGGCTGGGGCGTCGGCGGGATCGAGGCCGAGGCGGCGATGCTCGGCCAGCCCGGCTCGATGCTGATCCCCGAGGTGGTGGGGTTCAAGCTCACGGGCAAGCTCCCGCTCGGCGCGACGGCGACCGATCTCGTGCTCACCTGCACCGAGATGCTCCGCAAGAAGAAGGTCGTCGGCAAGTTCGTCGAGTACTACGGCCCGGGGCTCGATGGGCTCGCGCTCGCCGATCGCGCGACGATCGCGAACATGGCGCCGGAGTATGGCGCGACGATGGGCTTCTTCCCGGTGGACGAGGAGACGCTCAAGTATCTCCGCCTCTCGGGGCGCAGCGAACACCAGATCAAACTCGTCGAGGCGTACACCAGAGCGCAGGGGCTCTTCCGCACCGCGGAGACCCCGGACCCCGTCTTCACCGACACCTTGGAGCTCGACCTCTCGACGGTGGTCCCCTCGCTCGCGGGGCCGAAGCGGCCGCAGGACCGGATCGCGCTCACGCAGATGAAGGCCACCTACGCCGACGCCTTCAGGGCGGAGAAGGAGCGCGTGGCGCAGGCCGCGGCGGCGAAGTCGGGTGGCACCGCGACCGCGGTCGACCTCACCCCGGCGTCGGTGAAGACCACGCATCGTGGGAGCGCGTTCGAGCTGCGTGATGGCGCCGTGGTCATCGCGGCGATCACGAGTTGCACCAACACCTCCAACCCGAGCGTGATGCTCGCGGCGGGGCTCCTCGCGCAGAAGGCGGTCGCGGCGGGGCTCGCCTCCAAGCCCTGGGTGAAGACCTCGCTCGCCCCGGGGTCGAAGGTCGTGCGGGACTACTTCGACAAGGCGGGCGTGCAACCCGCACTCGACGCCCTCGGCTTCCAGATCGTCGGCTACGGCTGCACCACCTGCATCGGGAACTCGGGACCGCTCCCGGAGACGATCAGCAAGGCGATCGATGACGGGAAGCTCACCGTCGCCGCCGTGCTCTCGGGGAACCGCAACTTCGAGGGGCGCGTCAACCCGCAGACGCGCTTCAACTATCTCGCCTCGCCGCCGCTCGTGGTGGCGTACGCCCTCGCCGGCCGCGCCGACATCGACTTCGACAAGGAGCCGATCGGCGTCGGAGCGAAGGGCCCCGTCTTCCTGCGCGACATCTGGCCGACCACGCAGGAGGTGGAGGACACCGTGCTGCGCGCGGTGAAGCGCGAGCAGTTCGAGAAGGAGTATGCCGACGTCTTCGGTGGCGACGCCGAGTGGAAGGGGATCGAGGCCCCGACGGGCGATCGCTACGTCTGGGACGACGCCTCCACCTATGTGAAGCATCCCCCGTACTTCGAGGGGATGACGATGACCCCGCCGGGAGTCCAGCCGATCGCGAGCGCGCGCGTCCTCGGGATGTTCGCGGACTCGATCACCACCGACCACATCTCGCCGGCCGGTTCGATCGCGGAGAAGTCGCCGGCGGGGCAGTGGCTCGCCTCGCTCGGCGTGGCCAAGAAGGATTTCAACTCCTACGGCGCGCGGCGCGGGAACCACGAGGTGATGATGCGCGGCACGTTCGCGAACATCCGTCTCAAGAACGAGCTCACGCCGGGGATGGAGGGGTGGTGGACGCGGACCGCCGAAGGCGCGGAGCCGACCTCGTTCTACGAGGCATCGATCGCCTATCAGCAGGCCGGCACGCCGCTCGTCATCATCGCCGGAAAGGAGTACGGCACCGGCTCCTCGCGCGACTGGGCGGCGAAGGGGACGATGCTCCTCGGGGTGCGCGCGGTGATCGCTGAGAGCTTCGAGCGGATCCATCGCTCGAACCTCGTCGGGATGGGAGTGCTGCCACTCGAGTTCGCCGCCGGCGAGACGCGGCAGTCGCTCGGTCTCACCGGGTTCGAGACGCTCACGATCGAAGGGCTCTCCGACACGATGGCGCCGCGCGCGACGCTGACGGTGAAGGCGGTCGGCGCGAAGGGGACGATCACCTTCCAGGTGCGGAGCCGGATCGACACCCCGGAGGAGCTCAATTACTACCGACATGGCGGGATCCTGCAGTACGTGCTGCGCCAGCTCGCCGGTGGGCGGTAGCGCGGTCCGCGTCCTCTACAACCCCGCGGCCGGATCGGGCCGCGGCACCCGGGCGATCGCTGGCATCCGTGCCGCGTTCGCCCGGTTCGGTTTCGTGGATGTGCGAGCGACCGATCGCGCCGGGGATGAGGCACGGCTCGTGGCCGAGGCGATCGCCGATGGGATCGAGACGGTGGTGGTGGTCGGCGGGGATGGGACCTTCTCCAACGTCGCGGGGCCGGTCGCCGCGGCGGGTGCCCCGCTCCGCCTCGCGCTGATCCCGTCGGGTACAGGGAATGACTTCGTGAAGAATCTCGGGCTCGCCGGTGGGGCCCCCGCCGTGATGGCGAACCACCTTGCCGAGGCGCTCGCGAACGGTTCAGCCCGTGAACGTCGCGTCGACATGGGGCGGATCGGTGGACACTGGTTCCTGAACGTCGCGGGGATCGGCTTCGACGTGGCGTGCAACACCTTCGCCGATCGACTGCGCCCACTGCCCGGTGCGCCGCGCTACATCCTCGCGGCGTTCGCCGAGGCGGTCCGCTACCGCGCCCTCTCGCTCGCGCTCGATGACGGCGCGATGCGCCCGCACCTCCTCGCCGTCTTCTCCAACGGGGCGCACTTCGGTGGCGCCTTCCATGTGGCCCCGGGCGCGCGGATCGACGACGGGCTCCTCGATGCCGTCGCCTTCCTCGACGTCCCGCGCTGGCGACGTCTCCCCCTCCTTCTTTCCGCCCTCCGTGGCGGGCACCTCGGCGACCCCGCCTGCACCGATCGGCGGGGGGCCGCCTTCCGTGTGCACTGCGAATCGGCGCCCTGGGTCGAGGTCGATGGCGAGCTCCGGCGTGCCCCGAGCGCCGAGGTCGAGGTGGTGAGTGTGCCCGGCGCCCTGCGATTGGTCACCCCCTGATCATTGCGGCGACCGCCCGCTCCAGACACTCTTCACCCTATGAAATCCTCCTTCATGCGGCACGCATTCCGCGGCCTCGTCGCCCTCATCGCCCCCGGGGCGTTGGCGGCGCAGGATGGCGGCCCCAAGGTGGGCGACCTCGCCCCCGACTTCACCCTCCCCGCGGCGACGCGGGACGGCCTCCGGCCCAAGCCGATCACCCTCAGCGGTCTGCGCGGGCAGACCGTCGTCCTCGCCTTCTTCCCGAAGGCGAGGACCGGTGGCTGAACGGCACAAATGGAGGCGTACCGTGATCAGTACGCCACGCTCTTCAACAACGGTGATGGGGTGACGCTGCTCGCCATCAGCACCGACGAGATCTCCACCCTCCAGAGTTGGGCGGCGGAGAAGCGGTTCCCACAGACCTTCGTCTCCGACACCGAGGGGATCCTCGGGGAGAAGTACGACGTGAAGTTCCCAGCCGTGAACTTCTACAAGCGGGTGGTCTTCGTCATCGGCCCGGACGGGCGCGTGAAGCACATCATGCGTCCATTCCGGGAGCTCTCGGCTGACGCGTACACCGAGCTCGGGGACGCCGTGAAGAAGGCGCGTGGGAAGTGAGCATGGCCGTGCGCGCGCCCTTCACCGTCGCGGTGATCCAAGACGGGGTGGAGTCCACCACCGAGGCGACGCTGATCGCCACCGAGCGGCGGATCCGTGAGGCGCACGCGAAGGGGGCGCAGGTCATCTGTCTCAAGGAGCTCTTCAACGCGCCGTATTTCTGCAAGACACTCGATGCGAGTCGCTTCGATCTCGCGGAGGAGGTCACCGGTCCCCCGGTGACGCGACTGCAGGCGGTCGCGAAGGAGCTCGCGGTGGTACTCGTCGTACCGTTCTACGAGCGGCAGGCACCGGGGGTCTATCGCAACAGCGCCGCGGTGATCGACGCCGACGGCGCGCTGCTCGGGCTCTATCGCAAGATGCACATCCCGCACGACCCGCTCTTCGAGGAGAAGTACTACTTCGCCCCCGGGGATGCCGGTGGCTCGGTGCAGCCGAAGGGCGCGCGGGGTCCGGAGGCCGAGGCGTCGGGATTCATGGTCTGGAAGACGCGCTACGCGACGATCGGCGTCCTCATCTGCTGGGATCAGTGGTATCCGGAGGGGGCGCGCATCACCGCCCTCCTCGGCGCCGACCTCCTGATCTATCCGACCGCGATCGGGTGGCATCCGGCGGAGAAGGCCGAGTGGGGGGCAGCGCAGGTCGATGCCTGGCGCACCGCGCAGCGCGCGCATGCGATCGCTAATGGGGTCTTCGTCGCCGCGCCGAACCGCACGGGGTTCGAGGCCGAGGCGGGGACCGATGGACTCGAGTTCTTCGGACATTCGTTCATCTGCGATCCGTATGGGCGATACGTGGCGCAGGCAGAGACGGGTGAGACCACGCTGATCGCGACCTGCGATCCGAGCTTGATCGAGTACACGCGGCGGAATTGGCCCTTCCTGCGCGACAGGCGGATCGACGCCTATGGCCCGATCCTGAACCGCTGGCTCGGGTCGTGAGCCGCGCGGGGCAGCGCCCGCCGGTCGGCCCCGCTGGGGTGCGTTGGCCGGCGGAGTGGGAGCGTCACGATGCCACCTGGATCTCCTGGCCCCATCATGAACCCGATTGGCCGGGGAAGTTCGGGCCGATCCCCTGGGTCTACGCCGAGATCGCCCGCGCGCTCGCCGCGCATGAGCGCGTGCACATCCTCGTGCACGATGAGGCCACCGAGGAGCAGGCGTGGCACTGCCTGCGGATGCACGAGGTGCGTGAGTCGCGCATTCACCTGCATCGCTGCCCCTCGGATCGCGTCTGGCTCCGCGATTCGGCGCCGACCGGCGTGCTGCTCGCCGATGGATCGGTGCGGTGGGCCAACTGGGAGTTCAACGCCTGGGCTAAGTACGAGAACTTCGCGCGCGACGCGCAGATCGGTGCGTTCATCGCCGACCATACCGGTCTCGCGCGCACCGAGCCGCAGCGTCACGACGGGCGTGGGCGCCTGATCCTCGAAGGGGGCGGGATCGAGACCGATGGCCTCGGCACGATGCTCGTCACCGAGGAATGGCTCCTCACCGATGTGCAGGTGCGGAACCCCGGCTTCACGCGTGAGGACTACGAGCGCGCCTTCGCCGCGGAGCTGGGAATCACCAAGACCATCTGGTTGGGCGAGGGCTGCGTCGGGGATGACACGCATGGCCATGTCGATGACATCGCGCGCTTCGTCGCACCAGGGGTCGTGGTCCTGGCGCACGAGGAGAACCCCGCGGACGAGAATCACGCGAGGTCGCTCGACAACCTCAACCGGCTCCAGCGGGCGACCGATGCGCGGGGTGAGCCGCTGCAGGTGATCACCCTCCCCTATCCGCGCGCGGTGATGATGGATGGGGCGCGGCTCCCGGCGAGCTACGCGAACTTCTACATCGCGAACGGGGTGGTGATCGTCCCGACCTTCAACGACCCGAACGATCGGATCGCGCTCAACACGCTCGCCGAGTGCTTCCCAGAGCGGGAGATCGTGGGGATCCACGCGGTGGATCTCGTCTGGGGGCTCGGGACGCTGCACTGTCTGACACAGCAGCAACCGGCGGCGATCGCGCGGTAGGCGGACCGGCGATCGCGCCCGTGATCGCCGACCCTATAAGATTTCCATCATGCCGCTCGCGACCCTGCCCGCCGTCCCGGCGGGGACCCCCGCCGTCCTCCTCCTGAGCGGGGGCCTCGACTCCACCACCGTCCTCGCCCTCGCCACCAAGGCCGGCTACGCGGTGAATGCGCTGACCTTCCGCTACGGCCAGCGGCATGGGATCGAGATCGATCGGGCGCGACGGATCGCCGAGCGCTATCAGGTGGCGCGGCATGTGGTGGTCGACATCGACCTGCGACTCTTCGGCGGCTCGGCGCTCACCGCCGACCTCGAGGTGCCCAAGGACCGCGATGCGGCCGCGATGCATGAGGGGATCCCGATCACCTATGTGCCGGCGCGGAACACGATCTTCCTCTCCTTCGCGCTCGCCTGGGCGGAGGTGCTCGGCGCCACCGACCTCCTGATCGGGGTGAATGCCCTCGACTACAGCGGCTATCCCGACTGCCGGCCGGCGTACATCGCCGCCTACGAGCAGATGGCGAACCTCGCGACCAAGGCCGGCGTGGAGGGGACGAGTCGGACGCGGATCCTCACCCCGCTGATCGACTGCTCCAAGGCCGACATCATCCGCACCGGCTTCGCCTTGGGCGTGGATTACGACGAGACGATCAGCTGCTACGACCCCGAGGGGGACGGGACCCCCTGCGGGCGGTGCGATGCCTGCGCGCTCCGCGCGAAGGGGTTCGCCGAGGCATTGGGAGC
Source organism: Gemmatimonadaceae bacterium (assembly GCA_964228675.1). Taxonomy (GTDB): domain Bacteria; phylum Gemmatimonadota; class Gemmatimonadetes; order Gemmatimonadales; family Gemmatimonadaceae; genus Pseudogemmatithrix. The sequence continues at coordinate 6,741 of CAXRBM010000019.1, forward strand.
GCCGGCGTGACGTACACCGTCAAGGAGATCTTCTATACCCTGCAGGGGGAGGGGATCCAGGCGGGGCGGCCGGCGGTCTTCTGTCGGTTCTCGGGGTGCAACCTCTGGTCGGGGCGTGAGGCCGATCGGGCGACGGCGACCTGCCGCTTCTGCGACACCGATTTCGTGGGGGTGGGGCCGGACGGCGGCAAATTCGCGACGGCGGAGGCGTTGGCCGAGGCGGTCGCGTCGCGGTGGCCCACGGGACCCGATGGGGCCAGCGGGAAGCGGCTGGTGGTCTGCACCGGGGGGGAACCCCTTCTCCAATTAGATGCGGCGGCGGTCGCCGCCCTCCACGCCAAGGGGTTCGAGGTCGCGGTCGAGACCAACGGGACCCTGCCGGTGCCGGCGGGGATCGACTGGGTCTGCGTGAGCCCCAAGGCCGATGCCCCCCTCGTGGCGACCACCGGGGATGAACTCAAGCTCGTCTTCCCCCAGGCGGAGGCGATGCCCGAGCGGTTCGTGGGGCTCGGGTTCCGTCACTTCCTATTACAGCCGATGGATGGCCCCGAGGTGGCGGCCAACACCACCGCGGCGGTGGCATACTGCTTGGCGCATCCGAAGTGGCGGCTCTCCATCCAAGGGCATAAAGTGGCAGGGATCAGGTGAGAGGGGTCAGGGGACAGGTTCCCTGACCCCTGGTCACCGTCACCTGGTTACTGCCCCCCTTCTCTACTCGTCAGGGTTCGGCTGACATCTCTCTACTATTGACGCCGACCCCCTAGGCGTGGGATGTTAACTCGCGGTTCCCGGGCCTCCCGGGGGCCTTCATCACGTTCACCGAGGTCTTCTCCGTATGCGAATTCGTTTCCTCAGCTCGGCGTTCGCCCTGCTCGGTCTCGTCACGGCGGTCGGCACCGCCCAGGCGCAGACCGGCACCGTGGCCGGCCGGGTCACCCAGGAAGGGGGCACGACCCCGGTCCCGGGCGCCCAGGTACAGATCGTCACCGGGGCGACCCGGGTGGCGGTGGGCACGACCAGCGAAGAC
>CAXRBM010000020.1:0-22150 GCA_964228675.1 Gemmatimonadaceae bacterium
GATCGAGGAGGAGGCCCCGACGGTGCCGACGCATCCGCTCATCACGGCGCTGCGCGACGGGCTGCACGACACCCGACGCGAGGTCAGCTGGCACGACCTCGCCATGGGGTCGATCGGCCGGGCCTGTGAATCCTGGTTCGATGTCGACCAGGCGACCTGGCAACCGGATCGCACGTCGGGGCTGTTCGGCCTCTGGCGTGCCCTCGCCCGCGCGGAGCGCGGACCGCGGCTCTTGCTGGATGTCGCGCGATGGACCGAGGCGGTGGACGAGCTACCGACGAGCCCCCTGGTGGTGATCGAGGAGGCGCTAGAGACGCTGGGGGTCCACGAGGGAGGGCGCACCGACTATCTCACGGCCGCCCTGCTCAGCGTCAACGGGTGGGCGTCGCTCTGCGCCTTCCGTCGGTGGGAGGCGCGGCTGCAGCAGCAGGAGGAGGCGACGATCGAGTGCCTGCTCGCGATGCGGCTCGCGTGGGACCTCCTGCTCTATCGCACGGCGCGGGGGACCGATCTCGCGGGCCGGTGGCATCGCGCCCGCGCGGTGTGGCGCGCGCAGGCCGCGCTCGTGCCGTCCGATCACGAGGTCGACTGGATCCTCCTCCGTGCCCTCGAGCTCCGCTATCACGAACGGCTCGCGGCCGCCCTGGTCGCGGTGCCCAGTGCGCCGGTCTGGCGGTTCGGCCAGACGGCACCAGCGACCACCCGGGTGCAAGCCGTGTTCTGCATCGACGTGCGCTCCGAGGTGTTGCGGCGCGCGCTCGAATCGCATGATGCAGGGATCCAGACGCTCGGCTTCGCTGGGTTCTTCGGGCTCCCGCTGGCCTACGCGCCGGTGGCGGGCCCTGCGCGCCCGCAGCTCCCCGGCCTCCTCGCGCCGACGGTGGTCGCGGGGGACATGGGGAGCGGGCTCGACGGCGCGCGTGCCCGTACCGCGCAGGCCGCGGCCGATGCGCGCGCCTGGGATGCGCTCGCGACGGGGGCCGTCGGGGCCTTCCCCATGGTGGAGGCGACGGGGATCGCCGCGCTGGCCTCCCTGGTGCGCGCCGACATCGCGACCACGATCCGCCCGGGCGATGCCGCGCGCCATGGGCTCGACGACCCCACGGTGCGCGACGCGCGTCCCGTCCTCACGCGACGGCTCGACGGCACCCCGCTGGAGACCGACGACCGGGTGCGACTCGCCGCAGACGTGCTCCGCGGGCTCGGCCTCACCGAAGGGTTCGCCCGACTCGTGGCCTTTGTCGGCCATGGGGCCACGGTCACGAACAATCCGCAGGCCGCGGGGCTCGCCTGTGGCGCCTGTGGTGGGCAATCCGGCGAGGTGAACGCCCGGGCCCTGGCCGCCCTCTTGAACGATCCCGTGGTGCGGGATGCGCTCCGGACGGAGGGGATCGTGATCCCACCCGAGACGGCCTTCGTGGGGGGGGTGCACGACACCGTGACCGATGGGGTGACGCTCTATCCCGAGGCGGTGGTGCGCCTCACGCATGGTTGCGAACTCGAGGCCTTCGCCGAGGACCTCCTCCTCGCGGGCGACGCGGTCCGGCGCGAGCGTGCCGCGTCGCTGAGGATCCCCGAGGCGAATCGCGCCCCGCTGCGCGTCGCCTTGGAACGGCGCGCCGCCGACTGGTCCGAGGTGCGCCCGGAGTGGGCCCTCGCGCGGAACGCGGCGTTCATCGCGGCGCCACGCAGCCGCACCCGGCCCCTCCGGCTGGATGGACGGGCCTTCCTCCATGAGTACGACTGGCGGCAGGATCGGGGCTTCACCGCGCTGACGACGATCCTCACCGCCCCCGTCGTGGTCGCTCACTGGATCAACATGCAGTACCTCGCGTCGACGGTGGATCCCACGCGGTATGGGAGCGGGGACAAGACGCTCCACAACGTCGTGGGCCGGCGGATCGGGGTCTACGAGGGAGCCGGGGGCGACCTCCGCATCGGACTCGCGCATCAGTCGGTGCACGACGGCACCGATATCGTGCATGAGCCCCTCCGGCTCGCGGTGTATGTCGAGGCGCCGGCCCCGGCGATCGACACGATCATCGCCGAGCACCCGGTGGTCCGCGACCTCGTCGCGAACGGGTGGATCCATCTGTATCGGATCGACGGGGAGGGGGCGGCGGTCTACGTGCGCCGCACCGCCGGCTGGGAGCCCGTGGCCGTGCGCGGCGGCTGATCGCTCACCGCGCGGGGGGCGCGGCGTTCACGAACGCCGCGATCCGTCGCACGATCGCACTCTCGCCGCGATTGATCCGTGCGAAGGCGCCGACGCTCACGCCGTGCGTACCGGGGACCCACACCTCCTCGACCGGCACGCCGGCGGTCCGGAGGGCGGCGGCCAAGCGACGGGTGTTGCGCGGATTCACCGTGCGATCGTCCTCGCCCATGACGAGGAGTGTGCGCAACGACCGCGGCGTCACGAAGTGCACCGGGAGGGCATCGTACTCGCGCTCCGGTGGACCCGCGAAGGTCCGTCGGAGGAGCTTCGTGTCGAAGACGAAGTCGTAGGGCCCCGAGAGCCCCACGAACCCGCCGAGGATCGCCGGGGTCGTGCCCTGTGTCGCGAGATAGCGTGCATCGTAGGCCACCAGCGCCGCGAGGTGCGCCCCCGCACTATGCCCCATGAGCACCACGCGCGTGGTGTCCCCACCCCACTCGATCACGCGGGCGCGCGCATGCGCCACCGCCCGGGCCACATCATCGACGAACGCCGGGAAGCGCGTGCCCGGCATGAGGCGATAGTTGGGGAGCACCGCGACGAACCCCAACTGCGCGAGCGCCTCGCCGACCCAGGCGTAGCCGCGCTTGTCCCCACTCTCCCAACTCCCGCCGTGGACGAAGATCACGACCGGCGCCGGTGTGGTCCGTGGCCGCCCCAGCGAATCGAGGGCGCGGTAGACGTCATACCGTTGGCGCGGTCCCTCGCCATACGCCACCTCGGTGCGTGGGACCTCGGCGGTCTCGATCAGGTTCGCAGCGCCGAGCTGGATCCCCGTGCAGGCGGTCGAGCAGAACAGGAGGAGCGCGACGAGCGCGCGCTCGGCGGGTTCACGCCTCATGACGCGGTGTGGGCTGCCGTGGTTCTGACCCGCTGCAGGAGCGCCAGGCCGCTCAGCACGAGGCCCCCGACGATGATCCCGAACCCGGCCTCGAGCGCCATCGCGAGCAGGGTCCCTGCCCCACCGCGACCGGCCGTGAAGGCCTCGATGCCATGCCCGACGGCCGGGATCCCGTGCGCGAGGATCGAGCCCCCCACCAGGAACATCGCGATCGTCCCCGCGATGCCGAGGCCTCTGAGCAGCCAGGGTGCCGATCGGAGGATGCCGCGGCCGAAGGTCCGCGCCGCCCCACCCAGCGCGACGAGCCGGAGCCCGAGGTCATCGAGCTTCACGATCCCCGCGACCAGCCCGTAGACCATCAGGGTCACGAGCACCCCGATCGCGCTGAGCGCCGCCGCCTGCTGTGGTACCGAGGCCGACGTCATGGTGCCGAGGGCGATCACCACGATCTCCGCCGAGAGGATGAAGTCGGTACGGATCGCGCCGCGGATCCGCGTGCGCTCGAGGGCGAGGAGATCCGCCGCGGAGGCCGTCGCCGCCGCCCGGAGCTCTTCTAAATGGTGGGCCTCCTCGGGCGCCTGCCGGAGTTTGTGCCACACCTTCTCCACCCCTTCGAAGCAGAGGAAGGCGCCGCCGACCATGAGGAGGGGGCCGATCGCCGCCGGCACGGTCGCACTGATCAGCAGCGCCGCCGGGACCAGGATCACCTTGTTGAGCAGCGAGCCTTTGGCGACCGCCCAGACCACGGGGAGTTCCCGGTCGGGGGAGAAGCCCACGACCTGTTGGGCATTGAGCGCGAGGTCGTCCCCCACCACCCCGCTGGTCTTCTTGACGGCCACCTTGGACATGGTGGCGACGTCATCGAGCAGCGTGGTGATGTCGTCGAGAAGGGCGAGGAGTCCGGCGGCAGCCATCGACGAATGATACCGACCCTCACGTCAGCTTTCAGCGTCCAGCTTTGAGCGTTCAGCATTCCGCCCTCCGCCTCCGTAGTTAATGCACCCCCGCCCTTTGCCCCCCCGCCTGGGGAGGGCATACTGCAGGGAGTGCGCGTGCCCCACGCACCGGTGACGCAGGCATCTGACCCCCGACCTCCGATGGCCGCCTGCCCCGCCGGCCATCTCGCACGGAGCACCTCGTGAGAGCATCCCGCACGATCCCGGCCCTCGCCCTCTGGCTGGCGAGCGCGCTCGGCGCCCAGCAGGCGTCGCGCCTCGAGCCGGTCACCGGCCTGCGCGACAACGGCACCGGATTCCACGCCCTCGTGGGGGCGCGCGTCGTCACCGGACCGGGCCAGACCATCGACAGCGCCACCATCGTGATCCGGAACGGTCTCATCACCGCCGTGGGCCGGAACCTCAAGGCGCCCGCCGGCGCCCGCGTCTGGGACCTCAAGGGGCTCACCGTCTACCCCGGCTTCATCGACGCCCACGCCGACCTCGGGATGGATGCCGTCCCGCAGGGGGGCGACGTGGGACCGACCCACTGGAACCCGCAGGTGCGCGCCTGGTTCAGCACCACGACGAACCTCAAGGACGACTCCACCCGCCGCGTGGCGCTCCGCTCCCTCGGCTTCGGCACCGCCCTCGCGGTCCCACGGCAGGGGATCTTCCGCGGCACCGCCTCGGTGGTGACCCTCAGCGACGCCGGTGTGCGTGAGCGCGTGCTCCGCGCCGACCTGGCGCAGGCCGTCGGCTTCCAGCGCTCCTTCCAGCTGGGCGGGATGTATCCCAACTCGGCGATGGGGACCACCGCCCTGATGCGGCAGACCCTGATGGACGCCGAGTGGTACATCCGCGCGAATGCCGCCTACGAGGCGAGCGGCCGGTCCGTGCTCCCGCCGGAGCGGAGCGAGGCCCTCGGGGCCCTCGCGAGCGCGGTGCAAGGGAAGCAGCCCGTGCTCTTCCAGACCGGGAGCGAGGAGGAGTACCTCCGCGCCTACCGGATCGCCGCCGACTACAAGCTCACCCCCTGGTTCCGCGGCACTGGGACCGAGTATCGCCTGATCGATCTGCTCAAGGGCCGGACCCAGCCGCTGATCATCCCCCTCAACTTCCCCGACGCCCCGGATGTCTCGAGCCCGGAGGCTGCGCTCAACGCCTCGTTGGCCGCGATGCGCCACTGGTATCAGGCGCCGACGAACCCGGCGCAGCTCGCCGCGGCCGGCGTGCCGTTCGCGCTCACGACCGATGGGCTCACCACGCTGACGCAGTTCCTCCCCAACCTGCGCGTCGCGGTCGCGCGGGGGCTGACGGCCGACAAGGCGCTCGCCGCGCTCACCACCATCCCCGCCGGCTGGCTCGGCATCGAGCGCACGCATGGCACCATCGCGGTCGGCAAGGTCGCGAACCTCGTGGTCGCGGAGGGGGACCTCTTCACGCAGGACGCGAGCATCCGTGACGTCTGGGTACAGGGCGCGCGCTACGGCGTGACGCGCCCGCCGCAGATCGACCCGCGCGGGACCTGGACCATCACCTCCACGAGCCCGGACGGCTTCAACGCCACGCTCCGCTTGGAGGGGCCGATCAATCGGATCCGCGGGACGATCGAGCGCACGGGCCGGAAGGAGATCCCGCTCGCCGCGGTGCGCCTCGTGGCCGAGACGGGCCGCCTCGAGGTCACCTTCAATGGCGAGCAACTCGGGTACGAGGGCACCGTCCTGATGTCGGGCGCGGTCAGCGGCGAAGAGGTCTATGGATGGACCTCCCTCCCCAACGGCACCGACCCGACCTTCAAGGGGACACGCACCGAGCCGTACACCGGGGCGACGCGCGGCGCGGTGGCGCAGAAGGTGCCGGTCATCGACCTCCCCTTCGTCCGCCCGATGATCGAGTTCGGGCGGTCGTCAGTCCCCGAGCAGCCCGCCGTGCTCCTGGTGCGCAACGCGACGGTCTGGACCCAGGGCGCGCAGGGACGTCTCGAGAATGCGGACCTCTTGGTGCGCGCCGGCAAGGTCGCCCAGGTCGGGAAGGGGCTCACCGCCCCGCGCGGGGCCGTGGTGGTCGACGCCACCGGCAAGCATGTCACCCCGGGGCTGATCGACCCGCACACGCACACCGGCGTGAGCTCGGTGAACGAGAGCGGCTTCGCGATCGTCCCCGAGGTGCGGATGGGCGACGTGCTCACGCACAACGACATCTGGATGTACCGCCAGCTCGCCGGCGGTCTCACGATGCAGATGGTGAAGCATGGCTCCGCGAACCCGATCGGTGGCGAGAACGTCTTCGTGAAGAACCGGTGGGGGATGCTCCCCGATGACTACCGGCTCGAGAACGCGCCGCGCACGGTGAAGTTCGCACTCGGCGAGAACCCGAAGCGGAGCCCGAACCGCTACCCCAACACCCGTATGGGGGTGCAGGAGATCATCCGCGATCACTTCAACGCCGCACGCGACTATCGGAAGGAGTGGCAGCGGTGGGAGAAGGAGAAGACGGGGATCCCGCCGCGCCGCGACCTCCGCATGGAGGCGCTGCTCGACATCCTCGACCAGAAGCTCCTGGTCTCCTCGCACGGCTACCGCGCGGACGAGTTCCTCGCGCTGGTGCGCCTCGCCGAGGAGTTCGGCTTCCGGATCCAGACGCTGCAGCACGGCGTCGAGGCCTACAAGATCGCGTCCGAGCTCAAGGCCTCGGGGGTCGCCGCCGTCGTCTGGAGCGATTGGGGCGCCTTCAAGCTCGAGTCCTACGATGCCACCTCGTACAACGCGCGCCTCCTCATGGAGGCGGGCGTCGTGACCTCGCTGCACTCGGACAACGCCGAGATCTCCTCCCGCATGAACTGGGAGGCGGGGAAGCTGCTCCGCTCCGGCGTGGATGAGATCCAGGCCCTCTCGACCGTCACGAATCAGGCGGCCCGCGCCGTCGCGATCCAGGACCGCGTCGGGTCGCTCGAGGCCGGCAAGGATGCGGACTTCGTGATCTGGAACGGCAACCCGCTCTCGCAGTTCACGCGCGCGGAGCAGACCTGGGTGGACGGGCGTCGCTACTTCTCGCTCGACGAAGACGCCAAGCAGCGCGAGGAGATCGCGAAGCAGCGCGCCCAGTTGATCCAAGCCATCCTCGCCGCCGCCCCGGCGGGCGGTCCGAACACGACCGCTCCCGCCGCCCCGGCCAGACCGTGACCTTCACCCTCCTGACTCCCATGACTGCAACGAACCGTAGGACCGACCGCGCCTCGGCGCGAACGATGGGGCGGCGCACCGCCACCCTCGTGCTCGGGGCCGTCCTCTCGGCGCACGCCGCCGGGGCCCAGGTCACGATCCCCGTCGCCCCGCAATCGCAGCCGGTCGTGCTGCGCGGGGCGACGATCCACACCGTCACCAAGGGCACCATCGCGAAGGGGTCGATCGTGCTCGACAAGGGCCGCATCGTCGCCATCGGCGGGGCCGATCTCGCCGTGCCGCGCGGGGTCAAGGTGGTCGACGTCTCCGGCAAGCACATCTATCCGGGGCTCATCGACGCCTACAGCACCGTCGGGATCACCGAGATCGACGCGGTCGAGGTCTCGAATGACATCACCGAGCTCGGGGACTTCAACCCGAACGTCCGGGCGGAGGTCGCGGTGAACGCCGAGAGCCGGCATATCGGCACCTCCCGCTCGGCGGGCGTGCTCGTCGCGTACAGCACGCCCGAGGGTGGGGTGATCTCCGGGCTCTCCTCGGCGATGTCGCTCGAGGGGTGGACCTGGGCGGCGAGGTCGATGAAGGGCGCCGCGGCGCTCAACGGGACCTGGCCCGACCCGACGGCGCGGCCACGTCGGTTCGGGGGAGGCCCGCCGCCGGGCTTCCCGGGCGCCGCGGCGCGACCGGCCCCCAAGACCTATGCCGAGCAGGTGCAGGCGCTCAAGGACTTCTTCGCCGAGGCCCGCGCGTACCGGGAGGCCCAGCGGGCCGGCCAGATCGTGCGCACCGATGTGCGGTACGCCGCGATGGTCCCCGTGTTCGATCAGGCGATCCCGGTGGTCGTCGCCGCGAACACCGTCTCGCAGATCAACGATGCCATCACCTGGGCCAAGGCCGAGGGGGTGCGGCTGGTGATCCGTGGGGGGCGCGATGCCATCCACGTGGCCGACCGGCTCAAGGCGGAGAACATCCCGGTGATCCTGACGTCGACGCTGGATGAGCCGGCCCGGGTGCACGACGGCTACGACGGCAGCTACAACGCGCCGGCGCAGCTGCATGCCGCCGGGGTGCGCTTCGCGATCGCGGGGGGCTCGGGTGGGCTCTACACCTATCGTCTCCCGTGGGAGGCCGGGGTCGCCGTCGCCCATGGGCTGCCGGAGGAGGAGGCGCTCAAGGCGGTGACGATCAACGCCGCCGAGTTCATGGGGATCGCCGACCAGGTCGGCTCACTCGAGGTCGGCAAGCAAGCGACGTTGCTCATCACGACGGGAACCCCGCTCAACATGACGTCGGATGTGATCCAAGCCTACATCCAGGGCCGGGAGATCGACATGAACGACATGCAGAAGCAGTTCTTCAAGAAGTATCTCGAGAAGATCAAGCAGCAGCAGGGCAAGATCGCGATGTGAGTCGGGGCGCCCCGCGGGGCGCTCGACCGCTGGCCCTGGAACGACGACGCCCCGTCCGCGGAACCGCGGACGGGGCGTCTAGCTGTACCCAGTGGGCCTGGGAGGAGTTGAACCTCCGACCTCACGCTTATCAGGCGTGCGCTCTAACCACCTGAGCTACAGGCCCGGTCAGAACCTCGAAATCAAACCGGTCGGGAGCCCCGGGTCAACGCGGGGACGGCCCGACCGGGGGGTCAATCGTCGTACCGACCGGGCCCTCGGAGGTCGTCGTCCTCCTCCCCGAAATCGTCGTATTCGTCGTCGAGGTCGATGAGGTCGTCATCCTCCTCGTCCTCGTCATCTTCGAACTCCTCGTCCTCATCCTCGTCGAGGTCGTCCTCGTCGAGATCATCGAGATTCCCGTCGAGGTCCTCGCCATCGATCACGGAGAGCCCCTCGAGATCCTCCCCGCCGATCCCAAGCTCCTCCTCATCCGCGAGTCCCACCGCCCACCCCGACCGTCCCTGCCCCCGCATCGGCCCGCTCTCCCTGATTGGGTGTCTGGTTCGGACCGGGTCAGGCCCCGGCCCGCTCCTTCTTGGCATCCCGATTGATCCGCTTCCGGTCACTCGCACTCAGCATCCGCTTGCGCAGCCGGACGGCGTGCGGGGTGACCTCGATCAGCTCATCGTCCTCGATATACTCCAGCGCGCTCTCCAGCGTCAACACCCGCGGGGGCTCCAGCTGGATGGCGTCATCGGCGCCCTTGGAGCGCATGTTCGTGAGCTTCTTCTCCTTGGTGGGGTTCACATCCATATCCCCTGGACGTGAATTCTCCCCGACGATCATCCCCTCATAGACCTCATCCCCGGGGGTCACGAAGAGGGTCGAGCGCTCCTGGAGGTTGCCGAGGGCGAAGGCGATGATCGTCCCCGCCTCCATGGAGATGAGCACCCCGCGGAGCCGCCCCTGCAACCCGCCGGCCCACGGCCCGTACTCGAGGAACCGGTGGTGCATGATCCCGGTGCCGCGCGTGTCGGTGAGGAACTCGGAGCGATATCCGAAGAGGCCACGCGCGGGGATCTTGTACACCAGGCGCACGAGCCCCTGCCCCGGGTTCTTCATCTCGACCATGCTCGCCTTGCGGGGGCCGAGCTTCTCGATGACGGTCCCCATGAACTCCTCGGGGACATCGATCGCGAGCTCCTCGTACGGCTCGAGTCGCTCGCCGTCGGGCCCTATGTGCGTGATCACGCGGGGACGGCTCACCTGGAACTCGTATCCCTCGCGCCGCATGGTCTCCATCAGGATCGAGAGATGGAGTTCGCCACGCCCGGAGACGGTCCAGGTGTCGGTGCTCTCGGTGTCCTCGACGCGCAGCGCGACGTTCCGCTCGAGCTCCTTCTCCAACCGCTCTTTGAGCTGACGGCTGGTCACATACTTGCCGTCCTTCCCCGCGAACGGCGAGTTGTTGACCAGGAAGTCGACGGAGATCGTCGGCTCCTCGACGGCGATCCCCTCCAACCGCTCCGGATGCTCCGGGTCGGTGATAGTGAGCCCGATCTCGACGCCATCCAAGCCGGCGAGCGCGACGATCTCCCCCGCCGCGGCCTGCGGGACCTCGACGCGCTCGAGCCCTTCGAAGCCGAAGAGCTTGGTCACGCGACCCGGCGCCCCCTTCAGGGTGTGATCCACCGGAAGGAGGTGCACCGTATCGCCGACCTTCACCGTGCCGCGCTCGATGCGCCCGATGGCCAATCGCCCGAGATAGTTCGAATAGTCGATCGTCGAGACGAGCATCTGGAACGGCCCCACCGCATCACTCGGCGGCGCCGGGACATGCGTCACGATCGTCTCGAACAGCGGCGTGAGGTCCACCGCCGGGGTATCGAGATCCATCGTCGAGATCCCGTCACGGCCCGAGGCGTAGACCACCGGCGCGTCGAGCTGCGCCTCGTTGGCCTCGAGCTCGATCAGGAGGTCGAGGACCTCCTCGTGCACGCGCATCGGGTCGGCGCCGGGGCGGTCGATCTTGTTGATGCAGATGATGACGGTGCGGCCCAAGGCGAGCGCCTTGCGGAGCACGAAGCGCGTCTGCGGCATCGGGCCATCGAAGGCATCGACCACCAGCAAGACGCCATCGACCATGCGGAGGATCCGCTCCACCTCGCCGCCGAAGTCAGCGTGCCCCGGGGTGTCGACGATGTTGAGCTTCGTGTCCCCCCAATGGATGGAGGTGTTCTTGGCCAGGATGGTGATCCCACGCTCACGCTCGAGCGGGTTGGAATCCATCACGCGCTCGGCGACGACCTGATTCTCGCGGAAGGCGCCGGCTTGCCGGAGCATCTGATCGACCAGGGTGGTCTTCCCGGGGTCGACGTGCGCGATGATGGCGATGTTACGGATTCGCATAGCCTTCAAAGCTAACGACCTCAGCCCGCCAAAGGTGCCGGAGGGGACCGGTCATGCCCGGACGCCCCCCCAGGCGAGTCTGGCTACCCCTCGGCCCCGAGCGCCATCTCCCCCTCGGTGAAGCTCACGTCGTGCCCGCGCGCCTTGAGCTGGGCCACCAGACTCGGCTGGTCGACCGCCTTCATCCACGCCTCCTGTGGCTCCACCAGCTTCTTCTCCACCAAGTTCAGCAGCGATTCGTTCATCGTGATCATCCCGACCTTCTTCCCCGCCTGCATCATCGAGGGGATCTGGAAGGTCTTCCCCTCACGGATGAGATTGGAGATCGCGGTGTTGACGATGAGGATCTCCTGCGCGGCCACCCGCCCGCCACCGATCTTCTTGCAGAGCACCTGCGCCACGACCCCTTTGAGCGACTCGGAGAGCATGGTGCGCACCTGCTCCTGCCGGTCCGCCGTGAACTGGTCGATGATGCGGTCGATGGTGCTCGCTGCCGTGGAGGTGTGGAGCGTGCCGAAGACGAGGTGCCCGGTCTCCGCCGTCTCGATCGCGATGCTCACGGTCTCGAGATCGCGCAACTCGCCGACGAGGATGATGTCGGGGTCCTCGCGGAGCGCGGCGCGGAGGGCGCTCTTGAACGAGCCGGTGTGCATCCCCACCTGCCGCTGCGTGACGATGCAGTGCTTGTTGGGGTGCACGAACTCGATCGGGTCCTCGATCGTGATGATGTGGTCGTTGCGAGCCCGGTTCACGAGGTCGATCAGCGCGGCGAGCGTGGTCGATTTGCCGGAGCCCGTCGGTCCGGTGACGAGCACCAACCCCTTGGTGAGGTAGCAGAGCTTCTGGACCTCCGGGGTGATCCCGAGCTGCTCGACCGTGAGCACGGTCGCCGGGATCACCCGGAAGACCGCCGCCATCCCCTTCCGCTCCGCGAGCACGTTCGCGCGAATGCGAGCCACCCCCTCGATCTCATAGGCGAAGTCGGTGTCGTTCGTCGCAGCGAACTCGGTCGCGTTCTGCTCCGGGATGATCGCGGCGATCATCCCCTCGATATCCCGACGCGTGAGGACGGCTTCCCCCTCGATCCGCACCATCTCACCGAACTTCCGGATGACCGGCGGCTCACCGACGCGGAGGTGCAGGTCGGAACTACCGGAGGAGGCGAGGGTGCGCAGGAGGCGATGGATCCGGTCACGTGCGGCCGGATCCACCGGAACGACTGGGACCACCGACGACACCAGCGTGGTGGGGGCGGCCGCCCTGGCGGCGGCGATGGCCGAGATCTTCGCCACATCGGCGTCCGCCTCAGGACGGCATTCGACCCGGACCCCCTCCTCATCCCGCATCACCCGGATGGAAAAGGTCACCTCTCCGATCGCATGGCGGAACGTGGATGGCTTCCCCTCATTCATCGCCTCGGCGGCCTCCCTCGGGGCGATCTCCCGCAGGAGCCCCAGGACCTGCGGCCCCGAGAGTGACCTCGTGAGCGCGTGCCCCTGTCCATGCAGGACGAGCTTGGCCGGCTCGCCATCCCGCAGCTGGAGTGCCTCCCCCCCCTTCTCCATCACCACCGTGAGCAAGCGATCGATCTCGGCCATCAGTGCGGTCCCAGGTGAAAGGCATGAGACCCCGACGGACAGATCGCGAGCGGGGTCCCCTCGCGTGGAAGGTCGCGTGTCAGACCCCGGCGCGCGAGGGCTCCACCCCACGGATCCACGCGGAGGGCGCGGTCGGCTGGCGACCCCTCATGCCGCCTCCCTACCTTTCCTCCGTGTTCACGAAGATCGTCGCCATCGTCGCGCTGCTGCTCCTCAATGCCTTCTTCGTCGCGGTGGAGTTCGCCCTCGTGCGCGCGCGTCGTTCACGCCTGGAGGCGATGGTCCGGTCCGGGGACCTGATGGCCCGGTTCGCCGTGCAGGCCACCTCGCGCAGCAAGCTCACCCCCGTCCTCTCCGCGGGCCAGCTTGGGATCACCTTGGCCTCGCTCGGGCTCGGCTGGGTCGCGGAGTCGACCTTGGGTGAGACCCTCGAGCACTGGTTCGTCGCCCTCCCCCTCCCGCTGGAAGTGGGGGTGCGTGTCGGGATCGCCGCCGCGATCGCGATCACCGTCGTCACCTACCTCCACGTGGTGCTGGGCGAGCTCGCGCCGCGTGCCCTCTCGCTCAACCACCCCGAGGTCTTCGCCAAGTGGCTGGCCCCACCGATCCTCGCCTTCACCTGGGTGATGGGGCCCTTCATCTGGGTCCTGAACGGGTCGTCGAATCTCCTGCTCCGCGCCCTCGGGCAGCCCATCACCTCGGAGGAGGAGACCCCGCACTCCGCCGATGAGCTCCGGCTCCTCGTGGAGCAGGCCGAGGAGAGCGGACAGCTCGAACAGTCGGAGGCGCGGATCCTCGGCGGGGTCTTCGAATTCTCGGAGAAGAACGCGCGTGAGGTGATGACCCCTCGCACCGCGATGGTCGCGATCCCGGTCGAGGCCTCGCTCGATGAGGCGATCCAGGTGGTGAACGATGCCGGCTTCTCGCGCTATCCCGTGTACCGGGAGACGATGGACGACATCGTCGGCATGGTGCATGCCAAGGACCTCCTCCGCGCCCTGCACCGCGAGCCTGAGGGTTTCCGGCTCGCCACCGCGCTCCGCCCCGTGCACGTCGTCCCGGGATCACGCGAGGTCGAGGATGTGCTCGCCGACTTCAAGCGGCGCAAGGAGCATCTCGCCATCGTGCTCGATGAGTATGGTGGCACGGCGGGGATGGTGACGATGGAAGATCTTCTCGAGGAGATCGTCGGGGAGATCCTCGACGAGTACGATGAGGCCCCCGCCGTGGAGCCGGCACCGACCGGCGCGCGCGTGATCGCCGGCGACACCAACATCGGCGAGCTGAATGCGGAGCTCGACCTCACGATCCCCGAGGAGGACTTCACCACCGTCGGGGGCTATGTCTTCGGATTGTTGGGGCGTCTCCCGGTGGTGGGGGACCGCGCGAGCGGAGGTGGGGCGCAGTTCACCGTCCATGAGATGGACGGGCGCCGGATCACGAAACTGGCGGTGGAACTCGGCGGCTCGTGAGGGTGAGAGCGAGGCGGATCGCCTCGATCATCGAGTCGGCACGCGCACGCCCCGTCCCCGCGATGTCGAGCGCGGTCCCATGATCCGGTGAGGTGCGCGGAAAGGGGAGCCCCAACGTGATGTTCACCCCTTCCCCGAAGCTCGCCACCTTGATCGCCGTCATCCCCACATCGTGGTAGGGGGCGATCACCGCATCGTACTCCCCTTGGATCGCGCGCACGAAGACGGTGTCCGCCGGGATCGGTCCCGCGACCTGCATCTCGCGCGCGACGGGAGCCAGGAGGGTATCATCCTCGGTCCCGAAGCGGCCGTGGTCGCCGGCATGCGGATTGAGCGCCGCGAGCGCGAGCCGCGGCCGCGCGATCCCGAACCATTCCTGCAGGCCACGCCGCGTGACGGTGATGGTCCGCTCGAGCCGCTCGCGCGTGAGCGCCGCGGGCACCTCGCGCAGGGCGAGGTGCGTGGTCGCCAGGACCACGCGGAGCTTGGGCGAGGCGAGCATCATCGCCGTCGGGGCGCCGGTCAGCTGTTCCAGGAACTCGGTGTGGCCGGGGGCGTCATAGCCCCCGCGATGGAAGGCGGCCTTGTCGATGGGCGCGGTCACGATCCCCTGCACCGCCCCCGCACGCGCCAGCGCCACCGCCCGCTCGATCGCGAGCCCCGCCAATCGCCCCGCCAGCGCGTCGCGCGCGCGCCCCGCCTCGGTGTCAGGGCTCGGGCCCACACCGCCGGCCCAATCCCCCACCGTCTCATCCACCGGCACCCCGGTTCCCCGCGGGCCGACCACCACGATGCGCGCAGCGCCCGCGATCCCGGAGGTCGCGAGCGCTGTGCGGACGATCTCCGGACCGATCCCACGCGGGTCCCCCAGCGTGATGGCGATCGCGGGCGTGGTCACAATCGCAGGGAGACGTACATCTCGCGCCGGAGGTTATCGAGGGTGCGCCGGATCGATTTCTCCTCCCGGAGTTGCTTCCGGATCCGCTCCTGGTTCTCCGCGAGCGTGTACTCCCCCGGGGGCTTGATGGCGAGCACCTGTGCGACCGCCCATTTGTTGTAGCCCGACATCGGATCGGGGATCGCGAAGACCGCGGAGACGCCGCGTTCGGCGACGCCCTTCAACGCCACGCGATACTCCGCGGGGAGGGAGTCACGGGGGAACCCATCGGGGATCGCCCGCTCCTCATCGGCGTCGTGGAAGCGCGCCACCAACGTGTCGAACGAGGTCCCGGCGACCCAGAGCGCGCGCATCGAGTCGGCCCGTTCGCGCGCGAGGCGCACGTCGGCGGTGTCGATCGATGGCTTGATCAGGATGTGGCGCGCGCGCACCTCAGCGGCCCGCACCCGATCCACCCGGATCACATGGAAGCCATACGTCGTCTTCACCAGCGGGCTGATGCGGTTGGGCTGGAGCGCGAACATCATCCGCTCGAACTCCGGCACCATCACCCCGCGCCGCTGCCAATCGAGGTCGCCCCCCCGCACCGCGGATCCAGGGTCCTCGGAGAACCGCCGCGCGAGCGAATCGAAATCGGCCCCGGCCTCGAGGGCGAGCCGGAGCGAATCGGCGAGCGTCCGCGCCCGCTCGACACTGGCCGCGCTCGGCATGGGCTCCACCACCACCTGACGGAAGGCGACCAACTCGGGTCGCGGCGGCAGGTCGCGCTTGAGCCGCTGGAACGCCTCCTCCACCTCGCGCTCCGTGATGTTCGCCGGCGCCAGTCGCCCCTTCGCGCGCAAGGAATCGATCGCACGCCGCTGCTGCTCATCCCGGATCGCCGACTCGATCGCCTTCTTGCGATACTCCTCCGGGGTCCCGAACCCTTCCTGCTGCAGGGCCTGGCGGAACTGCTGCTCGCTCTGGAACTGCTTTCGCGCGCCATCGACCTGCTGATCCACGGCGGCGGCGACGTCGACCTCGGTCACCTCGATCTTGTACTCCTTGGCGACCGCGATCAGGACCTCCTTATCGATGATGCTGTTCAGGAACTCTCGCGCGAGGGTGACCTGTGCCGCGCTGTCCTGCGGCACCTGGAGCCCACGACTCCGGGCGAAGTTGATCGCCTCGAGGACCTCGCTGAGGAGGATCGGGTGCTTCCCCACCACCCCCACGACGCGATCGACCTCGATGTCGCGCCCCGCGCGCTGCTGGGCCTCCACCGCCGTCACCACGGTGACGGCGGCGAGACTCGCGGCGAGGAGACGCCGAACGCCCTGACGCAGCGTCGCGATCACTTACGGCTGCTGGACGGGAGCGGCCGGGGCGGGCGCCTCGGTCGGCGGGCCCATCGGCACCGCCGAGGGGGGCATGTTCGCCGCGCGCGCCGAGTCGGCCACGGCCCGGCGCTTGGTCGCCTCGGCGAGGACGCGGTCGAGCCCCGCCGGCGTCACGCGATGATCGAAGCGGCTACGCAGGACGCTCGCGAGCTGCTCCGGCACCTCCACATACTGCACCTCGTTGCGGATCACCTGCGCGAGGAAGGCGTCCACGCGGGCCGAGGCGAGCGTCACGCGCGCCCCCGTGTCCGTCGCACTATCGGCAAGCTGCGCCGGCGTCACGCGCAGGGCCTCCATGACCCCCTTCACCCCGCTGAAGAAGGCCTGACGGATCTGGTTCACCTCGGCGGTGTCGAGCGTGATCTTGAGCGAGTCGGCGACGCGGAGCACGAGCTCGTTCCGCATGAGGTTCTCGACGAAGGTTGGGATCACCGAATCCGGCGCCTGCGCGACCTGCGCCCGCACCCGCGACTGCGGCGGGAAGGCGGCCATCCACTGCGCCACGCGCGCCGCGGTCATCGTCACCGGCTTCGAGGTCGCGATCACGGTCTTGTCGGTGCGGAAGCCATCGGGATCCTCGGCGATCGCCTTCACGAGCTTGGCCGCGCTCGGCTTGACCTTCACCTGCGCCGTGCTGTCCATCTTCG
Source organism: Gemmatimonadaceae bacterium (assembly GCA_964228675.1). Classification (GTDB taxonomy): domain Bacteria; phylum Gemmatimonadota; class Gemmatimonadetes; order Gemmatimonadales; family Gemmatimonadaceae; genus Pseudogemmatithrix. The sequence goes on from CAXRBM010000020.1 coordinate 16,974, forward strand.
CGAAGTAGGTGCTCTCCGCCGCCTGCGCCGCGATCGACGCATACGCCGGCCCGAACTGGTCCTTGATCTCCGCGAAGGTGTGGCGGCGGATGATGTGATAGCCGAACTGCGACTCGACGACCCCGGTGATCTCCCCCGGCTTCACCGAGAGGATCCCGGCGTCGAACTCGGGGACCATCTGCCCACGCGGGAAGACACCATAGCTGCCGGCGCGCTCCTTGGAGCCCGGATCGTCAGAGCGACGCTTCACGACGTCGGCGAAGGTCGCCGCCGTCACCGTCTTGGCGATCCGCTCGGCTTCGGCCTTCACCGCCGCGTTCTTCTCCGGCGAGACCCCCTCCGGCTGCTTCGCGAGGAGGATGTGCTGCGCGCCGAGGAGCACCCCCGCGTTGTACTGCTGCTCGAAGGTCGTCGAATCGACGGTGCCCCAATCCTTCCCGATGACCCCCTGCACCTCGCGGAACTTGAGCTGTGCGAGGGCGGCCCACATCCCGGCGTCGGCGTCCTCGATCGTCCCGAGGGTATCCCCCTCGGCGGCCGCAAGCGCGACGAGCTGATAGTTCACCCAGAGCTGTGCGATCGAGCGGATCGCGTCGGGGCGGAGCGGGACCTCGGAGTCACCGAGGAGCTCGGTGAGACGCTGCACGGTGAGCTCCTGCGAGCCCACGCGCGCGACGACGTCGGTGTGCGCCGTGAGCGCGCGCTTGAGCCCGTCACAGCCGGTGAGGCCGAAGACGAGGAGCGCCGAGGCGCCGAAGAGACGAAGACGAGTCATGACGGGTGGAGAGGGGTGGGGGGGACGGTTTCAGGGCAGCTCAGGGGTGATGGTGCGCAGCGCCCGGATCAGGCCATCCAACAGCGTCGCGCCCCCCAGCCGCGTGAGCTTGAGCGAGAGGGGTTGCACCCGTCGAACGTCGACCTGGAACTGGACGTCTCGGAAGGCCGCCGCGAGGGGCTTGAGACGTGGGACCGCGTCCGCACGGAAGGTAATACGGGCCTCGGAGCCATGCACCAGAATCCCCTCTACCCCGAGGGGTGCCCCGAGGAGCCGGAGGCGGGCCGCGGCGAGGTAGACCTCCGCGGGCGCCGGGATGGGACCGAATCGGTCGCGGATCTCCTCGCGGATGAGGTCGACCTGTTCGACGGAGGTGGCGGCACCCAGGCGCCGGTAGAGGTCGAGCTTGACCTCCGGGGCCGCGATGTAGTCGTCGGGGAGGTAGCTCGGGAGGTCGAGGGTGATGTCGGCCGGGGGGGGCGGGGGGGCGGCATCCCCCCGCTGGATCCGCTGGACCGTCTCCTCGAGCATCCGGAGGTAGAGGTCGAACCCGACGGCGTGCACGAACCCCGACTGCTCGGGGCCCAGGAGGTTGCCGGCGCCACGGAGTTCCATATCGCGGAGGGCGATCCGGTACCCCGCCCCGAGTTCGGTGTGATGCTCGAGCACGCGGAGGCGACGCTCCGCGTCCTCGTCGCAGTGCTCGGGGACGATCAGATAGCAGTAGGCGCGACGATGCGACCGGCCGACGCGTCCGCGGAGCTGGTAGAGCTGCGCCAACCCGAAGCGATCCGCGCGATCCACGAACATCGTGTTCGCATTGGGGACGTCGATCCCGCTCTCGACGATCAGGGTGGAGACGAGCACGTCGAGTTCCCCTTCCACGAAGCGGCGCATCACCTGCTCGAGCTCGCGCTCCGGCATCTGCCCGTGCCCCACCCCGACCCGGGCGCGCGGCACCAACCGGTGGATATGGTCGGCGACCGCGAGGATCGTCTCCACCCGGTTGTGCACGAAGAAGACCTGCCCCCCGCGATCGAGCTCACGCTCGACCCCCTCGACGATCAACGCATCATCCCAGGGCTCGAGCGAGGTCAGCACGGGGGAGCGGTCGCGTGGCGGGGTCTGCATCAACGTGAGATCGCGGAGTCCCGCGAGCGATTGATGGAGGGTGCGCGGGATCGGTGTCGCGGTGAGGGTGAGCACGTCGGTCTCGAGCCGCAGCTGCTTGAGCCGCTCCTTGTGCTTCACGCCGAACCGATGCTCCTCGTCGATGATCACGAGCCCGAGCGACTTGAAGACGACGTCGGGACTCAGGAGCCGATGCGTCCCGATCACCACATCCACGGTGCCGGCGGCGAGCTCCGCGAGCACCGCCTTCTGGTCCTTCACCGTCTGGAAGCGACTCATCACCGCGATGCGCACCGGGAAGTCGGCGAAGCGATCCCCGAAGGTGCGCGCGTGCTGCTCGGCGAGCACCGTGGTGGGCACGAGCACGACGACCTGGCGCCCGCTCTGCACCGCCTTGAACGCCGCGCGCACCGCGATCTCGGTCTTCCCGTAGCCCACATCCCCGACGAGGAGGCGATCCATCGGACGCGCCCCCTCCATGTCCTGCTTCACCGCACTCGTCGCGGTCCGTTGATCGGGGGTGTCCTCGAAGAGGAAGGAGCTCTCGAGCTGCTTCTGCCAGGCGCCATCGGGGTGATGGGGCGGCCGGCTCGCGACGCGACGCCGCGCGTAGAGCTCCAGGAGCTCCGAGGTCATCTCCTGGATCGCCGAGCGCGTCTTGTCGCGCTGTGCGGCCCAGCGCTTCCCGCCGAGCTTGTGGAGGCGCGGGGGGGGCGCCTCGTCGGAGACGTCGCCAGCGGCGCGGTACTTCTCCACCTGGTCGAGCCGATAGAGCGGGACGTTGAGGCGATCACCCCCCTCGTATTCCACGACGGCGACCTCGATCGTCGACTCGCCGTGCCTGACGGTGGTCATCCCCTGGTAGATCCCGATCCCGTGCTCGAGATGCACCACGTAATCGCCGGGCTTAAGCGCGGTGACCTGCTCGAGCGCCACCCCGGTGACGTACTTGCGACTCCGGCGCAGCCGACGCTCCCGCCGGAAGACCTCATGGTCGGTGAGGACGCGAAGCCCCTCGGGTGCGCCACGCGGCGGCAAGAGGAATCCGCCGGCGAGGGTGCCGATCACCAACGAGGCCGAACCGCGTCCTCCTGCCATCCCATCAAGGAGCTCCTCGAGACGTTCCGCCTGCCCTGGGTTGTCGCAGAGGATGACGGTGTTGGTCCCGTCGCGCACGAGTGCGCCAAGACGCGCGAGGTCGCGTTCGATCTTCTCCGGTGCCCGGATGGGGAAGGTGACGGTGCGGCCATCGGTCTGCTCCGCGGGGCGGAGTTCGATGGTCGGGAAACGTCGCAGCCGACGCGCGACGAGATCGGGGACCTCGAGCAAGGCATCGCGAGAGGCGACCTCCTCCCCGCGCCGACGCGCGAGCTCGAGATGATGCGCCGCCTCCTCCCAGGTGCGCTTCCACTCCGGTGTGAGGGTCACCCCCTCGGGGATGATCAGGAGCGCTCCCGCGGGCCAGAGATCGGGGAGACTCACGCGCGACGCAGCGCCCTCATCCTCGTCGTCGCTCCCCTGCACCTCCACCGGGAGGACGGTCACCTCGTCGAGCGTCGCGGTCATCCGCTGTGTCGCGATATCGAAGGCGCGCACCGCCTCGAGTTGATCGCCCCAGAACTCCAGGCGCACCGGGGCCCGCATGCCGAAGCCGTAGATGTCGACGATCCCGCCGCGCACACAGTACTCGGCGACATCCTCCACGACCGGTACGCGCGTGAAGCCGACGCGCTCGAGATGCGCCGTCAAATCCTCGAGTCGCCAACTCTCGCCGCGCCGGAGCACCAGTCGTGCCTCGGCGAGGGCGCGCGGGAGGCGTGTCCGCTCCTGCACCGCGCGCGCCGTGGTGAGGAGCACGCGGATCCCACCGCGCGCGAGCGCCTCCAAGGTCTCCACGCGCTCCCCCGCGATCTCCGCATGGGGCTCCATCTCGCCGAACCCTTCGCGCGGGGGATAGAGCGCCACTTGCTCACTCCCGAGCACGGACTGCAGATCACCTAGCCAGCGCTCCGCCTCCGGTAGTTGATCGGCAATGATGACGAAAAGGCGGTTCGGCTCCGCGGTGGCGAGCGCCGAGACGAGCACCGCATCGGCGGAGCCGGCGAGCCCCGTCACGGAGAGAGTGCCATTCACCGTCGGCAGTGACTGCGTCAGGCTGCGGAAGGCGGGGAGCGCAGCGAGGCGCTCGATGAGCAGCGGGAGGGCCATCAGTCGGAAGCAGGGGAGGTGCGACCTCGGCGCCCACGGCGCGCCACGAGGGCTTCAGCGAGCAACAACAGGAGCGCGAGGATCAGGAGCGGGCGAGCGAGCGGGCGCGGGCCGACGGTCGCGAAGGTGGCCGCGCCGATCGTGAGGGGATCGGCATCCAGTTCGGTCGCCCCAAGCGCCTGGGCGAGTGCCGCGGTCGCGGATCGATCGGGTTGAGATTCCGCCGGCTCAGGATTTACGACGAGCGCACCGACCCGAGCACCGCCGCGCTGCCAGAAGGCGACCCCCGCGCGCCAGGGAGCGTCGAGGGTCTCACCGGCCCTGACCGGCTGGATCGTACCGTCACTCATCTCGAGGGCATCGACCCCACGAGGGGTGGTGAGGAGGGCGCCCGGCGTCGTCTCGAGGACGCCGACCTCGCCGGGATCGAGTCGCTGCGTGAGGAGCGACGCGAGCCACGGGACGAAGCGGGCCGCGAGCGGGAGATCGGTTGCGGCCACATCGAGTGGCGACGCGATCACGAGGTAGCCATCTCCGCGCACTGCCCCTGGGGCCGCACCGATGCGCACGAGGGTATCGACGCGCGCATCCGCCGCAGCTGACAAAGCGGTGAGGGGATACCAGAGGCGAACGGTCGTCTCGACATCCTCCGTCGCCTCATCGCCATCTGTCGAATCGCCGAGGGTCACGCGGGCCTCGGCCCGGCGCGGGGCACCGAATCGCCACGGGATCCCCGCCCGCTCGAGCGCCCGATTCACCTCTGGGAGCCGCACCGGGTCCGATGGGGCGAGGACGACGGCCGTGACACCGGGGCGCGCGGTCGCACCGATCAGCGTCCCCGGCCCTCGGCGCAGGCGCCCGGAGGCGATCAACGCCTCGACGGCGCGCGCGACGAAGGGACCACTGGAGGGATCGACCTCGGCCGCGGGGGCCTCTCCGACGCGCACGGCGAGAAACCGGCGATCGTCCCCGCGCAGCTCATCGGGCGTCAATTCCACCGTCGCCGCCGTCCAGCCTCGGAGCACGGGCCGACCCCGCGCGAGCACCGTGGCATCGGGACCCG
>CAXRBM010000021.1:0-9965 GCA_964228675.1 Gemmatimonadaceae bacterium
GCGAACCCCGCCGACGGGAGCACCACATAGTAGTGCGTGTGATCGTAGATCGTCCCGGCGTTGAGGTAGCCACCGGCGGCCTTGGTCTCGCGCGCGATCTGCCCCACCCCACGCGTCGGCGTCCCCTTGAAATACATGTGCTCGAGCACATGGGCGATCCCGACCACATCATCGGGTTCGTCGAAGTACCCGGCCTTCACCCAGGTGACGATCGCGGCGACGGGGGCGGTCCGATCCTGCCGGACGAGGACGCGCAGACCATTGCCGAGCCGGACCCGCCGGACCGATGCGGGAGGGAGGATGCCGTCCAGCGCGCTCAGCGGACGATGCGGAGGAGGCCGGCGTCGGCGCTGGCGCGGAGGAAGCTCTCGGCGTCGCGCGTGGGGATGAGCACTCCGGTGAGGGCAAAGCCACGACGCGCCTCCCCCTGCATGAATTCCTCGACCGAGCGGTGCGCCCCACCCACGGTGGCATCGCGCATCGCGGCGACGATCTCCTCCCAGGTCCCCTCGAACGGCCGACCGTCGCGCGCGACCACCTCATGCCGTTCTGGGGCCCGCTTGGCCTCGGCGGCCTCCGCGAGCATCGCCCCGAAGAGCTCGAGCTGTTGGCGCGCCTCCTCCTCCGCGCGCTCCGAGGCGCGCGACTCGATCTCCGCGAGCATCTCGTCCAAGGGATCGGTGGAGGGCGAGAGCTCGGCGAGCCGCTCCTCCCAGATGCGAAGGGACGGGTCCCCGTCCGAGAGACGGAGGTGGGACTTCTTGAGCTCCATCAGGCGCCAGATCCCAAGTTCGTCCCAGTGATCCTCGGGCTTGGTGCGCTCGAATTGGAAGAGGGCCGCCTCGAACTCCTCGCGATCATAGTGGATGTTCGCGAGGTAGATGCGGGCCTCGGTGTGGTCGGGATCGATCTGCAGCGCCCGCTTCAAGGTCTCGATCGCCGCCATGTCCTCGCCGAGTCGATGCTCGGCATAGCCGACCATCGCGATCGCCTCAGCGTGGTCGGGGACCTGTCGGATGGCGATCTCGAAGAACTCCTTCGCCTCCGTGACGAGCCCATCGCGGAAGAGGGTCCGCCCCACCTGCAACATCAGCTCGATGTCGTCGGAGTAGCCGAGCTCGAGGATCCGATTGAACGCCTTGAGCGCCTGCGGGGTCTGCCCGAAGCGCAACAGGGTCTCGCCGAGGCCGGCGAGCGCGTCCTCATGTTCCGGATCGAGGACGAGCGCTTCCTCGAACGCCTTGCGCGCCCACGCGAACTCGTCGCGCGCGAGGCGCGCGTACCCGACACCCACATGGAGCTCGACGGAGTTGGGATAGAGACCGAGGCCCTCACGCAACGTGGTGAGTGCCGCCTCGTAGTTCCCCTCGTTGTAGAGCTGGTGCGCGCGCTCGTCGTACTCTTCGGAGCTCAGGAACGGCGTAGGCATCGGGGGGGGCGGCCTCCGGCGCAGGGTTATCGAATCATACCACGCGATCCCACAGGGCGACACCGGTCGATCGGACGCGGCGCCCGGTGGCGCATCAGCGAGTCGCACCGAGCGCCACCGCGATCTCGGCGGCGAGGGCGGCATTGGCCTCGAGCAACGCGAGGTTGGCCGCACGGGAATGCCCTCCGGTCGCGCGCTCCACAGCCGCGAGGAGGAAGGGCGTGACCGCCGCGCCCCGTACGCCGACGGCTCGCGCCTCGACCAGTCCCTGCGCGACCGCCCGCTCGACGACCTCGGCATCCAGTGCCGTATCCGCCGGCGGGGGCTGCACGACGAGGATCGCACTCCGGCGCCCGAGGGCACGCGACGCGCGGAAGATCGCGGCGATCTCCGCGGGCGCATCGATGCGCTGTGGGACGCGAAGCGCGGTGTGTGCGGTGAAGAACCCCGGGAATTCATCGGTGCGATAGCCGACGACGGTGACACCATGGGTGTCGAGTCGTTCGAGGGTCCCCGGGAGATCGAGGATCGACTTGGCCCCCGCACAGACCGTGATCACCGGCGTGGTGGCGAGCTCGAGGAGATCGGCCGATTCATCGTAGGCGGGTTCGCGATGCACCCCACCGATCCCACCGGTGGCGAAGACCTCGAGGCCTGCCGCGGCCGCGAGGGTGAGCGAGGCCGCGACCGTCGTCGCGCCATCGCGGCCCTGCACCATCGCTGGGGCCAGGTCGCGGGACGCAACCTTCGTGACACCATCCCGGGCGAGGAAGCGTTCGAGATCGTCGCCGGCGAGCCCGATGGTCGGGACGCCTCGCACGACGGCCGTGATCGCCGGGACGGCTCCGCGGGAGACGATCGCCGCGCGCATGCGCGCCTCGGCCTCGCGATTCGCCGGGATCGGAAGTCCCTGAGCCAAGACCGAGCTCTCGAGCACGACGATCGGTCGGCCGGCGGCGCGTGCGACCGCGACCTCGGCACCGAAGGTGATCGGACCCGTCATCCGCGGTGCGGAGTCGCCGCTCACGTCACCGTCGGGCGGGACCCCGCGAATCGCTGCCACGCCCCCGTCGCGAGGATGTCGTCGATCTCCCCGATCACGCGCTCCACCTCGTCATCGGTGGTGTAGAAGTGCGGCGCGATGCGGATCCCCGCCCCAGGACGGAAGTCGATCACCACCTCACGCGCCAAGAGCGCCTGCGCGACCTCGGCCGCGTGCGGGACGTCGACCGCCACCGTGCCACCGCGCTTTTCCGGATCGCGTGGCGCGCGCACCGTGTAGCCACGCGCATCGGCCAGCGCGATCAGTCGCGCCGTCTGCCGCATGCTCTTGGCGCGGATGTTCGTCATCCCCGCCTCGACGAGGATGCGAGGCCCCTCGCGGTTCGCGTAGAGCGCGGGAACGACCGGGGTGCCACCGAGCCAGCGCTGGATCCCGCCGGCGTAGGTCATCGAATCCTCGAAGCCGAAGGGGCGTGCATGCGCCTGCCACCCGGTGAGCGCGGGCGCGAAGCGCTCGCTCGCGCTCGGCGAGGCATAGATGAAGCAGCCGCCGGGGCCACCGCAGCACCACTTGAGGACACCCCCGGTGAGGAAGTCGGCGCCGACCGCATGGACATCGACGGGGATCACGCCGACGGAGTGATAGGCATCGAAGGAGACGACCGCCCCCATCGCATGCGCATGGGCGGTGAGCCGCCGCGCGTCGAGGATGTGCGCCGAGCGGAAGGCCACATGCGAGACCGCGACCAGCGCGGTGCGCTCGTCGATGGCGGCGTGGAGCGCGTCCTGATCGAGGGTGACGCCATCGGCACTCGGGACGACCACGACGCGCGCCCCGAGCTTGGGGGCAAGGGCCTCGATGGCGTACCGCACGCTCGGGAAGTCGAGCGCGGTCATGACGACGGTGTCGCGCCCGGAGCGGAAATCCATCGCCGAGAGGATCGCGGCCTGCGCGAGGGTGACGGTCGGGGCCATCGCGACCTCGTGCGGGGCGGCACCGAGGAGCGGGGCGACGATGTCCCCCACGGTCAGCGGGGTCGTCCACCACTCCTTCGCCCACGCTTGCACCCCCCATTCATCCCAGAGCTCGGCGTAGCGTGCGAGCTGCGCGGGGACGGTCATCGGCATCGCCCCTAACGAGTGGGAGACGAGATAGGTGCGCCGCGCGAGGATCGGGAAGGTGTCGCGGAAGCGGAGGAGCGTGTCGGTCATGCTCCCAATGTATCGGGTTCGGCGTGCGCCTCCTCCCACCGGATCAGGGCGCGGTAGGCGAGGGGGAGGACGAAGAGGGTGAGGAGGGTCGAGGTGATGAGCCCCCCGATGACCACACTGGCGAGGGGGCGCTGCACCTCGGAGCCTGGACTATGCGAGAGCGCCATCGGGACGAAGCCCAGACTCGCGACGAGGGCGGTCATGAGGACGGGCCGGAGGCGGTCCATCGCCCCCTCGCGGACCGCGGCATCGAGGTCGCGCCCCTCGTCACGGAGATGATTGAGGTGCTCGACCAAGACCACCCCGTTGAGCACCGCGATCCCAAAGAGCGCGATGAAGCCGATGCTCGCCGAGAGATTGAGGTTGAGGTCACGGAGCCAGAGCGCCGCCACACCGCCGACGAGGGCGAAGGGGACGTTGAGGAGGACGAGCCCCGCCTGCGTGACGGAGTTGAACGAGAGGAAGAGGAGGAAATAGATGAGGATGAGCGCGGCGGGGACGACGAGGACGAGACGCCCGAGGGCGCGCTGCTGGTTCTCGTACTGTCCCCCCCACTCGAGGAAGACCCCGGTGGGGAGCGTCACCTGCGCCGCGACCTTCGCGCGGACCTCCTCGACGAAACTGCCAAGGTCGCGGCCGCGGACGTTCGCCATGACGAGGGTGCGGCGCTGCGCATCCTCGTGCGCGATGAGTTCCGGGCCCATCACGGTGCTGAAGCGCGCGAGGGAACCGAGGGGGACGAGGCCGCCGGTCGCGGTACGCACCGTGATGCGGCGCAGCGCCTCGAGATCAGTCCACTCGGCGTTCGCGAGGCGAACGGCGACGCCGATGCGCCGCGGTCCTTCCACGAGTTCGGTGGCGACGCGCCGACCGGTGGCATGGTCGAGCGCCGCCTCCACGTCGGCGACAGAGAGCCCGAAGCGCGCGAGCGCGGTGCGATCGATGTCGATCCGATACTGCCCGCTCCCGTCCGCGATCTCGACCGAGACATCGGCCGCACCATCCACCGTGGCGACTATCGCGCGGATCCGCTCACCGAGCGCCTCATTCACCTCGCGATCCGGCCCGACGACCTTGATCCCCAGATCGGTGCGGATCCCACTCTCCGCCTCGTCGAGGCGCATCGCGAGGGGCTGCGTGAAGGCCATCTCGAACCCGGGGATCCCCGCGAGCGCGGTATCGAACGCCGCGACGAGCCCTTCGCGATCGGCCGCGGTGATCCACTCGTCCTGCGGCTTGAGGATCACGTAGGTATCACCCTCGAAGAGCCCCATCGCCTCGGTGGCGAGGTCGGGACGCCCTTCTTTGGTGACGACGGTGATCACCTCGGGGAATGCCGTGAGCCGACGCTCCACGACGGCAGAGAGCCGGGTCGCCTCATCGAGCGAGACGCTCGGGAGGCGCCGGGTGGTGATGAGGATGTTCCCCTCGTCGAGCTTCGGCATGAACTCCGTCCCGAGCCAGGCGAAGGAGCCCGCCGCGATCACGAAGAGGAGGGTCGCTCCACCGACCACGGGCCGGCTATGCGCGAAGACCCACGCGAGTCCGCGACCATAAGACGCCTTCACCCGATCGAAGACCGTGTTGGGCTTCTGGCGCGCGTGGTGCAGCAGGAGGTGCGAGACGGTCGGCACATAGGTGAGCGCCAACAACAGCGAGCCCAGCACCGCCGTGACGACGGTGAAGGCCATCGGCTTGAACATCCGGCCTTCCATCCCGTCGAGTGCGAAGATCGGGATATAGACCGCGACGATGATCGCGATCCCGAAGAGGATCGGGCGGCCGACCTCGACGGCGGCGTCAAGGAAGAGGCGATCGCGGTCCCCCTCACGTCCCTCTTCGAGCCGACGGATGAAGTTCTCCACCATCACGACCGAGGCGTCGACGATCAACCCGAAGTCGAGCGCGCCGAGGCTCATGAGGTTCGCCGAGTAGCCGAAGAGGTACATCCCGCCGAAGGCGATGAGCATCGAGAGGGGGATGACCGAGGCGACGATCAGGGAGGCGCGGACATTCCCGAGGAAGAGGAAGAGGATCGCGATGACGAGGAGCCCGCCCTCGATCAGGTTCTTCGCGATCGTCTTGGTCGTGCGGCCGACGAGTTCGGTCTGATCGTAGAAGGGGGTGATGCGCACGTGCGCGGGGAGACCGGCACGCACCTCATCCAGCCGCGCGCGAACCGCCGTGATGACGCGGCGGGAGTCGGCGCCCTTGAGTTTGAGCACCATCCCCGTCACCACCTCGCCCGTCCCGTCCTGCGTGACCGCACCGTAGCGCGGGAGGGCGCCCATCGTGACGCGTGCCACATCGCGGACGAGCACCGGCGCCCCGCCCCGCTGCGCGATCACCATCCCGTCGATCTCGGTGAGCGACTCGGCGCGCCCCACCCCACGCAGGGTGAAGCGCTCCCCCGCCGTCTCGACGTACGCTCCACCGAAGGTCCGGTTGTTCGCCTCGAGCGCGGTGTGCACGTCGTCGAGGGTGAGATCGCGCACGGCGAGCTTGGATGCATCGACCTCGACCTGCACCTGATCGATGAAGCCGCCCCACGAATTGACCTCGGAGACGCCGGGGACGGTGCGGAGGCGCGGCCGGATGGTGTAGTCGTGCAGCGTCTTCAGCTGCGCGAGCGACAGCGAATCACTCGTGACGGTGTACTGGAAGAGCTCGCCCATCGGGGTGGAGACCGGTCCGAGCCCCGGTTCGACCCCCGCGGGGAGCGCGCCCTTCGCGTCGGCGAGGCGCTGCCCGACCAAAGTCCGCGCGAAGTAGACGTCGACCTTGTCGGGAAACGACACCATGATGAGCGAGAGGCCCTGCTTGGAGACGGAGCGGACCCCCTCGGCCCCCTGCAACCCCATCAGTGACGACTCGATCGGATAGGTGACGAGCCGCTCGACATCCTCCGGGGGCATCCCCGGGACGGACGTGATCACCTCGACGCGCGTCCCGGTGAGATCGGGGAAGGCGTCGAAGGGGATGTGGGTCAGCGAGTAGAGCCCCGCCGCGACGAGGGAGAGGACCCCCCCGATGACGAAGACGCGCTGTCTGAGCGCGAAGGCGATCAGCTTGCGCATCAGTGGTCGCCGCCTTCCGCGCTCCGTCGCTTGAGGATCTCCGCCTTGCCGAGCGCCGCGCCGGTCGAGAGCACGGTATCCCCGATCCCTATGCCGCTTAGGATCTCCACCTGCTCCGAGGTACGACGCCCCGCGCGCACCGGGCGCGCCTCGAGGAGGAGCCCGTCACCCACGCGGGAGGCGCGGACCACGACGGTGTCGCCATCCATGATCTGGAGCGCGGCGGCCGGGATCGCGAGGGTGCGATCCCCACGTCCACCGAGGAGCTGCGCATCGCTCGTCATCTCGGCGCGGAGCAGCGACTGGCCTGCCCCCTCGATGGCGGCCCAGACCTGGATGCTCCGGCTGAGCGAATCGACCACCGGCGCGATGCGCTGCACGCGGGCGGTGAAGGTGCGATCGGGATAGGCGGGGACGCTCAGCCTGACCTCGACCCCGTTCGCGACGCTCGCGACCGCCTCTTCCGGGAGGTGAAGGAGGACGCCGAGCCGTCCTTCGCGGGCGATGGTGAGCAGCGGTTGTCCCACGAGCACGACCTGGCCGGGCTGCGCGGTGCGTCCGGTGATGACACCATCGAAGGGGGCGCGGATGAGGGCGGCATGCTCATCGACGCCATCGGGGGTAGCGGGGCCGATCAGATGTTCGACGAGGGCCTGCGCCCGCTCGAGGGCGGCATGCGAACTCTCGCGCGCGGCGGTGGCGGCGACGCGAGCGGCGCGAGCGCGTTCGGCCTCGGCGGGAGAGATGGCGCGTGCGGCGAGGAGACGCTCGGCGCGACCCGCGGCGGCGGCGACGACGGTGGCGGCGGAATCGGCGGAGGTGGCGGCAGCGCCGGCGGCGATGAGCCCTTCACGTGCGTCCATCACCTCGTGCGAGTGGATCTCGGCGAGGATCTGGCCCGCCTTCACGCGATCGCCGGGGAAGACGCGCACCGCGAGGACGCGTCCCTCGACGATGCTCCCCATCGGTTGCGTGGCGGCGGGATCGAGTGCGATGTGCGCGGGGACATGCCAGGCATCACGCCAGGGGGTCATCGCGACCGGCGCGAGTCCAAACTGCGCGATGGCGACGGCCTCCGCGCTCAGGAGCGCGGTATCGGCGACGGCCTCGGTGGTCGGCGTCGCTTCGGGGGCGCCCCGGCAGGCGACGGCGAGGGAGGCGATCACGGGGAGGAGGATCCCACGGCGGACGGTCGACATCACGGCATCTCCAGAGGGGACGCGCCGATGGCGCGTCGCAGGTCAAGGCGTGCGAGGGCGCGGTCGAGCGTCCCGCGCACCTGGGCAGTGCGTGCGTCCGCGGCGGCGCGGAAGGCATCGACGAGTTCCACGAGGGAGGCGGCCCCTTCCTGATACGCGGCCTGTGCCGCCGCGGCGACAACGTCAGCGCGGGCGACGAAGCGCGCGTCGAAGTCCCGCGTGCCGGCATCGATCGCGCGGGCGGCTTCGAGGGCGGCGTGCACCTCGGTGGTCACGCGGAGCTCGGTCGCGCGGCGCTCCGCTTCTGCGCGGAGCCACTCGCCGGCGGTGCGCTCGCGGTTCCCGGCGTTGGTGTTGAGCAACGGTGCGGTGAGCGTGACGCCGAAGAGGCTCGTCTCGAAACCGGCGGTCCCCTTATAGCCGCCCACCAATCCCACATCAGGGAGCACCGCCCGACGCTCGGCGGTTCGGCGACCGTCGGCGATCGCCACGGCCGCGCGGGCCATCGCGAGATCGAGTCGACTCGCCGTCGCGAGCGCGAGCGCGGAGTCGACCTCGAGGAGCGGCGTCAGGGGGGCGATCCCCTCGGCGAGGGTGAGGCGCCGCGGATCAGATTCGGCGATGAGCGCGGCAAGGCGTCCGCGCGCCTGCGCGGCGTGGGCCTCCGCCTGTGCGGCGGCGTGTCGCGTCCGCTGGGACTCGAGTCGCATCCGGAGCGCGGTCGCCTCGGCGAGCTCCCCCTCGGCGGCGCGCATGGAGTCGAGTGCGGCGATGCGATCGAGGAGCTCGGCCTGCGCCGTGGCGATGCGGGCCTCCGCCGCGCCCGCCCACGCCATCCACCAGGCGCGGGCCGCGTCGAAGCCGGCGGCGCGCAACGTCTCCAGCGAGTCGGCGGTGGCCTGCGTGCGGGTGGCCGTGAGCGCCGATTGGAGCGCGAGGCGTCGGCCCGTCAGGGCGAAGGGGAGCGTCACCTGCGCGAAGTCATCGTATGGGATCGGCGCGCCCTCGTTCTCGCGGCGCAGTTCGACGATCGGGTTCGGGCGTTGGGCGTCGGTGCGGGCGCGGCCGACGAGTTCGTTCCGGCGGCCGACGGCCATCTGGGCCGCGGGCCCGACGGTGGTGGCGCGGCGGACGGCATCGGCGAGGGAGGTGACCGCAGGGGCCTCCGCGGACGCCGCCGTCTGCGCCTCCGCGGTCGTCGTGACACACCACGCGAGGCCTGCTACGAGAAAGAGGCGCATTGGGAGGAATCTACCCGTCCCCCGCCGCGTCCCCAACCATCCAAATCCTCAAGTGCGGCTCCGGGATTCCCGGACAGACGGCGGCGCGTCGCATAAATTCCTCTCCCATGTCCTCCCACAACTCCTTCTCGAGCCGCGACACCCTCGCCGTCGACGGCCGCTCCTACACCTACTATCGGCTCGGCGCGCTGAGCACCCTCCCGGGGAACACCGTCGCGCGCCTCCCCTTCTCGCTGCGTATCCTGCTCGAGAACCTGCTCCGGAACGAGGACGGCGGCTTCGTGAAGCGCGCCGACATCGAGGCCCTCGCCCGCTGGGATGTCACCACGCCGGTCGACCAGGAGATCGCCTTCCGCACCGCGCGCGTCCTCTTGCAGGACTTCACCGGCGTCCCCTGCGTCGTGGACCTCGCGGCGATGCGTGATGCGATCGCGACCTTGGGCGGCGATCCCGCGCGGATCAACCCGCTCCAGCCGGTCGACCTCGTGATCGACCACTCGGTGCAGGTCGACGAGTACGGCACCGAGGCGGCGATGCTCCTCAACACGCAGCTCGAGTATGAGCGGAATGGCGAGCGCTACCAGTTCCTCCGCTGGGGGGGCACCGCGCTCCGCAACTTCCGCGTCGTCCCGCCGGGCACGGGGATCTGCCACCAGGTGAACCTCGAGTACCTCGCGCAGGTCGCGTTCGTCGGTGAGGAGGACGGTACGCCGACGGTCTACTGTGACTCGCTCGTCGGCACCGACTCGCACACCACGATGATCAACGGCCTCGGCGTCCTCGGCTGGGGCGTCGGCGGGATCGA
>CAXRBM010000022.1:0-4558 GCA_964228675.1 Gemmatimonadaceae bacterium
GCAGATCCGGAAGCTCAACCCCGATGATGTACGCGGGTACCGTGCCTTCTTGCGACAGAGCGAGCGGGTCTTCGGCGCGGGGATGTCCCTCATCGACAAGCCCTTCACGACGCTGATGGACATGGTGAAGGTCCTCCCCGATCTCATCCGGCTCCGTGCCGATCGCTCGGTGGCGGGGCTCACCAATCGTCACATCCGCGACGAGCGGTTGCGGCAGGTCTTCTCCTTCCACCCATTGCTCGTCGGGGGGAACCCCTTCGAGACGACATCGATCTACACGCTGATCCACCACCTCGAGAAGACGTGGGGGGTCTGGTTCGCGATGGGGGGGACGGGGAAGCTCGTCGAGGCCTTCGTCCGCTGCCTGCAGGACATCGGCGGCGAGCTGCGGCTCTCGACGCAGGTCCAGGAGATCACGGTCGATGAGCGCACCGGGCAGGCGAATGGGGTGCGCCTCGCCTCGGGCGAGGTGTTGCCCGCCGATGCCGTGGTGAGCAATGGTGATGTCGCCTTCACCTACAAGCATCTCGTCGCGCCCAAGTGGCGGAAGAAGAACACCGATGCGCGCATCGATGGGCTCGACTACTCGATGTCGCTCATGGTGATCTACTTCGGGACGAACAAGCAGTACGAGGATATCGCGCACCACGAGATCATCATGGGCCCCCGCTATCGGGGATTGCTCGACGAGGTCTTCGGCACCAAGACCCTCGCCAAGGACTTCTCGCTCTACCTGCACCGCCCGACGGCGACCGATCCCTCGCTCGCGCCCCCAGGGTGCGATGCCTGGTATGTGCTCTCGCCGGTCCCCCACCTCGGCGGCCCCACCGACTGGCGCGTCACCTCGCAGGCGTATCGGGACCGGATCATGCAATACCTCGAGGATCGGTATCTCCCGGGGCTCTCGAAGCACCTCGTCACCGAGCACCGGATCGATCCGCTGCACTTCCGTGACACGTTGTCGAGTCACCTCGGGAGCGCCTTCTCGGTGCAGCCGACGCTCCTCCAGTCGGCCTGGTTCCGTCCGCACAACAAGAGCGAGGATATCCCGAACCTCTACTTCGCCGGCGCGGGGACACATCCGGGGGCGGGACTTCCCGGGGTGATCAGTTCGGGGAAGATCGTCGCTGACCTGATCGCGTCCGCGGCGTGACCATGTTGCCCGGCATCCTGAAGGAGACGGACGCCGACCTCGCGCGTGCCGACGCGCACCATTGCGAGTCGATCACGCGCACCTATGCACGCACCTTCGCGCTCGCCAGCAGCTTTCTCCCCCCTCGCAAGCGACGCGGGGCCTTCGCGGTCTACGCCTTCTGCCGCCTCGCCGATGACATCGTCGACCGGATGGCGGAGGCGCGCGACCCCGCGTCGATCGCGCAGGAGCTGACGCAGTACCGGATCGGGGTCGCCGAAGCGTTGAGTGGTCGCCCCGATGGGCCGGTCTTCCGCGAGCTCTGGCGCGCGGTCTCCGAATACGGCGTGCCGAGCGAGGTGCTCGAGGAGCTGCTCAATGGCGTGGCCTGCGACCTGCACCCGGCGCACTACGACTCGTGGAGCCAGCTGACGAGCTACTGCGAGGGGGTCGCCTCCTCCGTCGGCTCGATGTGCACCTACATCTTCGGCGTGCTCGGGCACGATGATGAGACGCGCACGCGGGCGGTGCGGTATGCGCGCACCCTCGGTGTCGCGATGCAGCTCACGAACATCCTGCGCGATGTCGGCGAGGATGCCACGCGGGGGCGGTGCTACCTCCCCGATGATGTGCTCGCCGCCTTTGGCCTCGACTCCCAGCGCGTCTTGCACGATCTCACGCTGCGGCACGACCCGCGCTGGGCCCGGCTGATGCGCCATGAGATCGCGCGGGCGCGCGCCCTCTATCGCGCGGCGGCCCCTGGCATCCTCTTGCTCGAACCCGATGCACGCCGCTGCGCCCGTGCCTGTGCCGATGGCTACGCCGCGATCCTCGGGGCCATCGAGCGGAACGGTTACGACTCGATCACCGTGCGCGCCCGCGTCGGCACCTTCGCCCGGGCCGGCCTGCTCTGGTCGGTCTGGCGCGGCGCCGAGGATGCGCAGCCTCCCGAGGGCGGACCGGTGATCGAATGGGGTGAACGCGCCCTGACTCGCCCTGAGGAGATGATGCTATGCGCCTGAATGCTGGCCCGGAGCCCATGACGCCCCTCGATCGCGCGGCGCATGGATTGATGTATGGCCACCTCGCGATGATCGTCTTCGCGACGTTCGCGATGGTGACGATCCTCGCGGGGGAGTTCCCCATCTGGATGCAGGGCCCGTACACGCAGACGGTCTACACCCTCGGGTGGAAGTACTCCGGGCAGGTGTACATCCTGCTCGGGACGATCGCGGTGCTCCTACACTCGGGCCCGCGCTTCGGGTGGGGCCGCGCGGTGGCGGTGATGGTCGTCGCGAGTGGGGTCGCGCTGCTGTCTGAGCTGGGCGGCACGAACGTCGGCCTCCCCTTCGGCCCGTATCGCTACACCGAGATGCTCGGCTACCGGATCATGGGGGATGTGCCCTACCCCATCCCGATCTCCTGGTACTACATGCTCTACGGGTCGCTCGCGATCTGCGGGCGGCTCCTCGTGACCGACGACTCCTCGGCCACACGGTGGCGCTGGGCCCTAGTGGCCGGGGCGATCCTTACGGCGTGGGACGTGCCGATGGAGGTCCACATGACCAACGTGACCCCGCCGCATTGGGTCTGGGAGCTCGATCGCGTCCCGGCCGGGGTCCCGGGGTGGCTGGTGGAGCCGGTGTTCTACGGCATGCCGATCTCTAACTGGATCGGGTGGTATGTGACCGGGGTGATCGTGAGCCGGATCATGCTCGCCATCGTCCCCCCGACCACCTGGACGGGGAGTGTGGCGACGGCGGCCTTCCCTTTCTTGATCTACGGGATGAACGGGGTGATGCCGATCGCGGTCACCGCCCGGCATGGGTACTGGCTGGCGGTCATCGGCGGGATCGTGGCGATGGGGCTCCCGCTCTGGCTGGCCCGGCGTCGTCCAGCCGCTTAACTTCCCTCTGTTCCTGAGCCCCCCGCTACCGGAGCCCGGTGGCGGGGGTTCGTGTCCCTCCGAATCTCTGCTATCCCGTTGAACGATATGGACATCCAGATCACCGCCACCAAGAGCGAGGGGGCCGAGCGTCGGCTTCAGATCGCCGTCGCAGCGACCCGCGTGGTCGAGGCCCGCACCAAGGCCGCGACCCGCGTCGCCAAACAGGTCCGTGTGCCTGGCTTCCGGCCAGGCAAGGCCCCCGTCGGGATGGTGCGCAAGCAGTACGGCGCCGCCATCGACCAGGAAGCGGTCGAGGCGCTCCTCCGCGAGGCGTTCGAGATGGTCGTCACCGAGCAGAAGCTCGAGCTCGTGACGCAGCCGCACGCCCATGACGTGAAGTTCGGCGAGGACCAGAGTCTGAGCTTCGAGCTCCACTGCGAGGTCCGCCCGACGCTCGCCCTCGAGAAGCTCGAAGGATTCCGCGTGATGCGTCCGACCGACGTCGTCACCGACGAGCAGGTGCAGGAGCAGATCGAACGGCTCCGCGACCAGCGCGCCACCTGGACCCCCGCCGAAGGGAAGGCGAAGGAGGGCGACCTCGTCACGGTCACCCTGGCGACCGAGGAGGACGGCACGATCCCCGAGGGGCGTGAGTACCGCCTCGTGATGGGGGCCGGGCAGGTGATCCCGGCGATCGAGGAGATCGTGATGACGATGAACCCGGGCGAGACGGTCGAGCGGTCGGTGACCTGGCCCGAGGATTTCCCCGATGAGGCGCAGCGCGGGAAGACGCGGCAGGTCCGCGTCGCGCTGACCGAGGTGAAGCGGAAGTCGCTCCCGGCCCTCGACGACGCGTTCGCGCGCGAGATGGGGGACTTCGATTCGCTCGCCGCCTTCGAGACGGTCGTGCGCGAGGACATGGCGGCGGCCGCGGTGCGCGACGCCGACGCGGCGGCCCGCACGCAGCTCCTCGACGAGATCGTGCAGGCCAATCCCTTCGACCTCCCGCCGAGCTGGGTGAAGCAGATGATCCGCGCCTACGCGGAGGCGTACCGGATCCCGGAGGCCGAGCTCGTGAAGTTCGGGGACGAGATCCGCGGGATGGCGGAGCGTCAGGTGCGTCGGGATCTGATCATCGACACGATTGCCGAGCGCGAGGGGCTCGTCGCCACGGAGAAGGATGTGGACGACAAGGTCGCCGAGCTCGCCGAGAAGCGTGGGACCGAGCCGGGCCCCCTCTACGCCTCCTTGCAGAAGGCGGGACGGCTCCGCGAGCTTGAACGGAGCATCACCGAGGAGCGGGTCTTCACCTGGCTCCTCGGCAAGAACACCATCGAGCAGGCCTGACCCCAAGGATCATTCCCATGGCGATCATCCCGAATCCCTACGTCATCGAACGGTCGAGCCGCGGCGAGCGCAGCTACGACGTGTACAGCCGGCTCCTCATGGACCGGATCATCTTCCTCGGCACGCCGATCAACGACGACGTGGCGAACATGATCATCGCGCAGATGCTCTTCCTCGAGGCGGACAACCCC
>CAXRBM010000023.1:0-2116 GCA_964228675.1 Gemmatimonadaceae bacterium
CTCGGGGGGATCAGGAGCGCCCCGAAGAGCAAGCCAGCGGTCAACGCCAGCAACGCACTCAATACCGCAACGAGGGTATCGAACCCCAAGGCATAATCCCGTTCCATCACTGAGCGGAGCGCCCGAAACCCCACACTCCCCGGCACGAGGAGCATGATACCAGGCACGCGTACCAGCGCCCCGGGTCGCCCGAAGATCTTCCCGTAGAGGTTCGCGAGCGCGGCCATGGCGAGGCTGGCGAAGAAGACGCCGGCGGCGAACGCCCCCGAACCGAGTCCGGAGGAACTCCCCACGACGCGCGTGATGACATAGCCGAGGAGGGCGCTCACCATCACCAATGGCACATCGCGCGTCGCGGTGCGGAAGAGCACGGCGAAGCTCCCCGCCGCGCAGATCGCTGCGAGGATCTCGATCGCTGCCGGGAGCTGCGAGGGCGGCGGCACCGGCGCGACCCAGCCGATCGCGAGCATCACCTGCGAGGCGGCGACGCTCCCGAAGGTGAGCTTGAGCAAGACGGTCAGCGCGCCACCGAGTCGCGCCGTCCCCGACGAGAGCTGCTGTGTCGCGAGTTCGGTCATCGCCGTGGTGAGCATCAACCCCGGCATGAGCACGATCAGCGAGGCGACGATCACCGTCTGTAGCGAGATCGGCGCGACGAAGTAGCCGAAGGCCGTCGCGAGCGTCGTCGCGACGAGGGCGCTTACCGCTTCGTTGGCCGCGGCGAGATTCGGCCGCGTCGCACTCAGGATCGCGATCCACCCGATCAACAATCCGAGCACGAACGCCACGCTGAGATCGAGCCACGAGGTGCCGAGCAATCCGGCGACCGCCGCCGAGCCGACCCCGAAGGCGAGGACGGTGCGGAGCTGGGTCGCGGGAGTCTCCGGTCGGTCGAGTGCCCGCATCGCCTCCCACGCCGACTCCAGCGACCGACGTCCGTTGATCACCTCCTCCGCGATCCGATCGAGCGCGGCGAGCGCACGGAGGTTCACATGGCCAGGTTCAAGACGTAGCACCCGTGTCTGCTGCGAGCCGTGCACCACATCGGCATCCCCGAGGGAGAGGAGGAGCCCGGTCGGCGTCGACCACAGTTCAGCGCTGACATGCAGCGACCGCGCCGTGGCGCGGACCGCCCCTTCGAGCCGCTGCGACGAGACACCCGCGATGTGGAGCCGGCGTGCGAGTTCCGTCAGGAAGCGGATCCGTGCATCGAGCGCATCATCGCCAGGGCGATGCAGCGGCGTCGCGGCGTCGCCAGAGCGATCGGTCGTCGCCCGTTCGCTCACGGACGCGCCGGCCCACGCGCGGGGATGAGGATCAACTCCTCCTGCGGTGGCGTGAGGAATCGCGCCCCGTCACGGGTGATCACCGTCATCTCCTCGACGGAGATCGTCTTGGTTCCCTCGCCCCACTTGGTCCCGTCGCTCCCGGGGAGCGCCCACGCCATGAAGCCGTCATACGCGAAGGTCATCCCCTCGCGCAGCGGGCGACGCTCGGCGCGATTGAGGCGCGGCCCCGCATCGTGCGCCCAGTAGCCGACCGGGTGCCCCGTGCTCCACGGCACCATCGTGGACCCCTCACGGTACATGATGATCCGCTGCGCGGAATCGACCTGCGCCCCGGTGGCCCCCGGTCGCATCGCCGCGAACGCCGCGCGGGAGCCTGCCTTCGCGATCACCCACTTCCGCTGGACATCGGCGGGGGGCGCCGTCTCGCCCGGTCGTAGCACGTAGGCGAAGCGCTGGATGTCGGTCACCCAGACGCCATGCACCCGAATCCCGAAATCGGTCTGGATCACATCGCCCGGCTCGATCACGCGATCACTCGCATGCGAATGCCCGCGATCGGGCCCCGAGTTCACACTCGGGTTCTGCGATGGGCTCCATCCATCCTCCACCCCGAGATCACGGATCCGCGCCTTGAGGAAGCGCGCGATATCCGAGTCGCGCGTGACCCCGGGGACCACCTGCGCATACGCCTCCTCCTCGAGCTGCGCGGTGAGCTGCGCCGCCCGCGACATGATCTCGACCTCGGCGGGGAGCTTGATCGCGAGCCACGCCTGTACGAGGTCGTGTGAGGAGACGAGCCGCTTGGACCACTCGGGGCCGAGGGCGCG
>CAXRBM010000024.1:0-12403 GCA_964228675.1 Gemmatimonadaceae bacterium
GAGATTGGAGGCGGAGACGCCCCGCTCGGTGCCGGAGAGATCCTCGGTGCCGGAGTTGCGGTTCACGCGATTGCGCTCGCCCGCGATCTGCACGGTGTCGAGGTTCTGCGCGGCGTAGGAGAGTTTGGCATCGGCGATGAGGATCTCCTCATCGGCCACGCGCTTCACCTGGAAGCGGCGCGGGGTGTAGCCGATCGACTGGACGAGGACGAAGTAGTCACCATCGCCCCCTTGGAAGATCACGGTGTAGGAGCCGTTGCGGGCGGTGCGCGCCTGCCGGCTGACGTTGCCGCTCACCGAGGTGACGGTGATGATGGCACCGGAGATGGCCTCGCCCCCCTGGTTGGTGACGCGCCCACGGATGACGTCGGCGCCCCCCTGGGCGCGGAGGTCACCGGCGGCGACGAGGATCAGGGCGAGGGACCAGCGAAGCAACGATCGGAACGAACGCACAAGCGAGCTCGGATGTCGGAAAGTGAAAGAAGCGAGGTCCTGCACCCATACCTACGCAGGACGTCGCTCGTTCGTTAACTACGGAATCGCGAGGGGGATTGTTCCCTTGCACCCACCCGTCTGGGTGGGGTCGAATCCGAGCTGTTACTGCCTCAGGGCGCCGCCTCGTGGAAGGTCAGCCCGGTCGTCTCCGTACGCTCCAGCGCCCAGCGGAGCCGCCACTCATCGCGGAAGAGGATCACGGGATGCTGCTTGGCATCATACAGCAGCTGGAGATCCTGTGCCTCGGCGAGTCGCTCGATCGCGGCGATGGGACCAGTCACCCACCGCGGATACCGGAAGGGGAGCTTCTCCAGCGTGCAGGGGGCGCCGTATTCGTGCTCCAAGCGATGCACCATCACGTCGAACTGGAGCAAGCCGACCGCACCGACGATCGGGATGGGACCCATCATCGACTCGGCGAAGAAGACCTGCGCCGCGCCCTCTTCGGTGAGCTCGCGCAGCCCCTGATCGAGCGCTTTGCGACGGAGCGGATCCTTGGAGATGATGCGCGCGAAGTGCTCTGGCGCGAAGCGCGGGATCCCCACGTACTCGGGGAGTTTGCCCTCGGCGGTACGCGGGGCCTCCTCTGCCGCGAGGGTGTCCCCGATACGAAGTGACCCACGATCATGCACGCCGACCACATCGCCGGGGAGCGCCTCCTCGGCGAAGGCGCGCTCGCGGCCGAGGACCTGCTGCGGTGGCGCGAGCTTGAAGCGCTTCCCCGTGCGGACATGGGTGACCTCGAGCCCCGCGACGTAGCGCCCCGAGCAGACGCGCACGAAGGCGATGCGATCGCGATGCCGCGGGTCCATGTTCGCCTGCACCTTGAAGACGAAGCCGGTGAAGGCGGGGTGGTCGGGGGCGACGGGGCCCGCCGAGCTCTCGCGCGCGACGGGGGCGGGCGCGAGGGGGAGGAAGTCCTGCAGGAAGGGCTCGACGCCGAAGTTGGTGATCGCGGAGGCGAAGTAGACGGGGGTCTGCTCGCCGGCGAGGATCGCCTCGGCGTCGAACGCGTGGCCGGCGAGTTCCAAGAGCTCGATCGCCTGCGCGAGGTTGTGCGCGGCGCGCTCGGCGTATTCACCGCCGCCCAGCCCGGTGATGAGTGCGGGATCGTTGGGGCCAGCGAGCTCGACGATGTCGGTCTCGACGCGCTGCGCACCGTGGTGCGTACCGCGCTCGAAGAGATGCGCGCGGCGATGACGGCGATCGTAGACCCCGACGAAGATCGTCCCTTGGTCGTCGGTATCCATATGGATGGGCCAGTGCGCGGCGACGGCGGTGATCCCGAGCTCCGCCTCGAGGTCGCTCACGAGCTTCAACGGATCCTCGCCGACGCGATCGCACTTGTTGACGACAGTGAAGATCGGCATGCGTCGCCGACGGCAGACATCGAAGAGTTGGCGCGTGCGTTCCTCGACGCCCTTGCGGTTGTCGAGGAGCATCACCGCGCTGTCGGCGGCGACGAGGGTGCGATAGGTGTCCTCGCCGAAGTCTTGGTGCCCCGGGGTGTCGAGGAGGTTCACCTGATAGCCCTGGTACTCGAACTGCAGTACGGACGAGGTGACGGAGATCCCGCGCTCCTGTTCGAGGGCCATCCAATCGGAGGTGGCGTGGCGCTGCGACTTGCGTGCCTTGACCGCACCGGCTTGATGGATGGCGCCCCCATAGAGGAGGAGCTTCTCGGTGAGGGTGGTCTTGCCGGCGTCGGGGTGCGAGATGATCGCGAAGGTGCGACGGCGCGCGATGAGCGCGTCGAGGGAGGGGGTCATACGAGGAGCGCGAGGGCGCGGTCGATGTCGTCCGCGGTGTTATGGAAGTGCGGGGCGAGGCGGATGGCGCCCTCGCGCACGGCGTGCACGATGTTCGCGGCGCGCAGGCGCTGCGAATCGGCAGCGACATCGGGCGTACGGACCGCGACGATGGCGGCGCGACGTGCGGCATCTCGTGGGGTGTAGAGCTCGAGGTCACGACGTGCGCCGAGACCGGTGATCAGACGATCGACGAGGGTGGCGACGTGCCGCTCGATGTTCACCGGCCCGAGCTCGAGGAAGAGCTCGAGGGTCGCGTTCATCCCGACGAAGTCCTGGATGGGGAGCGACCCGACCTCGAAGCGCTGCGCATCGGTGCGCCAGGTGGGATCGTAGTCGAGGAATCGACTGAAATCCCCTGCGCGCGCCTGCGAGAGCCACCCGGTGGCGGGGGGCTCGAGCTGCGCGACGAGGTCGCGACGCACATAGGCGAAGGCGGCGCCCCAGGGCGAACAGAGCCACTTCTGCGCCCCGCCCGAGACGATGTCGACCGGGGTGCGGGCAAGATCCAGCGTGCAGGGGCCGAGCCCTTGGATGGCATCGACGGCGAACCAGATCCCGCGCGCGCGGCAGGCGGTGCCGATGGCGTCGCAATCGATCCGCTCCCCGGTCCAGAAGGAGACCCAGCTCAGCGCGACCCCCTTCACACGAGGATCGGTCGCGATCCGGTGGAGGATCGTCCCCTGATCGACCGTGCGCCCGATCATCGGGACGCGCTCGTACGTGAAGCCGCGTGCCTTCGCCGCCGACATCCAGGGATAGACATTGGCTGGGAACTCTCCCTCGCTCCCCAACACAAGGTCACCGGGGCCCAGGGGCAGCGCATACGCCGCGAGGTTGATCCCCCAGCTCGTGCTCGTGGTGAGGGCGATCTCCTCGGCGGAGGCACCGATCAGCTGCGCGATCAGCCCGCGCGCCTGATCGAGGCGCGGGAAGAAGTCCTCGGCACGCATCGCATGCATCTCAGCGCGCCTGTCGTTGTACGCGGTGAGGGCGTCACGGGCGCGCTGCGGGATCACCCCGATGCTCGCATGATCGAGATGGATCGCATCCCCCCGCGCCTCCCAGGGATACTCGCGTGCACGAAGCGCGTGCAGATCGTAACCGGTGGTCATCTCAGGGCTCTCGGAGATGGGCCGGGGTGTCTGGGGGCTGTCCCTTCCAGCGGCGATGCTGCCAGAAGTACTGCTCGGGGTGCTCGCGCACGAGGCGCTCGAGCACCTGCGTGTACGCGACCACGGTGGCCTCCACATCGGCATCGCGGTCACCGGTGCGCACGACGGGGATCGCCTCGAAGTACGCCAGATAGCGGCCATCAGGCTGCCGGAGCGCGGCGACGAAGACCGTCGGGAGGTCATCGCGCAGCGCGAAGACGGCCGCGCCACGCGGGGTGCGCGCGGGACGACCGAAGAAGGGGGTGATCGTGCTCGCGAGCCCCTTGGCGCTCTGATCGGAAAGGAAGCCGACGCCGCGACCGGCGCGCAGGGCGCGCGGGACGGCGCGCACCGCCTGGTCATCGAAGATCACGCCGACACCCAACCGTTCGCGCGTGCGCTGGAAGAAGCGGTCGGAGAGGGGGTTCGCCATATGCATCGCGATCCCATCGACCGGGTGCCCGCGCGCGGCGATGTAGGCCGCACTCAGCTCCCAGTTCCCGAGATGCCCACCGACGAGGATCACCCCGCGCCCCTGCGCGTAAGCTGCCGCGAGCGCGTCGTCCCCGTGCACCCCGGCGAAGGCGGCGAGCACCTCCTCACGTCCGGCGCGGGAGAGGTAGATCGACTCGAACGAGGTGCGCCCCAACCCGCGATAGCTCTCGCGCGCGGTGGCGAGGACCTGCGTTTCACTCATCTCGGGGAAGCAGGCGTGCAGGGTGCGCGTCACGCGCGCGGCGCGCATCCGCAGCGGCCACCAGGCGAGTCCACCGACCGCGGCACCGACACGCGAGGCCATCCGCCACCCGAAGGGACGAAGCGACGCCGCCACCCCGCGCAGCGCGCCGAACTCGATCCGTTGCGCGAGGGTGGGCGGCGCGCGACGGGCCGCCGGCTCAGCCGACGACATCGTCCGCTGCGTCGACGCGCCCCGTGGGGCGCTGCTGCATCGCGTGGAGCCGCGCATAGGCGCCGCCGCGCGCCAAGAGCTCCGCGTGCGTCCCGCGCTCGACGATCCGTCCCTGCTCCATCACGAGGATCTGCGCCGCATGCACCACGGTGGAGAGGCGATGCGCGATCACGAAGACGGTGCGCCCCGCCAGGAGTCGATCGATCGCCTCCTGTACGAGCCGCTCGCTCTCGGTATCGAGCGCCGAGGTGGCCTCGTCGAGAATGAGGATCGGGGGATCGGTGAGCAGTGCGCGCGCGATCGCGAGACGCTGGCGCTGGCCACCGGAGAGGCGCGTGCCCCGCTCGCCCAAGACCGTGTCGTACCCCTGCGGGAGGGCGACGATGAAGTCATGCGCATTCGCCGCGCGCGCCGCCGCCTCGATCTGCGCCTGCGTGTGCCGCGACTCGGCGCCATACGCGATGTTCGCGCGCACCGAGTCGTGAAAGAGCACCGTGTCCTGACTCACAATCCCGGTGAGGGACCGGAGCGCCTCGAGCCTGAGCTCGCGCGTGTCGACGCCATCGATGGTGATCCGCCCCGCGGTGGGCTCGATGAAACGCGGGATGAGATCGACGAGGGTGCTCTTCCCCGCCCCGCTCGCGCCCACCAGCGCGACGACCGAGCCACGCGGCGCGGTGAAGGAGATGTCGTGCAACACCGACTCGGCGCCATAGGAAAAATCGACCGACTCGAACGCGACGCCGTCGCGCACGCCGTCGAGCGCGCGCGTGCCACGATCGGTGGCGGTCTCGGTGGGTTGATCGAGCACCTCGAACAACCGCTCCGCCGCGGCGAGTGACTGCTGTGCGGTGGTCGGCGCCTGCGAGAGCTGTTTGATCGGCTGCAGGAGGCGCATCACCAGCACCATGAAGGTGATGAGGATCCCGCCATCCATGGTCTGCGTCTGCAAGACCTCGCGCGCACCGATCCAGAGGACGCCGAGCGCGATGATCGTCCCGAGTACCTCGGTGAGCGGACCGGCCAGCAGGGCAAGGCGCTGCATCCGGGTCATCCCGCGCGAGTAGTGCGCGGAGGCGCCGAGGAAGCGCGCATCCTCGTAGGACTCGCCGCGGAACGACTTCACGAGACGGATGCCGCTCACGACCTCTTGGAGCACGCTCGTCATCTCGCCGTACTCCTGGCGGAGGCGACGATGCCCCTTCCGCAACTTGCGCAGCACCGGTTGGAGCACCGCCATCACCGCCGGGGCGATCACAAGCGCTACGAGGGTGAGGCGCGGCGACATCCGGAAGAGGATCACGACGGTGACGAGGATCGTCGCGAGGTTCTGGATCGACCGGGTGGCGACCTCGGCGAGGACCGCCTTCGTCTGCTCGGTGTCGGTGAGGACTCGCGCGATCACCTGCCCCGTGCGGGTGCGGTTGAACCAGGTGAGGGGGAGGCGCTGCAGATGGGAAAAGACCGCGTGCCGTAGGTCGCGGGTGATGTATTCCTGCAGGGAGGCGCCGAACTGGCCCCCACCCCAGAGGGCGAGGTTCTTGAGGGCCACCATCCCGAGGATCACGAGGATCACGGCCCGGAGCGATCCCATGGGATCGGCCGGGTAAAGGAAGGGGCCGATGAGGGCCTGTTGGAGTGCGGTGAGCCACCCCATCCCCGAGGCGATCCGTGCCTCGAGCCCGAAGAGGGTGTTGAGGAAGGGGATCAACAGGGTGAAGGCGACGCCGTCGAGGGCGGCCGCCAAGACGTTGAGGACGACGTTGCCGCCGAGCCGCCACGCATGCGGTCGCAGGAACCGCAGGAGCCGCCGGTACACGCGCATCCCTCAAAGATACGCGCCCCTTCCGCCGCGCCCCACTCCTGCAGCACTTTGGCGAGATGGCGCCCGCCCTTCCCTCCTTCTCCCCGGTGCGATCCGGGTTCGCCTGTCCGGCGCTGCTACTCGCGGCGGGGCGCGCCCCGATCGGGGGAGAGCGCGAGACCCTGCTCGGGGTGTTGATGGCCGCACGGCTCGCGTCGGGGCTCTCGCCGGACCAGCCCCTTCCCTCGGTCACCCGGGTGGTCCGCGCGGAGGCGGCGCGGAGTTGGCTCGCCTCGGTGACCTTGGCGGCGAAGACGCGCACGGCGGTGCTTCGGTGTATCGCCAGCTCCGAGGCACCAAGCCCGCAGGGAGCCGCCGAGTCACTGCTGGCGCTCCTGGAGCTGGTACCGACCCCACTCGACCGGGGGGCGCGCCGCGAGGTGAGCCGCTTGATCGAGGCGCTCCAATCAGCCCCCAGCGCCTTGCTGGCGCTCCCGCGCGACCGGTAAGATTGGGCAGTCGTCCCTCCCCTCTATAGTTGGTCGCTGCCGAGACTCTGTGCGCCCCATCGACATGTCCCCGATATCGCAGGTCATGCGGCGCATCGATCTCGCCGCGGAGGGGACGGCGCCTCAGCCAACGCCTCGCGATGCATTCGTGACCGGATTCCCCAGCTTGGATCGCTGGCTCGGGGGCGGGGTGCGCGCCGGGGATCTGGTGGTGCTCGCCGGTGCGATCGGGAGTGGGAAGTCGGCACTGACGCTCGCGATGGCGCTTCGGATGGCCGACGCGGGGACCAGGGTCGCGGTGGTGAGCGGGGAGATGACGGTGGAGCGCCAGATGGAGCGGGCGCTCGCGATCGAGGGGCGGGTGCGGGTGGATGACCTACGGCAGGGGCGTCTCGACGAGGCCTCGCGTGCGGCCGTCGGCGCGGTGGCAGTCCGTCTGCGCGACCATGGCCCGCGCCTCGAGGTGATGGCACCTGAGGGGTTCGAGGGACTCACGGCCCTCCTGCGCGCGCATCCGACCGACGTGCTGATCGTCGACCCCATCCAAGCCCTGCTCGCGGGACGCGCCGATCCCGATGCGGCGCTCGCCTCGATGATCCGTCAGCTCAAGGCACTGGCCTTGGCGCACCACGTGTGCATCGTGGCGGTCTCGCATCTCCCGCACTGGACCTCGCGCGCCGATCCGCGCCCCGTGCTCGAGGACCTCGGGGCGATGGGTGCGATCCAGGAGAGCGCCGACGTGGTGCTCGCCCTCTTCCGTGAGGAGATGTATGCCCCTGATCATGGGGTGGAGGGGGCGACCGAGCTCCTGGTTCGGAAGCACCGGAATGGCGGGCTCGGCTATCTGGACCTCTATTTCTACAAGCAGTGGCTCCGGTTCGAAGACATGCTCGACCCTGACCGGTAGGAGACCCGCGTCATGTGGCTGCGTCCGTTGGTCCTGCTCCTCCTCCTCCTCGCGCCCGCCGCTGACGCCCAGCGCGCGGGACGCGATCCGATCGCGCGGCTGGAGGCGGCGCGTGACAGATCGCCGGGCAGCGTATCGGCGCTGCGCGCGTTGGGGATCGCGTATTACAAGGCGAGGCGCTTCGAGGAGGCGCGCACGGTGCTAGAGGGGGCGCGCCAGCGCGATGCGACCGATGGGGTGAGTGCGCTCTATACGGGGCTCGCTGCCGAGGCGATGGGGGACCTCACCGCGGCACGGCGCGCATACACGACCTACCTCGAAGTCGGGAAGACGGCGAAGGTGAAGGACGACATTCAGGCGCGCCTGGTCGTGTTGGCGCGGAACGAGGCCGTAGCCTCGGCGAAGGCCGCGGTGGCGAACGAGGCCGCGCTGACGGGGACCACGGGATCACCGCTCGTGGTCGCGGTGCCGCCGTTGGTCTTCAGTGGGAGCGATAGCTCGCTCAAGCCGTTGGAGCGAGGGGTCGCGGAGCTCCTGATCACGGACCTGAGTCGCTCGGCGCAGCTGACCGTGGTAGAGCGCGACCGGATGCAGTCGATCGCCGATGAGATCCGTCTCGCCGAGCGGGGGAGCGTGGATTCGTCGACGGCGGTGCGTGCCGGACGCCTGATCCAAGCGGGGACGTTGGTGAGTGGGGTGATCGTGCAGGAGGGTAGCGACCGACTGAGCCTCGATGCGCGGCTCGTCGCGGTCGCAGATGGGACACTCGGCACCCCGTCGACGGTGACCGACGCGCTCGACGCGCTCTTCACGATGCAGAAGACGCTCGTCTTCCAGCTCTTCGATCAGTTGGGGGTGACGTTGACGCCGGCAGAGCGCCAGGCGATCGAGCGACGTCCGACGAGCAACCTGAACGCCTTCTTGCAGTATAGCCGGGGCCTACAAGCCACCGACGACGGACGATTCGAGGATGCGGCGCGGTTCTTCAACGATGCGCGATCGCTCGATCCGGGGTTCAGCATCGCCGCGGTCCGGGCGCAGAGCACCCAAGCCGCCGCCCAGGCCGCGGTGCAGTCGGTCGAGGTGGCCGCGGTGGCGATCGAGTCGAACCTCAAGACGACCACGGAAGGGGCGGCGGTGACCGCCGCCATGACCGGGAATCCGACCGCGGGGAGCGCAGGGACGTCGAGCGGGTCGAACACCCCGGTCTCGAACACGCTGAATACCGCGGCGCAGTCGGTGAACCCCCCGGCGATCTCGGTGCAGACCACCACGAGCGCTGCCGCCCCACCCCCCCCTACGACGCCGCAACGTGATGCGTCGACCTCGACCACCGGCACCGATACCCCGAGCCGCACGGGCTCGGTCACGATCGTGATCCGTCGTCCATGAGGCCAAAGACGATGAGGGCACGCATCGCCGCCCCTCGCCTCGCCGGGGTAGCGCTCGCCGCCCTGATGGCGGCCATGCCGGCGGTCGCCGCCGCGCAGGGGCGTGGCGAGATCGCGGTGATCGGCGCACCCACGGTCACCTCGTTCGGGTATGGCTCGGGGGCGGCCAAACGGTCCGTCTCGCAGAGCACGATGCCGTTCGTGGTGCTCCTTCCCATCAGCGAGCGTTTCTCGATGGACCTGAGCACCGCCTTTGCGTCAAGCGCGGTGGCCGTGAATGGGGCAGCAGTGAGCTCGATCTCCGGACTGACGGACACGCAAGTCCGCGGCAATTATGCGCTCGGGGAATCGATGTTGATCACAGCGGGGCTCAACCTCCCCACCGGGCAGTATCTGATCCCCGCCTCGCAGCAGGAGGCCGCCGGTCAGATCGGCAATGACTTCCTGAATTACGGCGTCTCCACGATGGGCACCGGGTTCGCGCTCACCGGAGGGGTGGCCTATGCGCGGCCGATCGGGACGTGGAACCTCGGACTCGGCTCGAGCCTTCGGAAGGCGACGCGCTTCGATGCCTTCGAGGTGGACTCCGCCCCGCTCCGCTTCACGCCATCGGACGAGCTCCGTCTCCGCGTCGGTGTCGACCGCCCGATCGGTGACGGCCAGATCGAGCTCGGGCTCTCATACTCCGCCTTCGGCGTGGATGTCGCGGACACGACGACCTACAGCACGGGGGACCGCATCATCGCGACCGCAGGGTGGTCGTTCCCGGTACGGGGGGTGCGGGCCTATCTCTCGGCGTGGAACCTCTTCCGGTTAGCAGGGGAGCAACTCGGAGGGCCCGCACCCGGGGAGAACGTCTTCAACATCACGGGGGGGGCGAGCTTCGAGGTGCGGGAGATCCTTCTGCAACCCACCGCGGAGCTCCGTCTCTGGCAGGTGGATGGGATCCAAGCGGGGACTCTGGTGAACCTCGGGGTGCGGGCCCGGCTCGGACTCGGGGCCTTCTCGGTGTATCCTTCGGTCGGGCTCAGCACCGGTTCCCTCTTCTCCACCACCGATGGCACCGAGCTGAGCCTCTCCGGATTCCGCGGCAGCCTGACCGTTCGGTGGCGCTGAGGACCGGACGACCCACCTCCTCTCCTCGGGCGTTCGATGGCTGGTCATAGCAAATGGAAGCAGATCAAGCACTACAAGGCGGCGGCTGACGCCAAGCGTGGGGCGATCTTCACGAAACTGCTGCGCGAGATCACCGTTGCCGCCAAGTCAGGGGGCGGCGATCCCGATGGGAATCCGCGTCTCCGCACCGCGATCGAGAACGCCAAGGCGCAGTCATGCCCCAAGGAGAACATCGAGCGCGCCATCAAGAAGGGGACGGGCGAACTCGAAGGGGTCGATTACACCGAGGTGCTGTACGAGGCGTACGGGCCCGGGGGCGTCGCGCTCATGATCCAGGCGCTCACCGACAACCCCACGCGCACGGTGGCAGAGATCCGCGCCAAGCTCTCGCGCGGCGGCGGGAACCTCGGGACGAGCAACTCGGTCGCGTTCATGTTCGATCGCAAGGGACTCATCACGATCGCCGCGAACGGGCGTGACGAGGATGCGATCATGGAGCCGGTGCTCGAGGCGGGGGCCGAGGACTTCACGCGTGAGGATGATCAGTTCGTGGTGACGACGGCGCCGGCCGACCTGCATGCGGTGAAGCAGGGACTCGAGGCCGTGGGACTGATCGCGACCGACGCGACGCTCTCGTGGATCCCGAAGAACACGGTGCGCGTGGAAGGGACGACGGCAGAGCAGTTGATCAAGCTCCTCGAGGCGATCGAGGATCTGGACGACGTGCAGAAGGTCGACGCGAACTTCGACATGGACGTGTCGGAGCTGTCGGCGGGGTGAGCCCTCTCCTGCGGCGGCGTCCGTGCTGATCCTCGGCATCGATCCGGGCACCGCCGTCACCGGGTACGGTGTGGTGCGTGCCGATCCGCGGCCCACCCTCGTGGAGTGTGGGGTGATCCGCACCAAGGCCGAGACCCCACTCCCCGAGCGGTTGCGTGAGATCAGCGAGGGGGTGCGCGAGTTGCTCACGCGGCACCGTCCTGATGTGATGGCGGTGGAGGCGGTGTTCTATGCGCGGAACGTGCGCACGACGATCGTGCTCGGGCACACGCGAGGCGTGATCCTCTTGACGGGCGCAGAAGCGGGCATCCCGATCCACGAGTATCCTCCAGCGGATATCAAGAAGGCGGTGGCCGGCACCGGCGCCGCGACCAAGACCCAGGTCCAGTTCATGCTCACCAAGTTGCTCCGTCTCACCCGCGCACCCGAACCGAACGACGCCGCTGACGGCGTGGCGGCGGCGCTCACCTGCGCGCTCCGTGCGCCGTTGGCGCGTGCGTTGGCCGCGCGTCCCGTGGCGAGTGGGATCGGCGCGAGGAAGGGGCGATGATCTCGCGCCTCCAGGGGACGCTGGTCGCGCAGGGACTCGACCGGATCGAGGTGATGACTGCGGGGGGCGTGGGGTATGAGGTGCTGGTGCCGCTCTCCGTGGTGGAGACCCTCCCGCGCGCCGGAGGTGAGGTGGCGCTGCACATCGCGCAGGTGATCCGCGAGGATGCCTGGTCGCTCTACGGCTTCGCGACGGCGGAGGAGCGTCGACTCTTCCAGCGGTTGATGGGGACGACGGGGGTGGGGCCGGCGCTCGCGATGAATCTCCTCTCGACGTTGACCGGGCCGCGGCTGATCCGCGCCGTGCGTGAGGGGGATCTCGCGACGCTCACGCAGGTCCCGCGCGTGGGGAAGAAGCTCGCCGAGCGATTGGTACTCGAGCTGCGGGACAAGCTCGAGGGGGGCGACGCCGCCGGTGGGGGCAGCGCAGAGCGCGGTGGGCCGGTGGGGGGCCCGGGCTCCGATGCGGTGCGTGCGCTCCTCGCGCTCGGGTACCAGCAGGGGGATGCGGAGCGCGCGGTGCGCCGGGCGCTGGAGGAGGCGCCAAAGGACGAGTCGACGGCGGAGCTGATCCGACGGTCGCTGGCGGCCCTCGGGCGGTAAACCCCCGCTCCCTCGTAGATTCCTCGCATGTCCCGCCCCGAGATCACCACCCCGGAATCGCTCGCCGACGAGTCGGTCGTCGAGCTCTCGCTCCGTCCGCAGCGGCTGGCGGAGTTCATCGGGCAGGCGAAGGTGAAGGACGCGCTGCGGATCTATCTCGATGCGGCGCTCGCGCGGCGTGAACCGCTCGACCACACCCTGCTCTTCGGCCCGCCGGGGCTCGGGAAGACGACGCTCGCCGAGCTGATCGCGCGCGAGCTCGGGGTGAACCTGCACACCACCTCGGGGCCCGCACTCGAGAAGCCGGGTGATCTGGTGGGGACGCTCACGAATCTCCGCGCAGGCGACATCCTCTTCATCGACGAGATCCATCGGCT
>CAXRBM010000025.1:0-10388 GCA_964228675.1 Gemmatimonadaceae bacterium
CAGCCGGTGGGGAGTGGGCGCTATCGCCTCGTCGCGCGCGAGCCGAAGGCGCGTACCGAGTTCGCCGCCGTCACCGAGCACTATCGTGGACGCCCCGGACCCGACCGACTCGCCCTCGTCGTCGCTCCCGATCCCGCCACCGGGATCGCGAAGCTCTGGGCCGAGGAGGCCGATGTCTGGGACAACCTCCCGCCGACGGAGGTCGCTGCGGCGGCCGCGCATCCGCAGGTGCGCCTGATCCAGGCGGCGGGGTGGGACTACACCTTCATCGCCTTCAACTATCGCGACCCGTCGGACACGGCGCGTGCGCACCCGCTGCTCGCCGAGGGCGCCATGCGGCAGGCGCTCTCGCACGCGGTCGATCGTGAGCAGCTCGTGCGCGCTCTCTTCGACACGTTGGCGCGCCCGCTGCTCGGCCCCTTCGTCCGCGCACAGTTCACCGCCGACACTACGCTCGCACCGCCGGCCTTCGATACCACGACGGCGAATCGTCTCCTCGACTCACTGGGATGGACGGCGCGTGATCGTGCGGGGATCCGCCGGCGTGGGGGCCGTCCGCTGCGACTGCGCGCCTTGGTGCCGGCCCCGAGCGCGAACCGCGTACGGGCCTCGGTCCTCGTGCAGGAACAGCTGCGTCGTGTCGGCGTCGATCTCGTCATCGAGCAGCTCGAGGGTCAGGCCTTCGGCGCCGCGCGCGATGCCGGCACCTTCGATCTGGTCTTCCATGGCGTGGGGACCACGCCGAGTGTGCGTGGGCTGCGCACGACGTGGGCGAGCCGCACACCAGCGGGGAACGGCCGCCTGAACGCCGGCAACTTCCGCGATACCACCGTCGATGCCTCCCTCGAGGCGGGGCTCACCGCCCTCGACCCCGAGCGCACACGCTCGGAGATCCGCACCGCGTATCGCCGTGTGATCGACGACGCGGCGGCGATCTGGCTCTACGAGCCGGTGCAGGTCGCCGGGGTGCATCGCCGCTTCGTCACCCCGGCATGGCGCTCCGATGCCTGGTGGCGCACGATCGGCGAGTGGCGCTTGGACCCGGCGGCCGCGCGCCTTGCGCGCGACGCCCGTCCCACCACGCCCTGATCCGCTGATGGGCACCGCGCGCCTCCGTCGGCTCGCGCAGGGCGCGCTCGTCGTCCTCTGCGTCGTCGCCACCTGCTTCGCGCTGATCCGTCTCGCGCCGGGGGATCCCTTCTTCCGCGCCCTCGACGAGGGGAGCGTCCCCGCCGAGGTGCGCGCGGCACAGCTCGCTCGCTTCGGGTACGATCGCCCGATCCCCGAGCAGTTCGCCCGCTACCTCGGCAACGTCGTACGTGGTGACCTCGGGTGGTCGCACTCGCGCGGGCAGCCGGTCGCCCGTGCGATCGCGACGGCGCTCCCCTCGACGCTGGTGCTCGTGGGCACCGCGGGGCTGCTCGCCTTCGTGGTGGGCGTGAGCGTGGGCGCGTGGAGTGGGTGGCATGCGGATCGCCCCCTCGCGCGCGGGATCGATCGCGGCGCGATGCTCCTCCTCTCGATCCCTGATTATCTGCTGGCCCTCCTCGCGGTCATGGGGCCGGCGCTCGCCTGGGGGCTCTTCCCCGTGGGTGGCGCGCGCACCGAATTCGGTCCGACGGGTCTGCTCGGGGTGGTCGACCGACTGCACCATCTCGTGCTTCCCGTCCTCGCGCTCGCGCTCCCGATCGCGGCGGTGGTGACACGACTACAGCACGCCACGATGCGCGAGGTCCGCGAGGCGGCCTTCATCCGGACGGCACGCGCCAATGGCGTGCCCGAGCGGCGGATCCGCTGGCGCCATGCGCTACGCAACGCCCTCGTCCCCGTGCTCTCATACGGCGGCGTCCAACTCGCCGCCGCGCTCAGTGGCGTGGTGGTGATCGAGCGGATCTTCGCCTGGCCCGGGATGGGCCGTCTGCTCTACGACGGCGTGTTGAGTCGCGACTATCCGCTGATCGCCGGCGGCGTCCTCGTCGCCGCGATCGGCACGGTGCTCGGCACGATGGTCGCGGACCTCGCGATCCGATGGGCCGATCCGCGGCAACGCACCGCATGAGGCAGACGCACAGGTCTCGTGAGACTGGGGCACGCCTCGCGGCGGCCTTCCTCGCCATCGTGGGGTTCGGTGCGCTCGCCGCGCCCTGGCTGACCACGCATGCACCGACCGCGCAACTCGATCCCGTCGCACTCGCGTGGCAGCCACCGAGTGTGACGCACTGGCTCGGCACGGACTCATACTCGCGGGACGTCTGGAGCCGCCTCCTCTTCGGCGCGCGCGCCACGATGGGGATCGCGGTCCTCGCCGTCACCGTCTCGCTGACCATTGGGACCCTCGTCGGCGCCGGAGCGGCGCTCGCGCCACGCTGGCTCGACGCGCTCCTCATGCGCGCCACCGATGCGCTCCTCGCGATCCCACGCCTCCTCCTGCTCCTCCTCGTCGTCGCGGGGGCCGGGACCCTCGAGATCGCCCCCCTTGCGATCCTCCTCGGCGGCACCGGTTGGATGATGACCGCGCGCGTGGTGCGACAGGAATCGGGACGACTCCTCGCCACGCCGCACTTGGAGGGAGCGCGCGCACTCGGCGTGCCCTGGGCGCGACTCCTCGCGCACCATCTCCTCCCGAGTCTCCTCCCCACCCTCGCCGTCGCGGCGACGGCGGCGTTCGCCGCTGCGGTCCCGCTCGAATCGGGGCTGTCGTATCTCGGCCTCGGCGTGCGCACCCCGCTCCCGAGCTGGGGGAATCTCCTCGCGGACGCCGAGTCGCAACCGCTGGCGCATTGGTGGTTGATCGTCTTCCCCACGGTGATGATCGCAGGCACAGTGCTCGCGGCGAACACGTTGGCGAGTGCGCTGGAGCGGCGGTGGCGTCGATGAGCACGGCGCACCCCGCGCTTCGCGTCTGCGATCTCACCGTGCGCGATCGCTCGACGGGCGACTCCCTCATCGAGGGTGTCTCCTTCGAAGCGATGCGCGGGGAGGCGATCGGGATCGTCGGCGAGTCGGGCGCCGGGAAGAGCACCCTCGCGCTGGCGTTGATGGGGCTCCTCTCGCCCGCCCTCGAGCGCGCATCGACCAGCGCGCTCTGGCTCGGTGAGACCGCGCTGCACGACCTCACGGCGCGAGACTGGCGCCCGGTGCGAGGTCGGCGGATCGCGATGGTCTTCCAGGAACCCTTGGTCGCCTTGGGTCCGGCGATGCGCGTCGGGGCACAGGTGATCGAGGCGGGGACGGTGCACGGGCTCTCACCAGAGGAGGCCGAGCGCCGGACGCTCGCGCTCTTCGCACAACTCGAGCTTCCCGACCCCGTGCAGCTCGCCACGCGCTATCCGCACGAGCTCTCTGGCGGGATGCGGCAGCGCGTCCTCCTCGCGATGGCGATGCTCCATCGTCCCGAGGTCGTGATCGCCGACGAGGCGACGACGGCCCTCGATCCGGCGCTCCGCCGCACGGTGCTCGACACCTTAGATGCACTGCGCCGCGAGCATGGCACGACGGTCCTCCTCATCTCGCATGATCATGCCCTCATGGCGTCGCGCTGCGACCGGATGTGGACGATGGCGGCGGGCCGGATGACCACCACGCAGCCCACACCTCCCGCACCGCCGACCGTGCGACCGCCGGTGGCGCGCGACGAGGGCACGAGGACGCCGATCCTCACGGTGCGCGACCTCGTGGTCGACTACACGGCCGCCAGTATCGTCCGCGACGCGAACGCGAGCACCCGCGCCGTCGATGGCCTCTCGCTCATGATCGATCGGGGCGAGATCGTGGGGCTCATCGGCCCCTCGGGCTCGGGAAAGACCTCGGTCGCTCGCGCGATCCTCCGGCTCACGCCGGTCACGCGCGGGACCGTCCATCTCGAGACGACCGATCTGCTCGCACTCGAGGGGAGCGCGCTGCGCCGGATGCGACGCCGCCTCCAATGGATCCCCCAGGATGCCGGGGCCGCGCTCACGCCGCACCTCCGCGTCGAGGCCCTGGTCGCCGAGGGGCTCGAGGTGCACGAGCTCGCACGAGGGGGCGAGGCCCGCAGTCAGGCGCGAGCGCTCCTCGACGAGGTGGGCCTCCCCGCCCGCGCCGCGACCGTGCGCCCCGCTGAGCTCTCCACGGGAGAACGGCAACGCGTCGCCATCGCCCGTGCCCTCGCGACCCGCCCCGATCTCCTCCTCTGCGACGAACCCGTCGCCAACCTCGACCCCACACGACGCGCGCAGATCCTCGACCTCCTCGCCGAGCTCCAACGCGCGCGCGGACTGTCGATCCTCCTGATCTCCCACGACGAAGCGGTCAACGAGAGACTGGCGTCGCGCGTCATCTCGATGTATCTCGGTCGGAGAGGCGCGCCGGCCGCGCCCTGACCGTTCCCCCTCCCCCCACCCCGGCTCCCATGGCCCAGTCCAGCGATCGTCCCGCCGCGTACGCCGCGGCCGATGCCGCGCCTTACACCAACGACACGCGCTTCTTCGGCCACCCGCGTGGGCTCTCCACCCTCTTCTTCACGGAGATGTGGGAGCGCTTCTCGTACTACGGGCTGCGCCCCCTCCTCGTCCTCTTCATGGCGGCCGCGCTCGCCGATGGCGGCTTCGGCTTCGAGCGGACGCAGGCCTCGGCGATCGTCGGGATCTACGCGGCGTGCGTCTATCTCGCCTCGTTGCCCGGCGGATGGATCGCCGACCGCTGGCTCGGGTTGCGCCGCGCGATCTTCATCGGCGCGCTGCTGATCACCGGGGGCCATCTCGCGATCGGCCTCTCCGGCCTCGCGGGGGCGGCGCTCTCGCAGACCTTCTTCTTCCTCGGGCTCGTGCTGATCGTACTCGGCACGGGACTCCTCAAGCCGAACATCTCCGCGATCGTCGGCGATCTCTATCCGCAGGGCGGGGCCCGCCGCGACGCCGGCTTCTCGATCTTCTACATGGGGATCAACGTCGGCGCCTTCCTCGGGCAGCTGATCACCGGCTACCTCGGTGAGCGCGTCAGCTGGCACATGGGGTTCGGCGCCGCCGGCATCGGGATGGCCGCTGGTCTCCTCTGGTTCTGGCTCAAGGCGGGCTCGACCCTTGGGCCGATCGGGCAGGACATCGTGCGCGACCCCGATCCCGCGGTGCAGGCGCGCCGGGAGTCGATGGTGCGCAACACGACCCTCGGGGGCGTCGGGATCATCGCGCTCCTGTTCTTCCTCGCCTCGCTCGGGGTGGTCACCGTCGATCCGGTCGCGATCGGCGGCGCGATGACCTTCGTCCTCGTCGGCCTCGCCGTCGCCTTCTTCGCCTGGATGTTCCTCTTCGGCGGCCTCACCGGCGATGAGAAGAAGCGCGTCGCGGTGATCTTCGTCCTCTTCGTCTTCGCCGCGATCTTCTGGGCCGCCTTCGAGCAGGCCCCGACCTCACTCCAGCTCTTCGCCAACGACTTCACCGATCGCACCATCCTCGGCTTCGAGATGCCCGCGACCTGGTTCCAGTCGGTGAATTCCGCGTTCATCATCGTCCTCGCGCCGGTCTTCGCGGCCCTCTGGGTCGGCATGGCGAAGCGGGGGATCGAACTCTCGAGCCCGAGCAAGTTCGCCCTCGGTCTCGGCTTTGCCGGCCTCGGGTTCCTGCTCATGGTCTTCGCGGCGAACGCCGTCGTCGCGAGCAACGGCACCGTCCTCGTCTCGCCCTGGTGGTTGATCCTGAGCTACCTGCTGCAGACGGTTGGCGAGCTCTGCCTCAGCCCCGTCGGACTCTCCTCGATGACCACCCTCGCCCCGCGGCGCTACGTGGGGCAGATGATGGGGATCTGGTTCCTCGCGGCCTCGGTCGGCAACCTCGTGGCCGGCCTCGTCGGAGGCCATGTGGACCCGACGAAGCTCGAGCAGACCCCCGCGGTCTTCAGCGGCACCGCGCTCGCCCTCTTCGCGGCGACGCTGATCCTCGGCCTGATGATCGTCCCGATCCGCCGGATGATGGTCGGGGTCAAGTAACTCCTCATCAGCGAGCGACGCGCCCCCCACCCCCATCTCCAGGGCGGGGGGCGCTAGTTTTCACGGATGCTGTACGTCTGCATTCCCACGCACAATGAGGGCCCCACCATCGGGGTACTCCTCTGGAAGATCCGTACCCTCTTCCAGGAGTATCCCCGTGAGTACGAGGTCCTGGTCTACGATGACGCCAGCATCGACGCCACGCGCGAGGTGCTCGAGCCCTACGCCAAGGTCATGCCGATGACGGTTTTGGGCGGGACGACGCGCGTGGGGTATGCGCGGGCGGTGGATGCCCTGCTCCGCGAGGCCTCGCAGCGCACGCGCTATCCCCGGCGCGACGCGGTCCTCCTCATGCAGGGGGATTTCACCGATCTCCCCGAGGGGATCCCTGAGCTCGTGAAGCGCTTCGAGGGTGGGGCGGACGTGGTGGTCGCGGAACGGACGGTCGCGGAGACCGCACCGGAGGCGATCCGCAAGTTGCATGGCCTCGTGCGCTGGCTCCCGCGACTCTGGCCGATCCGTGCGGCCGTCACGGTGCCCGGCGTCGGCGATCCCTTCGGGACCTTCCGGTTGATGCGCATCACCGTCGTGCGCGACATGCTCAAGGCGGGGGGCGATCGCCCCGCGTCGATCGCTGAGACCCCGTGGCAGGCGAACCTCGAACTGTTGCAGGCCGCGGCGGCACAGGCGCGGCGGATCGAGGCGGTACCGGTCGCTACCCGCTTCGACGTGCGTGAGCGCGAGACGCGCCGCGACCCCTGGCCCGATGCCTGGGCCCTCGCCCGCGCCGCGTGGGCCGCCCGACGGCGCCCGCGCCCGCAACCCGTCGCGTGATCCCCCGCCTCGCCGCGCGCCGTCGCGGCGGCGTCGGCCGCGTGGTAGGACTCGTAGGAGCGCTCCGGGGAGCGCTCATGACGGGGCTCGCTCCGCTCGGCGCGCCGACGCCCGAGCGCGGTCGGCTCGCGGTCCCCTTCGAGACCGGCGAACAGCTCACCTACGATGTGAAGTTCGGCGCCATCAGGGTCGGATCGGCTCGACTCGCCGTGCTTGGGGTGAAACCGATCCGCGACCGCAACGCCTGGCACGTCCGCTTCGACATCAGCGGCGGCACCTTCTTCTACCAGGTGAACGACGCCTACGAAAGTTGGATGGACGTGACGACACTCAACTCGCTGCGCTTCCGCCAGGATCAGGACCAGGGGTCGCGCGAACGAGAACGCGTCTTCGAGATCTTCCCCGAGCGCGCGGTCTTCCAGGAGACCTGGAAGCAGAACCGCGAGGTCCCTTCGGTGCCTCACCCACTCGACGATGGCTCGTTCCTCTACTTCATCCGCACCGTCCCACTCGAGGTGGGCCGAACCTACTCCTTCGATCGCTACTTCAAGCCCGACCGGAACCCGGTGATCATCCGCGTGCTCCGCCGGGAGCGGATCCAGGTCCCCGCCGGCGCCTTCAACACGATCGTCATCCAACCGATCATCAAGACGCGTGGTATCTTCGCGGAAGGCGGGCAGGCGGAGATCTGGCTCACCGATGACCAGGAGCGGATGATGGTGCAGATGAAGTCGCGCATGTCGGTGGGGAGCCTGAGCCTCTTCCTCCGGAGCTTCCGCCGAAACGCCACCGGCCCCGTCGAAGGGACGCGCACCCCATGACCCACGCCCCTAGCCCGCCCCGCGAAGCCGATCTCTCCCGCGTGCGCACCATCCCGGTGGCGACGCGGCCGAACAAGGTGCGCGCCGAGGCGTTCGCGGCCCCGCCTGGTGCGGATCGCTCCTTCGCGGCCTTCCTCCGAGCGCTCCCCGATTCGCTCAAGGCGCATGACTTCCGCGCGATCGTCGACGCCGTGGTCGCGGCGGCACGCCAGAAGAAGGGCGTCATCGTGATGCTCGGTGGCCACGTGGTGAAGACCGGGATCGGCCCGATCCTCGTCGATCTCATGCGGCGCGGGGTGATCACGCATCTCGCGATGAACGGCTCGGCCGCGATCCACGACTACGAGATCGCCCGGTTCGGTGAGACCTCGGAGGATGTGGCCGCCGGCCTCAAGGACGGCACCTTCGGGATGGCGGAGGAGACGGGGCGGGGCCTTAACGAGGCCTTCACCCAGGGGATGCGGCATGGGTGGGGGATGGGGGAGTCGGTGGCGCGGGCGCTCGAGGCGGCTCCCGCCCTCGCGCACCCCGCGCACTCGATCATCCTGGCCGCGCACCGGCACGGGATCCCCGTCACGGTGCACGCCGCCCTCGGCGCGGAGATCATCCACCAGCACCCGGCCGCCGACGGCGCCGCGATCGGCGACACGAGCCATCGCGACTTCCGGCGACTCGCCGCGGCCTGCGAGGACCTGGATCAGGGCGGCGTGGTGCTCAACCTCGGGAGTGCGGTGATCATGCCCGAGGTGTTCCTCAAGGCGCTCACCGTGGCGCGGAACATCGGGGCCGGACGGCCGACGGACTTCACCACCGTCGACTTCGACATGCAGCGGCACTATCGGCCGCGGATGAACGTGGTGCAGCGCCCGGTGCTCGCCGGCGGGACCGGCTATGAGATCACGGGGCACCACGAATTGCTGATCCCCCTCCTCGGCTGGGCGGTCGCCGAGGCGCTCGACGCCGGCTGAGCCGGCGGCGGGGTCAGAGCTCCGCGATCCGGGCCTTGAGGCGCTCGGCGCGCTGCGGCGCGAAGACCACGAGCAGCCCATAGATCACGAACCCGAGCAGCAGGGCCGGGATCGCGAGACCGAGGAGGATGAGGAGGAGCTTCACCGCGAAGATCGCGAGGAGGGCGAGGACGCCCAGCACGACGATGGTCTTGAGCATGGGAGGAGAGGGGGTGGGAGGTCGGTCCCTGTCTCGTACGATACTCAGGACCCCCCGGGTTTCACCTCCCGCCCCCCGCCGCCGCGGGGCCAAACCGGACCTGGAGGGAATTTTGGGTACCCTTCTAAATATATTTTTGATGGTTACTACACCTCCCGCTGGCCCCCCACACCCCGTATCCTCCCCTCCATGCGGTCCCGCAACCCTTCGACCAGTAGGTGAGTCGTGGCTGAGGTCCTCTACCAGATCATGGGTCGGCATCGCGCCGAGCCCCTCCCGGAACGGAAGCCCTCCTGGCTCAAGGTGAAGGCCCCGGGGGGCGAGAACTACCTCCGTCTCAAGAAGCTGATGCGGGAGCTCGACCTCCATACGGTCTGCGAGGAGGCGCACTGCCCGAATGTCGGCGAGTGCTGGGAGCATGGCACCGCGACCTTCATGATCCTGGGGGACGTTTGCACGCGGAACTGCGCCTACTGCGCGGTGTCCCATGGGCGTCCGCCGAAGTTCGATCCCGCGGAGCCGAGCCGGGTGGCCGAGGCGGCCCAGAAGATGGGTCTCCGGCATCTCGTCATCACGAGCGTCGACCGCGACGACCTCCCCGACTTCGGGGCCTGGGCCTTCGCCGAGACGATCCGCCAGGTGCACGAGGCGGTGCCCGGGTGTTCTGTGGAGGTGCTCGTCCCGGACTTCCAGGGCGACGCCGACGCGATCCGCACCGTGCTCGAGGCGCGCCCCGAGATCTACAACCACAACACCGAGACCGTCCCGCGCCTCTACAAGAAGGCGCGCCCCGGCGGTCGGTATGAGCGCGTGCTCGAGATCTTCCGCATGAGCAAGCGCCTCGCCCCCGACATCCCCACCAAGACGGGGATCATCCTCGGGATGGGCGAGACCCATGAAGAGGTGGTGCAGACCATGCGCGAGCTGCGCGAGGTCGACGTCGACATCCTCACCCTCGGCCAGTATCTCCGGCCATCGGACGACCATATCCGTCTCGACCGCTACGTCACCCCCGAGGAGTTCCGCCGGTTCTATGACGAGGGGATGGCGATGGGATTCAAGCACGTCGAGTCGGGCCCGCTCGTGCGCTCGTCGTACCACGCCTGGGAGCAGGTCCAGGCGGCGGGCGTCGAGTCCTGAGTTCGCTTTCCCCCCACGCATCCTCCACCATGGCGACGAAGAAACGCGCTGAGAGCCGCGCCCTCCCGGGCACCCCCACCCTGCGCCGCGAGCTCTTCCATTCGATGCTCCTCCAGCGCCGCTTCGAGGAGAAGGTCGGCGAGGCCTACGCCCTCGGGAAGATCGGGGGCTTCTGCCACCTCTACATCGGACAGGAGGCGGTCTCGACCGGCATCCTCTCAATGCTCCGCCCCGACGACTATGTGATCACGACCTACCGCGACCACGGGCAGGCCCTCGCGCGCGGGATGTCGCCGCGCGCGATCATGGCGGAGCTCTTCGGACGCGTGGATGGCTGCTCGCGCGGGAAGGGGGGCTCGATGCACCTCTTCGATCGGCACCTCAACTTCCTCGGCGGGCACGGGATCGTCGGCGGGCATGTGCCGGTCGCGGCGGGCGTGGGTTTCGCGATCAAGTATCGCGGC
>CAXRBM010000026.1:0-11274 GCA_964228675.1 Gemmatimonadaceae bacterium
TCGGTGTCTTGGTGAAGAGCTGCATCGCCGAGGCACCGATCTCGTCGGCGCGCGCGGGGGCCTTGTCGACGCCCCCGGCGCTGGAGACATGGGCCCCCAGCGGACCGAGTGCGACGGTGCCACGCGTCGAGCGCGGACGCGCCGTGGTCTTCTTCGATGGACGCGCGGTACTCATCGCTGCCCTCTGAGCCAGTCCAGTGGAT
The DNA here is from genome assembly GCA_964228675.1 of Gemmatimonadaceae bacterium. Classification (GTDB taxonomy): domain Bacteria; phylum Gemmatimonadota; class Gemmatimonadetes; order Gemmatimonadales; family Gemmatimonadaceae; genus Pseudogemmatithrix. Next base: position 204 of record CAXRBM010000026.1, read on the forward strand.
CCACCGCGATGCCATCGCGCGGGCGCATCTCGAAGTGGAGACGCGGTGGGAGGTCGGGATCCGCTTGTCCGACGGTGCCGATCACCTCGCCCTTGCCGATGGGCTGGCCTCGCCGCACGCGGGCTGACGCGAGTGAGGCGTAGAGCGAGTAGGCGCCTCCGCCATGCTGGACGAGGACGGTGAGGCCGTAGGTCCCCGAGGGCTCCGCGAAGACCACCTCGCCCGCGGCGACCGCCTTCACCGGTGTCCCCTCGGGGGCGCCGATCCCGATGCCATTCCAGCGGATGGAGGTGTTGTTGGGGTTCACGAGCCGCCCGAAGCGATAGACGATCTGTCCGTCTACCGGCCAATCGAGCCGGCCGAGGTCGCTGGTGGTGACGGAGCGGGTGGTCGGGGCGGCGTTGGGCCGTGACTCGGTGCGCCGCCGTGCCGCCTCGAGTGCGGCGATCACGCCGGAGAGACGCTGTTCATCTCGCTGGACCTGTCGCAGGCGATTCTCCGCCTGCTTGGCCTGCTCCTGGAGCTGCGCCAGCGTGCGTCCGCGCTGGAGCTCGAGGCGACGGAGGCGCTGTTCCTCCTCGACCTTCTGTCGTCGATTGAGTTCCACGTCGTTCTGCAATCGGACCAGCAGGGATCGTTGCGAGTCGATCTGCCCGGTGAGCGCCTCGACGCGTTGCACCAGCGCGCGATCCCGTTGGGCGACGAGGTAGAGGTACTTGTAGCGCGCGACGAGGGCTCCGATCGATTGGGCCGACAGCAAGGCCTCGACGGCGTAGAGCGGACCGCGTTTGTAGATCTCGTGGACACGATGCCGCAGGACGGCGCGTTTGATCCGCAGTTCGTCCTGCGTACGCGCCAGCCCCATGTTCACGTTCTCGACCTCATCGTAGAGCGAGCCTAGCTGCTGGTCGAGCGACCGGACCACCTGCGAGGTCGCCCGCGCTTGTCGATCGAGGTTCGCCCGTTCGGCAGAGACATCCCGTGCGCTCGTCTGTAACCGACGCATCCGTTGCTCGAGGTCGCTGCGTTCCTGCCGGAGGCGCTCGAGGGCGAGCTGCTCCTGTCGGAGGCGCGCCGCGGTCTGCTGAGCGGATGGGGGAGTCGTCGTCGTACGCGGCGTCGGTCGCGCCTGCGCCGTGAGCACGCCGGCGATCCCGATGAGGCAGGCGAGCCCCCAGGTGAGACGCACCATCAGCACGCGAACCGTCATGACCTTACGCCACGCGGCGCAGGTGCCGATCGACGGAATAGGCGCTCCCGAGGAACCCGATCAGTGCCCCCGCGAGGAGCCCCAGGATGCTGTGACCGAACCCGAAGAATTCGGCCTGGATCACCAGGCGCCCGAGCGCCGCATACGTGACGAACGAGAGGCCGAGGGCGATGACCCCACCGAGGAGACCTTTGAGGAGTCCCTCGATCAGGAACGGGGCGCGGATGAACCCGCGCGTCGCACCCACGAGGCGCATCACCTGGATCTCTCGTGCGCGGGCAAGGACCGCCATGCGAATCGTCGATCCGATGATGATGATCGAGACGAGCGCGAAGGTCGTCCCCAGGGCGATCCCGACGAAGGTGGCGATGGTTCGCAGCCGATAGAGCTTCTCGACCCATTCCTCGCCATAGCGGATATCATCGATGAAGTCGTATTGCGCGAGGCGCTCCGCGACCGCCCTGACCTGGTCTGGCGCTCGAAACCCTTCGCGGAGCCGTACCTCGATCGAGGCCGGAAGGATCCCCGACTCAAAGACGTCCTCGAACTCCCCCAGTTCGCGGCGAGCCCGATCCAGCGCCTCCGTCTCGCTCACGAGGGTCACACGCTCCACCTCGGGGAAGGCCTGGACGTCACCCACCGCGGCGCTCGCCGCGTCCGCTCGCGTGCCCTCGGCCACGAAAGCTCGAATCTCCACCCGGGACTCCACCTGCCGAAGCGCGGAACGGAGGTTGAGGGCCACGAGCCCGAAGAGGTCGAAGGCGAAGAGGGAGAACGCGATGGTCGTGATGCTCAGTACGCTCAGCATCGGGGCACGACGGAAGGAGAGGAGTGCTTCGCGCAGGGCGAGTCTCATGACGGGGATCCACCGAGGTCGGTCGCGCTCGAGTCCGACGGCATCGTGCCGGAGTCGAAGACGAGGCGCCCATGATGTAGTTCGAGGGTGCGGAACGAGGTCGCGCGGACCAGGGCGAGATCGTGCGTCGCCATCAGGATGGCGGTGCCGGCGCGGTTGATCTCGCGCAACAGGTCGAGGATGCTCCGGGCCGAGCGCTCATCGAGGTTCCCGGTGGGTTCGTCGGCGAGGAGGAGCAGCGGGTCGTTCACGAGGGCGCGAGCGATCGCGACGCGCTGTTGCTCCCCACCCGAGAGCTCGTGCGGACGCGCCTCGGCCTTCTCCCGAAGGTCCACCTGCTCCAGCACGCGCAGCACCTTGGGATCGATCCGCGAGGGCGGCGCCCCCGTGACCTCCAGTGCGAAGGCGATGTTCTCGGCGGCGGTGCGATCGGGGAGCAGTCGAAAATCCTGGAAGACCACGCCCAGTTTGCGGCGCAAGACGGGGATCTTCTTCGGGGTGAGCGTCACCGAGCTCTGGCCGATCACCTTCACCTCCCCTGACGTCGCGTGTTCCTCCACGAAGATCAACTTGAGGATCGAACTCTTGCCCGCACCGGAAGGACCGGTGAGGAAGGCGAACTCCCCGCGGTTCAGCTGGAAGGAGACCTCGTCGAGTGCCGTGACCCGTTTGGGGTACTGTTTGGTCACGCGGGTGAAGCGGACCATGGTGCTCATGTGAGGGCCTGGGTGAGGTCGGCGATCAGATCATCGACGGCCTCGAGCCCGATGCTGAACCGCAGGAAGCCATCGGGAATCCCGATCGCCGCACGTTCCTCGGCGGTCATCTTGCTGTGCGAGGTGAAGCGCGGTTCGCTCACGAGGGTGTCCACGCCACCAAGGCTTGGCGCATGCGTCACGAGCTGCAGTCGCTGCAGGAACCGATCGGCGGCAGGGCCGCCCCCCGCGAGTTCGAGGCCGAGCATGCCGCCGAAGCCGTCGAGCGTCGCCTTGGCGACCGCATGATCGGGATGGGTCGGCAGGCCGGGGTGATGCACCTGACGGAACGCGGGATGCGTCGCGGCCCACTCGGCGATCGCCAGCGCCGAGGCGTTGCTCCGCTCCACGCGGACCGCGAGGGTCTTGAGGCCACGCTCGAGGAGCCAGACGGCGAAGGGGTCCGGGGTCTGCCCCCAGAGCATCTCCTTCTGTAGTACCCGCTCGATGTAGGCGCTCGTACCGGAGACCACCCCCATCAGGACATCATGGTGCCCATTCAGGTACTTGGTCGCGGATTCGATCGCCACGTGCGCCCCTTGCTCGATGGGGCGAAAGTTGATCGGGCTCGCGAAGGTCGAGTCGACGACGAGGGTGATGCCACGCGCCGTAGCGAGCGCCGCCGTGGGGCGGATGTCGAGGACGCGGCAGGTGGGATTCACCGGCGACTCGAGGAAGATCACCTTCGTCTCGGGACGGATCGCCGCGGCGATGGCCGTCGGATCGAATGGGTCCACGAGGGTGATCGTGATCCCGACGCGGACGAACTCCTCGAAGAAGAGCCGATGCGTCCCGCCGTAGATGTAGCGCGAGGAGACCAGGTGATCGCCGGGCTCGAGGAGCGCGAAGAGCCCACAGGCGGTCGCGCCCATCCCGCTCGAGAGGAGGAGCGCACGTTCGGCGCCCTCGAGCATCGCGATGCGGCGTTGCACGCGCTCGGCGTTCGGCGTATTGCCATAGCGGGTGTAGCGCAGCCCCTCACCGGTCCCGAGCGCCTGGAGGTGATTGACCGACTGGACGAGCGGTTCGACCACGGCGTCGCCTGGGGCGTGCGCCTCGCGCGCCCCATGGATCGCGAGCGTGGCGCGCCCGAGGCGCGGCGTGGGACGATCAGGCATCCGGGGCGAGGGCCGAGGTGAGGATGGGACGTGAGCGCACATCGTGCTTCACGAGCCGGACGGTCTCGGTCACCGCGAGGCCGGCCAGATCGCGCACCACGACGAAGCCACGCGGCAGGGTGTCGTCGAAGACCACGGGGGCGAGTTCGTGCCGGCGTGGGCCGTAGACCCAGACGAGTTCGCCCGCTCGGATGAGACGCTGCTCGGCGTCCACCGGGTGGAGACGGAGCAGCGGGCCACGCTCGGCATCCCCGCGACGCGTGGCGATGAACGCCCCGACCTGGAGTGGGGGAAACCCGCGGGCCATCAGGCCGGTGCTCCCAAGGGGGCGAAGGCGTCATCGCGTCGGCGCAGCAACCGACGGCGCACCAACCCCTCGAGCGTCGCTTGGGCCTCCTCCAAGGCGAGGCCCACCGCCTCCGCCGCCTCTTCCACCGCGGCGCCGGCGCGGGCCATGACGCACTCCCACAGCTGACGCTCGAGGGGCGAGACCGTCCCCACCAGGTGCGTCACACCGTCGTCGAAGCGCACGACCAGCGCGAGTCGGTGCGTCTCGAGCACCGCCTCGATCGCATCGAGATGGCCCTCGCTCACGCCGACGAGCACCACATAGCTCTCGCGACTCGGCCGCTCCATGGTGAGTGGGAGCACCAACTTCGCGACGAACTCGTCGGCACAGCTGCGATCGAGCACCCCGATCTGCGAGAAGTCGAGGACGGCGACGGATCCCTCGGCGAGCGCGGCGATCTGTCGTTCGATCACCGTCCGCACGACTGCGCCCGTCCGCCGCGTGACCAGGTGGTGGTGCGCCTCGGGGGCCGCCGCTTCGAGGGCAACGGAGACGTCGATGTGGCTCATGGCGGCGGCATCCGGCGCGGGATGATCACATTGATCTGCGCCCCGGGGAATGGTGAGAGTCCGCCCTGGAGGGGGACATCCTCGTCCCACTCAGGGATGATCGGTACGATCCGCGCCGTGCCACTCCGCACGGTGAGCTTGCCGTCGATGCGATGCACCCAGCCGCGCATCCCCTTGATCCCCTGACCGCGGCCCGGGTCGGCGAAGCGGCTGACCCCTTGGATCACGGCGGCCTCGAGCGCGGTCTGGTCGTCCCATCGCTCGGCGAGGGCTCGCGCACGGCTCCCCTCGAGCGAGGCGCGGAACCCCATGCCCGCGTCACAGACCGCGATCTGCACCACGTCACGTCCGACGCGGCGCTTGGCCCAGTTGTATCGCTGCACCATCACCCATCCCCCGCGCCCCGCATGCTCGATGATGTTCGAGGCCGCCTCGGAAAGGGTCATGCTGAAGCCCATCGTGGAGCGCGGTTCGAGATCGAGCGTCGCGTTCAGGATCTGTTGTGCCTTCTCCTGGATCCGTCGGACGATCCCCTGGACGTCGTCGTTGCCATTGACCGGCGTCACTTCGAGGAGCACATCGGAGTCACCGCTGGCCGCGCGCTTGGGCACGGTCCCTCGGATCGTGTAGAGGGCCTCGGCGTACGTGAAGAACTGCGCGCGGGCCCAATAGCTCAGCGTCTGCTCGTCCTCGGGCGGCGCGAAGTCGGGCCGCTCGACGCGCGACTGGGCGAGACAGAGCAGGGCGGTCAGGCCGTAGGGTGTCGCGAACCGACAGTGCCGTGCATCCACGAGGAGCTTCGCCTCGGCGGGGACCGCGGCGAGCTGCTCGATCACCGATTCGAATTGGGCCTCATCGAGGGAGGCAGGGACGGTGAGGACGGCGGTCACAGGACGTGCAGTTCTCCGCGGAGGTGATGGGCGAGTCCGGTGGCACCCCGATGCTCCACGTTCCGCGCGGCCGCATCGGTGGCGCGGTGGAGCGCTACGTCCATAATATCGCCCGCCAAGAGCCGAGAGAAATAGGTCGCCCCCCAGACATCGCCACACCCGGTGGGATCGCCCGGCCCCTCGATCCGCAGGGGGCTCGCCGGGATGCGGGCCGTCCGCAGGGCGCCGCCCAACCGTAGGGCGCCGCCCGTCCGTCGATCGCGGTGCGCGGGATCCAGCGCCCCCTCGGTCCCAGGCGCGGCGAAGTACGCCACCCCCTGTTTCCCCAGCGTCACCAGCAGGTGCTGTACGCCCGCCCCCAGTGCGGTCGCAGCGAGCGCGAGCCCGTCAGGGGCGAGCATCGCGAGCTCGTCCTCGTTCACTTGGAGGAAGTCGAAGCAGGCACACCAGGACGCCACCTCAGGGAGGGGGCGATACGTGCGGTGCCCATCGGTCTCCATGCCAAGGAGCAGGGAATGGAGATCGCAGTAGATCGGACCGCGGAAGTGCTGGCGGATGAGCTGCGCCGTGGTAAGGTCGAGCTCGAATCCACTGATGAGATTGATGTACAGGGCGTCGAGGTCGCGGAGGAGCGGCTGTAATCCCGCCCAGCTCCACGGGGGCACGCCGCCCATCAAGCATTCACTCCGCCGCTCATCCGAGTGGTAGCGGAGCGTGACACGATTGTTCGGGTGAGGTACCTCGATCGGGAGTGCATCGGGCGCTGCGTGCCGCAACGTCCCCACGAAGCGCCGCGCCTGCGGCGCGAGATCGAAGCCGACCTTCGCGAGGGGCACGAGCTGCCAATCGGTGGGAAGCGCGGCGTCGGCGGCACTCAGCGCATAGGTGATCCCGCCCCACTCCTCGACCGGGGTGGAGCGCACGTCGCGCCCATGGATCACGTCCCAGACGAAGCTTCCGAGGACACCGAGGCGCTTCGGGCGGCTGGCGTCCGAAGCGGAGGGCCTCGTCATGCGCGTCCGTGCCGCTGCGCGAAGGTCGCGATCGCGCCGATCACCCCGGCGTTCCCCTCGAGCTCGCCCGGCACGATGCGGCAGGCGTCGACCGCTGGCGTGAACGCGCGTCGCCGCACCTCGGCGCGGAGCGGTTCGAAGAGCGCGTCCCCCGCCTGCGTCACCCCGCCGGCGAGCACCACCACCTCGGGGTTGAAGATGTTCAGGAAGTTCGCGACGCCGATCCCGAGGAATTTCGCGGTGTCGCGCACCACATGCCCGGCGACCACGTCCCCGCGTTGCTCCGCCTCGTAGACCGTCGCGGCGGTGATGCGTGTGAGATCCCCGTCCACCATCGCCGGGAGCATCGAAGTCTCCCCTCCCGCGAGCGCCTCGCGTGCACGTTCGGCGATCGCTGGCCCTGAGGCATATGCTTCGAGACAGCCATAGTTGCCGCAGCCGCACCGGCGCCCGGTCGCATCGATCGAGGTGTGGCCGAGCTCCCCGGCCGCATCGCTCGCGCCGTGAAAGAGCTGTCCATCGAGGATGATCCCTCCGCCGATCCCGGTGCCGATCGTGAGGCCGATGGCGTGACGGGTACCGCGCGCGGCCCCCACCCACCATTCACCGAGCGTCGCGCAGTTGGCGTCATTGTCGAGGGTGGCGGGGAGATCCACCGCCGCGCTCACGCGGTCGCGGAGGGGGAAGTCGCGCCACCCGAGATTGGGTGTGAAGATCACGACCCCGGTCTCGCGATCGAGGGGACCTGGGGACCCGATCCCCACCCCGAGGAAGTCGACACGCCGCACGCCCGCGTCGGCACAGGTGTCGGCGATCGTCCGCTCGACGGCTGCGGCGATCCGCGCGACCACGGCATCGGCCCCCTCGTCAGCGCGGGTCGGCACCGAGTGCATCGCATGACGTGTCGCACCGTCCGCGCGCATCGCCCCCACGACGATGTTCGTGCCACCGAGGTCCACGCCGATGATGTACTGGTCCGACCGATTCCCCACGATGCCTCCTCGTGCGCTATCCTCGCCCTCAGGCGACTACTACGTTTCCCCGATGCTCCGATGCCGTCGCGGGACCTCCGAAACCTAATCTCCCGCGATGCGCCTGTCCGTCATCGTCACCACGTATAACCATCCGCGCTGGCTGGCACAGGTGCTGTGGGGGTTCGCGGCCCAGACCTTCACCGATTTCGAGCTCCTTGTGGCCGATGACGGTTCGGATGCCCCCACCGCCGAGCTGATCGAGCGGATGCGCGCCGAGCTCCCCTATGCGGTGCGGCATGTCTGGCACCCGAAGGCGGGGTTCCGGAAGTGCACCATCCTGAACGCCGCGATCGCGAAGGCGGAGGGGGCGTACTGCTTCTTCACAGATGGGGACTGCATTCCCCGCGCCGACCTCTTGGCCGTGCATGTGGCGGCGGCACGCCCCGGACGCTTCGGCTCCGGGGGGTACCTCAAGCTCCCCATGGCGACGAGCGAGGCGATCACCAGAGAGGATGTCATGGAGGGCCGGGCGACCGATGCGCGGTGGCTCCGGGCTCATGGGACCCCGTGGAGTCGGCGGCTCCAGCGGCTCGCCTGGGGCCCCACGATGGCGGCGGTGCTCGACCGCCTCACGCCGACCGGCGCGACCTTCAACGGACACAACGCCGCGGTCTGGCGGGAGGATCTCCTCCGGGTGAACGGCTTCGACGAGCGCCTCGAATGGGGCGGGCTCGACCGAGAACTCGGCGAGCGACTCGAGAATGCCGGCGTGCGCGGGTATCAACTGCGGCACCGTGCCCTCGTGGTCCATCTCGATCACGGGCGCGGCTACAAACGCCCCGAGGCGATCGCGCGGAATCGGACGATCCGCGACGAGGTCGCCGCCAAGCGACTGACCCGCACGCCGGTCGGGTTGGATCGTCACCTCGGAGGCGCCGCATGACCGACGTCCGCTCGATCGTCGTCTTCCGGCGCACCATCCTCCCCTGGTCGGAGACCTTCGTCGCGTCGCAGCAGCTGGCGCTCACCGCCTTCGCGCCGGTCTTCGTCGGGTATGCCCCCGATCGCAACGGCGCGCGACTCGTCGAGGGGCGCCCGACGATCCTCCTCTCGGATCATCACGCCGTCCCGCCGCTCGGGAAGGCGCTCCTCAAATATGCGGGGCATGTGCCGAGCGCCTGGCGCGACGCGATCGCCGCCACGCGGCCGGCCCTGGTGCATGCCTACTTCGGTTCCGGTGCGATCCCCGCGGGACACCTCGCACGCGCCCTCGGGGTCCCACTCGTGGTGAGCTACCTCGGGATGGACATCACCGTGACCCCGCGCTCGCAGGCCGAGGTGCGTCGTCGGCATCGCGCCTTCGCCATGGCGGACCGGGTCCTCTGTGTCTCCGAATTCCTCGCGCGCAAGCTCCGCGAGGGGGGATGTCCACCGGAGAAGATCCAGGTCCATTACACCGGGGTCGACCTCACGAGGTTCGTCCCGTCGGGCGAGCCCCCGATCCCCGACCAGGTGCTCTTCGTCGGCCGCCTCGCGGCGAAGAAGGGGGTTATTCACCTCCTCCGAGCGATGGTGACCGTGCAGCGCACCATGCCGAACGCCGAGTGCGTGATCGCCGGCGATGGCGATCTCCGCGCCGAGCTCGAGACGGCGGCCTCGCAGCTCGGGGTGCGCGCGCGCTTCCTTGGCGTGCAGACGCCGGCGCAGGTGAACGCGCTGATGCAGCGGGCGACGGTGCTCTGCGGGCCGAGCGTCGTCGATGCACGAGGCAATGCCGAGGGGTTGCCCTTCACCTTCCTCGAGGCGCAGGCCTGCGGGTGTCCCGTGGTGGTCTCGACGTCAGGGGGCACCGCCGAGGGGGTCGCGGAAGGGGAGACCGGCTACTGTGTGGCGCCGGGCGATGAGGCCGCGCTCGCCGATCGACTACTGCGGATCCTCACCGATCCGATGCGCCGTGCGCAGATGAGCACGGCGGCGCGCGCCCACATGGAGCGCGCGTTCAACCTCCGCACGCAGACGGCGGTGCTGGAGGGGATCTACGCGGATGTGATCGCGCGCGCGGCGCGCGGCTGACGCCCGAGCGTCGGCGCTGAGGCGCCGGCGCTACTCGACCTGCAGGACGGCGAGGAACGCCTCCTGCGGGATCTCCACCGAGCCCACCTGCTTCATGCGCTTCTTCCCCTCCTTCTGCTTCTCGAGGAGCTTGCGCTTGCGGCTGATGTCGCCGCCATAGCACTTCGCGAGCACGTCCTTGCGGAGCGCCTTCACCGTCGAGCGGGCGATCACCTTCTGACCGATCGCCGCTTGGATGGCGACCTCGAAGAGCTGCCGCGGGATCAGATCTTTGAGTTTGTCGGAGACCTTGCGGCCCCACTCGTAGGCCTTCGACTCGTGCACGATCACGCTGAAGGCGTCGATCGGGTCGCCGTTGATCAGCATGTCGAGGCGCTGGAGGTCGCTGCGACGGTACCCCAGCATCTCGTAGTCCAGCGAAGCGTAGCCGCGGCTGATCGACTTGAGCTTGTCGAAGAAGTCGAGGATGATCTCGCCGAGGGGGAACTCCCAGTCGATCTCCACGCGGGTGGTGTCGAGGTAGCTCATCCCCTTGTACTCGCCGCGGCGCTCGGTGCCGAGCGTCATGATGGGCCCGATGTAGTCGGTGGGCACCATGATGCGCGCCTTCACATAGGGCTCTTCGATGTAGTCGATCACGCCGGCCGGCGGCATGAGCGCCGGGTTCTCGACGAGGAGCTCCTCGCCGTCGGTCTTCTTCACGTGGTACTCCACGCTGGGGACCGTCGTGACGAGGTCGAGGTCGAACTCGCGCTCGAGGCGCTCCTTCACGATCTCCATGTGCAGGAGGCCGAGGAAGCCGCAGCGGAAGCCGAAGCCGAGGGCGGTGGAGGTCTCGGGGGTGTAGTTCAGCGAGGCGTCGTTGAGCTGGAGCTTCTCGAGCGCGTCGCGGAGATCCTCGTACTGCTGCGTGTCGGTCGGTAAGATCCCCGCGAACACGAAGGAGCGGACGGCCTGATACCCGGGGAGCGGCTCGCTCGCCTTGTGCTCGGCGTCGAAGATCGTGTCGCCGGCGCGCGTCTCCTTCACCGACTTCACGCTGGCCACCACGTAGCCGACCTCGCCGGCGGTCAGCTGCTTCGTGGGCACCTGGCGCAGCTGGTTGGACCCGACGTCGAGCACCTCGTACACGCTCTCGGAGGCACCGAAGGTGATCTGCATCCCCTTCGTCAGCGTCCCCTCGACGACGCGCACGCTGGGGATGGCCCCCCGGTACTTGTCGTAGTACGAGTCGTAGATGAGCGCGCGGAGCGGCCCCGTGGGATTCCCGCGCGGTGGGGGGACCTTCTTCACGATCTCCTCGAGGAGCTCCGGGATGCCGAGG
>CAXRBM010000027.1:0-5866 GCA_964228675.1 Gemmatimonadaceae bacterium
GGCCGACCCGACCGCCGAGCTCGATGCGGTGAAGCAGCTGGTGCGCGAGGGGATCGCGGCCGGGTTCTACAACATCGATCTCGACACCTCGACACTGGTCGATCTCGCGCACCCGACACTCGATGCGCAGCAGCGTCTGAACTACGAACTCGGGGTGGAGCTCACCCGCTTCGCGCGCGCTCTCGAGCCGCAGGGGATCACCGTCTCCCTCGGCGGGGAGATCGGCGAGGTGGGCACGGAGAACTCGACCGTGCCCGAACTCGAGGCGTTCATGGATGGCTACAACCGCACCTTGGCCGCGCAGGCGCCGGGGATGGTGGGGCTCTCGAAGATCTCGGTGCAGTCGGGGACCTCGCACGGGGGCGTAGTACTGCCCGACGGGTCGATCGCCGATGTCGCGCTCGACTTCAAGACGCTCGAGGACCTCTCGCGGGTCGCGCGGCAGCAGTACGGGCTCTCCGGCGCGGTGCAGCACGGGGCCTCGACCCTGCCCGATGGCGCCTTCAACAATTTTCCGCGGACCGAGACCTCGGAGATCCATCTCGCGACCGGGTTCCAGAACATGCTGTACGACCATCTCCCCGCCGCCTTGCGCGAGGAGATCTACGCCTGGCTCCGCACCAATGCGGCGGAGGCGCGCACGGCGGGCGACTCCGACGAGCAGTTCTTCTACAAGACGCGGAAGAAGGCGCTCGGTCCGTTCAAGCGGCAGCTCTGGGATCTCCCGGTCGAGGTGAAGGCGACGCTGGCGAAGGCGTACGACGCGAAGTTCGCCTTCCTCTTCGACCAGCTTGCGGTGCGCGGGACGAAGGCCGGGGTGCAGCGCTTCGTGACGGAGCCGGCGGTGGTGCGCCAGGCGCCGGGGAAGGCGGCGGTCGTCGAAGCCGCGCCGGATGACGCGGACGCTGGTGAGTAAGGCGCCGGCGGGGACCTCGGAGGGGCCGATCCGCCGGGCGGTGATGTTCGTCCGCGCGGTGCTGCGACGCTTCCAAGTGGATGACGCGACCTTCCTCGCGGGTGGGGTCGCCTTCAACGTGCTCCTCGCTGGGATCCCTTTCGTCCTCCTGTTGGCGGCGGGGCTCGGCTTCCTCCTCCGTCGCTCGCCCGACACCGTCGCTCCTGCGGTACAGGGGGTGCTCGCCAATCTCTTCCCGTCGACGTCGGCGGCCGGCGGCTCGATCCTCGATCCGGTGTTGGCGGAGATCGTGCGCACGCGGGCGGCGGTGGGCGTTGGTGGTGCGCTCAGCTTCGCCTGGTTCGCGTCACAGCTCTTCGGCACACTCCGCAATGTGCTCGCCTTCGTCTTCATGCATGGCAAGGAGCGGAGTTTCGTGCACGGGAAGTTGATCGACATCAACCTCGTGCTCTTCTCGCTGCTCCTCGTGGTGCTCTGGGTCTCGACCAACACCTGGCTCGCGGTGACTTCGGGGAAGGTCGGCACGATCCTCGCCGGACAGGGGGTGCTCGAGGGCACGACCTCGACCGTGGTCTACACCGCAGGGCGTGCGCTCTCGCTCGCCGTGGTCTTTGGGATCTTCGCGGCGCTCTATCGGTTCTTGCCCCTTCGTGCGATCCCGTGGCAGCCTATCGTCGCCGGGAGTGCCACCGCGACGGTCATGTTCGAGGTGGCACGCGCGCTCTTCGCGGCGTTCTTCCTGCAGTCGGCACCGGCCTCGCTCTACACGGGGACACTTGGCGCGATCTTCACCGTGATCTTCTGGACCTATTACGCCGCGTTGATCTTCATCGTCGGCGCCGAGGTCGCGCATGTGACGGAACTCCGGCTCATCGAGGCCGGGAAGCTCCCGCCACGCACCGAGCTCCTCATCGATCGCTCCACCACACTCGAGATGAACCTCTCGGAGATCATGGAGCAGACGCGGCAGCGGCGCTCCGAAGCGAAGCGTCGATGAGTCCGACCCCGATCGATCTGCGGAGCGACACCGTCACGCGTCCCTCCGCGGCCATGCGTCGGGCGATGGCCGAGGCCGAGGTCGGGGACGATGTGCTCGATGGCGATCCCACGGTTCGCGCCCTCGAGTCACGCGTCGCCGAACTCCTGGGCAAACCGCACGCGCTCTTCTTCCCGTCGGGGACGATGGCGAACCAGGCCGCGCTCTGGTTGCTCGGTGAGCCGGGGACCGAGGTCTATGCGCACGAGGACTCCCATATCGTGAATTGGGAGATCGCCGGAACGGCGGGACTCATCGGGCTGCAGGTACGCGTCGTGCGCGGGGCACCGGTCCTCGAGGCCGATGCCCTACGGGCCGCCTTCCGGCCGGCGTCGATCCATGCGCCACGCGCGTCACTGGTCTGTGCGGAGAACACGCACAACGGGGCGGGCGGGATGGTCACGCCACTCGCGCATCTGCAGGCCATCCAGGTGACGGCCGCGGAGCAGGGGCTCCCCGTGCATCTCGATGGCGCGCGGCTCTGGAATGCGCATGTGGCGACGGGCACCTCGCTCGCCGACTTCGCCGCCTGTGCGGCAACGGTGATGGTCTCCTTCTCCAAGGGACTCGGCGCCCCGGTCGGGGCCTGTCTCGCCGGTGATGCCGAGCCGATGCGTCGCGCCTGGGAGGTGCGGAAGCGATTCGGGGGTGGGATGCGCCAGTCAGGGATCCTCGCGGCGGCGGCGCTCTTTGGGATCGAGCAGAACCTCCCGCGGCTCGGAGAGGACCATGCACGCGCACGTCGTTTGGCTGCTGCGCTCGCGGCGGTGCCTGGGGTCCAGGTGGTCTTGCCCGACACGAACATCGTGATGTGCGACCTCATCGGCGGCCTGACCGCACCGGAGGTCGTCGCACGGGCCAAGGCCGCGGGCGTGCTCGTCACCGCGTGGCATCAGACGCGCGTGCGGTGTGTGTTGCATCTCGACATCGATGATGCGGCGTTGGCATGTGCTTCCACGGTGCTCGCCGAGGTCATGGCGGCGTGACCACCGCTGAGGAGTCACCGGGGACCGCCTCCCTTCGACTCCTCGCCGCGGGGGAGCGCGAGCTCCAGCGGATCGTCCTCGACATGCACGACGGTCCGGTGCAGGACCTCTTCGCGGCGATGTCGCACCTGCAACTGCTCGAGCGCGAGCTCGCGGCACAGCCGGAGGCGCAGCGACGCACCCAGCAGTCGATCCACCTCCTCGAGCGTGCGCTCGGCGAGATCCGCACCTTGATCGGCGTCTTCCGTCCGCCGGGATTCGAGCGGCGAGACCTGGGCGCGATCCTCGAGGGGCTCGTCGTGCAACATGAGGCGTTGACCGATCAGTCGGTGGACCTCACGCTCGATCCTGCGCTCGGCGATTGTCCGTTGCCGACGAAGATCGCACTGTATCGGATCCTCCAAGAGGCGCTCGCCAACAGCCATCGTCACGCGGCGGCGACGCGGCAGACGGTGACGGTGGAGCGGACGGGCGCGCAGTTCGCGCTCACGGTGAGCGATGATGGTCGTGGGTTCGAATCGCGGCGCGTCCTCGCAGCGGAGGCCGATGTCGGCGTCGAGGGGGGGCACTTCGGCCTGCGCGGCATCCAGGATCGGGTCGGGATGCTCGGCGGGACCTTCACCATCGAGAGCGCGCCGGGGCGGGGGACCACACTCCGCGTCACCCTGCCGGCGGCCTGAACGTCCGTCGAACATGACGATCCGCATCTGCCTCGCCGACGATCACGCGATCGTGCTCGAAGGGCTACGCGCCCTCGTCGACGGAGAGCCCGATATGACGGTGGTCGGGGCGACCACCGACGGCGACGCGGTCGAGGCGCTGGTGCGCCGCGAGTCGCCGGATGTGCTCGTGCTCGACTACGAGTTGGGGGGGCGTCGCGCCCCCGAGGTGATCCAGACGCTTCGGCAGGGGGAGCAGGTCCCGCGGATCCTCATCCTGACCGCCTACCACGACGGGGAGACGATCCGGTCAGCGCTCGAGTCGGGCGCGGAGGGGCTCGCCCTCAAGACCGCCTCCCCGCAGCAGACCCTCTCGGCGATCCGGCAGGTGATGGCGGGGCAGTTGGTCTTCCCGCAGGCGGCGCGCCGGTGGCTCGAGGCGCGTCAGGCCTCGCGGAGCGACGAGGTGACGGCCCGCGAGCGGGAGGTCTGGGGGCTGATCGCCGAGGGGCTCACCAACGTGCAGATCGCGGAGCGGCTCGCCCTCTCGGAGAACACGGTCAAGTTCCATGTCCAGCATCTCTTCCAGAAGCTCGGGGTGAAGAATCGGACCGAGGCGGCCCTGCGGCATGCGACCTCGGGACGGGTGCCCCGAGGCCCCACGACCGGTTAGGTTGGAAGGGTCCCAGGTCCCGGGGGGCGTCAGTCCATCAACCCCGCCAGGGCCGAAAGGCAGCAACGGTACGTGTGACGGTCGTCGCTCCGTCAGGCCTGGGGCACTCGCGCGGGAGAGCAGCCGGTTCGTCCGGATCGCTCCCCGCGCGAGCCTTTTTCCGGGCGCTATCTTTCAGGTATGTCCCTCGCGCTCGCCCGGAAATACCGCCCCCGTCGGTTCGCCGATGTCGCGGTCCAGTCGCACGTGGCGACGACCCTGCGGAACGCGATCGGATCCGACCGGCTGGGGCACGCCTACCTCTTCTGTGGGCCGCGCGGGACGGGGAAGACGACCCTCGCGCGCGTGCTGGCGATGGCGCTCAATTGCGAGCAGAAGCGCCCCGATCATGAGCCATGCGGCGAGTGCCCGTCGTGTCAGCGGATCTGGAGCGGGGGGGCCTCGCTCGACGTAATTGAGATGGATGCCGCATCCAACCGCAGTGTGGATGATGCGCGCGAGCTCCGCGAACGCGCGATGTACGCCCCCTCAGGGGATGATCGCCATAAGATCTACATCCTCGACGAAGCGCACATGCTCACGCGAGAGGCGTGGAACACCCTGCTCAAGGTGCTCGAGGAACCGCCGCCGCGGGTCATCTTCATCTTCGCGACGACGGATCCGCAGAAGATCCAGCAGGCGGCGGCGCCGGTGCTCTCGCGCGTGCAGCGCTTCGACCTGCGTCGCATCGGGCCCGCCGAGGTGCGGGAGCGTCTGCGGAGCGTGCTCGCGGCGGAGGGGATCACGGCGGAGCCCGAGGCGCTGGCGATGCTCGCGCGCGCGGCCGATGGCTCGATGCGTGATGCGCTTTCCCTCACCGATCAGGCGCTCTCCCTGGGCGGGGACACGTTGACGGCGGAGCGTGTGCGCGAGTCGCTCGGGCTGGTCCACGAAGAGGAACATCTCCGGCTCCTCGCGCTCGTCGCGCAGCGGCAGGCGGGAGAGGTCTTCGCAACGGTGGCGCGGCTCGCCGATCATGGGGTGGATTTCAGCATCCTCCTCACCGACTTCGCGAACATCCTGCGGGCGCAGCTCGCGGTGGTGCTCGGGGGCACCCTTCCCGATCTCTCGGAGCGCGTACGCGATGCGCTGGCCGCACGAACCGGGGATTTCTCCGCCGGCGATCTGCTGCGGATGCTGCATCTGGTCTCCGAGCTGGAACCGCACATGCGCCGGAGCGGACAGCAGCAACTCCTCTTCGAGACGTTGTTGGTGAGGTGCGCGCTGTTGGATCGGACGCTCGACCTCGAACAGGTGTTGCGTGGGGTGAGCGAGGGTGGTGGGGCGCCGCGTGGTGCGGCGGCTCCCGCCTCGCGGCGGGCGGCGCCTCCGTCATCGACTACGGCACCGCGCGCCTCGGCTCCTCCTACCGCCCCGATCCCGGTGGTCGCGGACCGTGCGGAAGCCTCGACCGGCCCGCGGATCCCGCTCGACCTGAATCGTCTCGTCGAGCACTGGGAGTCGATCACCGATGCGGTGCATGGGGAACATGGGGCGTTGATGCTCTCGAGCACCCTCGCGCATGCCACCCCCTCGGCGGTGACCGCCAGCGGGACG
>CAXRBM010000028.1:0-15841 GCA_964228675.1 Gemmatimonadaceae bacterium
TTCCTGATGGCGACCTCGGCGATCGGGCCGGGATTCCTCACGCAGACCGCGGTCTTCACCGAGAAGCTCGGCGCGAGTTTCGGCTTCGCGATCCTCGCGAGCATCGTGATCGATCTCGTCGCGCAGCTCACCATCTGGCGCGTGATCTCCGTCTCGGGACGCCGCGCGGGCCCGGTCGCGGATGCCGTGCTTCCGGGGCTCGGCACCGTGCTCACCGTCCTCGTGGTACTCGGTGGGCTCGCCTTCAACGTCGGGAATGTCGCCGGGGCGGGACTCGGGATCGAGGTGGTCGCCGGGATCCCCGTGAAGGTCGGCGCCGCGCTGAGTGCCGCACTCGCGATCGGGCTCTTCGTCGTGAAGGAGGCGGGGCGCGCGATGGACCGCTTCAGCATCTGGCTTGGCTTCGTCTTGATCGCCCTCACCCTGGCCGTGGCCTTGGCGTCAGGCCCTCCGTTGGGCGAGGCGATCGTCCGCACCGTGCTCCCCACGCAGATCGACGTGCTCTCGGTGGTGACGATCGTCGGGGGGACGGTGGGGGGCTACATCACCTTCGCCGGTGCGCATCGATTGATCGATGCGGGGGTCACCGGCCCGGCCGCGGTCCCACAGGTCACCCGCTCCGCCGCGACCGCGATCGGGGTCGCGAGTCTGATGCGGATCATCCTCTTCCTCGCCGTCCTCGGCGTCGTCTCCCAGGGTGTCTCGCTCGATCCGGCGAATCCCCCCGCGTCCGTCTTTCGTGCGGCCACGGGAGAACTTGGCTATCGGCTCTTCGGCATCGTGATGTGGAGCGCGGCGATCACCTCGGTCGTCGGCGCGGCGTATACCTCGGTCTCGTTCCTGCGGAGTCTGCATCCCGCGCTCGACCGACAGTGGCCCCGTGTGGTAATCGGGTTCATCGCGCTCTCAACCCTGGTCTTCGTCCTGATCGGTCGCCCGGTGAAGACGCTGCTCCTGGTCGGGGCGCTCAACGGCCTGATCCTCCCGCTCGGGCTCGCCGCGATGCTCGCGGCCGCACAGCGACCAGCGATCGTCGGCGCCTATCGGCACCCCCGCTGGCTCACATGGCTCGGTCTCCTCGTCGCGCTCGTGATGACCGCGGCCGGTGGCTACGTCCTCGTGCGCGACCTCCCTGCCCTCCTTCGCTGATCGACCGATCGATCAGGGGGCGCTGGGCGTCGGCGGCGCGGGACTCGGTGGCGCGGCGAAGTGCACCCCCGACTCCCGCACGAGTCGCAGGATCCCCAACAGGTACTGCTCGCGGATCTGTTTGAACTCCGGCCCCTGACGGGTCGTGACCCAACAGACCACCTCGAGATCGATCGCGGAGGGGGAGAGCCCGATCAGTCGCACCTGCGTCCCCTCGGACCAGGTCTTCGGATGGGCTCGGAGGAGGGCATCGATCCCATCACGCACGCGTTCGAGCTGGTCGGGCGCGGTCGCGAGGTCGAGCGAGAGGACGGTGCGGAAGCGGAAGCGATCGCGCTCCCCGAAGTTCTCGGCGCGCATCTCCGCGAGCCGACCATTCGAGAGGCTCACCACGGTTCGCTCGGCCGTGCGGATCCGAGTCGACCGCAGCCCGATTGCCTCCACCTCTCCCTCGATCCCCTCGATGTTGACCGGGTCGCCGACACGGAAGGGCTGATCGACCCCGATCGAGAGCGACCCGAAGAGATTCTCCAGCGTCTTCTGTGCGGCCAACGCGAGTGCGATCCCGCCGATCCCGAGCCCCGCGAGGATCGTGATGACGGGGTAGCCGAAGACCGTCGCGATGCTGAGCGCGGCGAGGACGACGAGGAGGACCCGGGCGATCCGCGCGCCGAGTGGGATCAGCGACCGCATCGCCGGATACTGCCGGACCCAGGCGCTCGCCGGCGCCGTCCGCTCGACGACCCCGACCAATCGCAAGAGGGCCCAGAAGAAGGCGACCACCATCAACGCCTGCTGGAGATCGACCACGTGGCCCAGCGGTGCCTTGGCCAGGGCCACCCACCCGATCAGGATCCGCGAGGTGAGGACGCCGACCAGGAGGATGATCGGTCCGCGCGAGGCCTCGACGAGGAGGTCGTCGATCTGGGTCGGAGTGGTCGCCACGAGACGACGAAGCGCCGCCTGGACGGGACGAACGAGTAAGACGCCGAGGGTCGCCCCCGCCGGCACCAACAGGAGGAGCGCCACCCACTGCCACCAGGCGACCCCGAAGGGTCCCATCCCCTGCAGGACGGCCGGAAGGTGATCGCGGACCCACGCCAGGGAGGCCGCGCCCCCCTCCTGGACCACCTCGAGTTGCGAGAACGGCGTCATCGACATGCACGCAACCTCGACCGACACGCCTCGGCACGCAACCCATCGGTCCGGGTACCTTTCAGGTGAACCCTGCCGTCGAGCCCGTCATGACCTCCGTCGCCCCCACCCACGCCACCGCCGCGTCACACCTCGCCGACCCCGATCATCACCCCTCGTTCACCCGAGGGGTCTTCCTCGGGGAGATCCGCGAGGAGTTGATCTTCCCCTTCCCCGAGCCCTCCGCAGAAGAGAAGGAATCGCTCGCCGCGATCCTCGACGCCTTCCGCACCTGGGCCGCGGACACCCTCGACAGCGCGCAGATCGATCACGACGGCCGCTTCCCCGACGCCGTCCGTCAGGGGATGGCCGAACTCGGTCTCATGGGGCTCAACATCCCCGAGCAGTACGGCGGCTTCGGTGCGTCCGCGATGGTCTTCAATCGCGTCTTCGGGGAGATCGGCGCGCACGATGCCGCCCTCGCCGTCTACTTCGGCGCGCACCAGAGCATCGGGATCAAGGGGATCATCCTCTTCGGCACCGAGGCGCAGAAGCAGCAGTGGCTCCCGAAGTGCGCGAGCGGCGAATGCATCGGGGCCTTCTGCCTCACCGAGGCGGGCTCCGGCTCGGACGCGCAGGCGATGCGCACCACCGCCGTCCCCAGCGAGGATGGGTCGCACTACCTCCTGAACGGCGCCAAGATCTGGATCTCCAACGCGGGCTATGCCGGCGTCCTCACCGTCTTCGCGAAGGTCCCCGTCACCATCGATGGCGTGGTGAAGCAGCGCGTCACCGCCTTCATCGTCGATGCCCACGCCCCCGGCATCTCCCTCGGAAAGATCGAGGAGAAGATGGGGATCAAGGGAAGCGACACGCGCACGATCACCTTCGAGAACGTGCGGGTCCCGGCGGAGAACCTCCTCGGTGAGGTCGGCGGCGGCTTCAAGATCGCCCTCGAGATCCTCAACTCCGGTCGCCTCGGCCTCTCGGCCGGTTCGACGCGCGGGACGCGCGAGATGATGAAGCTCGCCCTCGCCCATGCCAAGGAGCGGGAGCAGTTCGGACGCCCGATCGGCTCCTTCGAGATGATCCAGCGGAAGTTCGCCGCCGCTGCCGCCGACTGCTACGCCATGGATTCAGCGTGGATGCTCTGTGCGGGGATGGTGGACCGTGGGAGCGTCGACTTCTCGCTCGAGACCGCGGCGTGCAAGATCTACGCGTCGGAGCTCGCCTTCCGGACCGCGAGCGAGGCGATGCAGATCGCCGGCGGGAGCGGCTACTCCAAGGAGTATCCGTACGAGCGTGCGCTGCGCGATTCGCGCATCAACATGATCTTCGAGGGGACCAACGAGGTGCTCCGCGCCCTCATCGCCCTCATGGGCCTCCAGCAACCGGGCGAAGAGCTCAAGGCCGTCGGGAAGGCGTTCAAGGATCCGCTCCACTCCCTGGGTGCGATCTCCAGCTATCTCACGGGGCGCGTGAAGCGCACCCTGGTGAAGCCGAGCTTCACGAAGGTCCACCCCACCCTCGCTGAGGAAGGGGAGCTCGTGGCGGAGAACATCCACGCCCTCGCCCTCGCGGTGGAGAAGGCGTTGATCGAGCATGGCAAGACGATCATCGAGCGGCAGTTCCTGCACGAGCGGATGGCGAATGCGGCGATCGACATCTACCTCGCGACGGCGGTCCTCTCGCGCGTGACCGCGGTGATCGGACGCGTCGGCGAGAAGGAGGCCGCGGCGGACCTCGAGGTCGCCCGCTTCTTCATCCCGATGGCGATGCGGCGCACGCGTCGGGCGATTCGGGCGCTCGAGCGGAACGCCGACGACGCGGCCCGTGCGATCGCCACCCGCGCGCTCGAGACCGGCGAACTCACCGTCCCTACTCCGACGGATACATGAGCGTCCTCTCGATGGCCGGCGTCGGAATCTCCTTCGGCGCCACCGAACTCCTGAAGGACATCACCTTCACCGTCGGGGATGGCGATCGCTGGGGGATCATCGGACGCAACGGCGCCGGGAAGTCCTCGCTCTTCAAGGTCATCACGGGCGACCTCACTCCCACCGCGGGGAACGTCGCGCGCAAGCCGGGACTTCGGCACGCCCTCCTCGACCAGCACCGTGCCTTCGAGGGCGCGACCACGGTCTGGCAGGCCGCCGCCGCGGCCTGGCGCGAGGTGATCGCCCTCGAGCAATCGATCGCCGATCAGGCGATGCAGCTCGGAGAGATGGGCGAGTCGGTCACCGACGAGTTCCTCGAGAAGTTCGGGCGCGATCAGGAGCGCTTCGCCGATCTCGGGGGCTACGTCTATCACGCCCGCGTCGATGCGGTGCTCCAGGGGCTCGGCTTCGACGCCGAGGAATCGAAGACCCGTCTCGTCGCCTCGCTGTCGGGCGGAGAGCGCGGCCGCGTCGGCCTCGCCGCGCAGCTGATCGCGCCCGCCGACCTCCTGATGCTCGACGAGCCGACCAACCACCTCGACCTCGACACCACCACCTGGCTGCAGGATTGGCTCCGCGAGTGTGACGAGACGATCCTCGTCGTCTCCCACGACCGCGCGTTCCTCGATGCCATCTGCACGCACGTCCTGCACATCGAAGGACGCAGCGGCGAATGGTACAAGGGGAACTACTCGCAGTTCGTCCCGCAGCGCGCCGAGCGTCGGCTCACGCGCGAGCGCGAACTCCAGAAGCAGATCGCTTACGTGAAGAAGGAGGAGGAGTACATCCGCCGGAACCTCGCCGGCGTGAACTCCTTCCAGGCCAAGGGGAAGCGGAAGCGCCTCGAGCGGCTCCCTCGCCTCGCCCCACCCCCCGGCGATCCCGCCGCGATGTCGCTCCGGTTCGAGCCCGCGGAGCGCGGTGGCGATCAGGTGATCGCGGTGAAGGACCTCCGCGTCGAGGTCCCCGACCGCACCCTCGTCGAGGACTTCACCGCGGTGATCCGACGCAATGACTTCGTGGCCCTCGTCGGTCCCAATGGCGCGGGGAAGACCTCGTTCATCTCGACGCTCCTCGGCGATCGCACGCCGGCGGCCGGGGAGGCCAGGGTCGGCTCATCGATCACCCCCGCCTGGTTCCGACAGGATCTCGCTGACCTCCCGCTCCGCAAATCGCTGATGGATGCGATCCTCGACCAGCGGCCCCTCTGGAGCCGCGGCGCGGTGCAGAACCATCTCGGCGCCTTCGGCTTCAGCGGCGACGAGGTCTTCCGCGAGATCGGGACACTGAGCGGTGGCGAGCGCGCGCGGATGGCGATGGCGCTGATCACCCTCTCGCACGCGAACCTCCTCGTCCTGGACGAGCCGACCAACCACCTCGACGTCGAGAACATCGAAGCGCTCGAAGATGCGCTCGATGAGTACGAGGGGACGGTGCTCCTTGTCAGCCACGACCGCGCCTTCCTGCGTGAGGTCGCAACGCGCGTCTGGTGGTTCGATGGCACGCGGCTCCGCGACTACGATGGTCCCTTCATCGAGTGGGAGGCCGATCGCGCCACACGGGTCGCCGACGCCGCCAAGGCCGATGCGGCCGCCGTCGAGGCCAAGCGCGCGGCGGAGAAGACCAAGGCCAAGCGGAACGAATCCTCGCAGGAGGACGAGCACGCCGCACGCCGCGCGCAGAAGCGGGCCGCGGAGGATGCCGAGCGCGCCGTGCAGCGCCATGAAGCGAAGGTCGCGGAACTCGAGGCGCAGCTCGCCGAGCCGGGGTTGTATGATGGAAGCGCGGAGAAGGCCCGCGAGGCCGCCCGTCTCGATCAGGCGCTCGCCAAGGAACGCGCGGCCCTCGATGCCGCCATGGCCGCGTGGGCCGAGGCGACGGAGTTGGTGGCTACGCCGCCTCGGGCCTGATCGCGAGGTAGCCCGCGAGCGCCTGGCGCAACGCCATCCGCGCCGAGAGCTCGAGTTCGTACTCCACGCTGATCTCGCTCAGCTCCTTGGTGCCATGCTTCTTGAGACGCGTGGCGACGGCATCGCTCTGGGCGTGGCGCCGGCAGTACTCGCGCGCCGCCATCCAGAGTGCATTCGCCGCGCGCCACCACGCCTCATCCCGCGCGCGGCCATCGGCGGCGACCATCTCGTAACGCGCCGTCGCCTTTACGAGGATCCCGTCACAGAGATCGACGACCTCGGCCACCCCCTCGAGCTCGAGATCATCGAGTCCATGCTTGAGGACGCGCGCCAGACGGTCGTGCTGATGCGAGCTCTCCTGCGCGGCGCGACAGAGGGCATCGGCGGCATCACGCACCGGGTGATCGGAGGGCGTCGATGGGCGCGAGGTGGATTTGGGGGGCATCGGGTTCGTGGGGGAGAGGACGTTCAATGCTGTCGAACGACCACGACCGTTCGCAAGGTGGGTGGGGCGATCAGCGCACGCCCGCGTCCGCCGCGACGAAGGCGATCCGGTCCCCAGTGGGGCTCAGCGCGATGCGCGAGATCCCCCGCACCCCGACCGGGGCGAAGTCGGCTAGCACATCCCACTGGTCGCGGATACGCACGAGGAGCCGAGTGCCGCTGGTGATGATCAACTGCCCCGACGGCGTCCAGATGTGGTATTCGGCGCCCGGCGGGAGTGGCGCGACGCGCCGGACGGTGCGGGTGCGCACGTCGACCTCGCTGATCCAACTGGTATCGCGGGCGAGCTGCACGAAGGTGAAGGCCTCGCGTCCGGGAACACGCACCAGCGCACGTCCGATATCACGTGCCAACGTATCGACCCGCCCCGTGCGCGTATCGGCGAGCACGAGCGCGTTCGGCTCCCCGAGGATGAAGGCCCCGAGGTTCGCCTCGTTCACCCAGACGTGGTACCCCACCGGACGGAGGGCCGGGAGGATCACCGTCGGTGCGCTCCCATCGAAGGGGAACCGCCAGAGTCGTTGGGTCGAATCCCGCTCCACGCGGATCACGCTCATCGCAAGGCCATCGGGCGTGCGCGTCGCAGAGTACTCGCTCTCGGTCGTCTGCGTGACACGATCCACCGCCTCTGTCGCGACGATCACGCGCCAGATGTCGGCCTGGGCATCCTCGCGGATACTGGTGAAGAGGAGCGCACGGCCATCGGCGGTGAAGGTGGGCTGGTTGTCATAGCCCACGCGATTGGTGACGTTCACCGGGCGCCCGATCGAGACATGCGTGCCCACCTCGTGGAAGGAGGCGACAAAGAGGTCACTCCCCCCCTGCGCCATCGCTGTGCTCGGAGCGCAGGCCAGCAGCATCAGGAGGCGTTTCATACGCCCACCACCGCGCCGCGGCACTCCCCGAATCCGATCCGCGCTCGCCCCGGCGCCTCGCACCAACCGCGCAGGATCACCTCATCCCCATCGGCGAGGAAGGCGCGCGTCTCCCCATTGGAGAAGGTCACCGGCTCTGCCCCCCGCCAGGTGAGTTCGAGGAGACAGCCGCGCGATGACTTCTCCGGTCCGGAGACGGTGCCGCTCGCGATCAGATCGCCGGGCCGCAGGTTGCACCCCCCGCTGGCGTGGTGCGCGAGCATCTGTCCCAAGGTCCAATACATCTGCGCGAAGCTCCCATGGCTCAGCCGCTCCGCCGGCGTCCCTGCCTCGCGCATGCGCGCCGTGCGGATCCAGACCTCAAGGGTGATGTCGAACCCACCATGCGCCTGATCCCCCGCATCAGAGAGATACGGCAGCGGCGAAGGCTCCGCAGCGGTTCGTACACGCGCCGGCACGCGATAGGGCGTGAGCGCATCGAGGGTCACCACCCAGGGGGAGATCGTCGTCGCGAAGTTCTTCGCGAGGAAGGGCCCGAGCGGCTGATACTCCCACGCCTGTACATCGCGTGCCGACCAATCGTTCACCAACACGAGCCCCGCGAGGTGCGACTCGGCCTCGGTGAGTGGGATGGTCGTCCCGAGCGCATTCCCCGCCCCGATCACTGCGCCCACCTCGAGCTCGTAATCGAGACGCGCGGTCGGCGCGAAGGTCGGTGGCCCTTCCGGCTTCGCACTGACTTGCCCCATCGGACGGTGCACCGGGGTCCCCGTGGGGACGATCGATGAGGCGCGCCCATGATACCCGATCGGCACATGCCGATAGTTGGGGAGCAACGGGTTGTCGGGGCGGAACATCGATCCGACGTTCGTGGCATGATCGACGCTCGCGTAGAAGTCGGTGTAATCCCCGACCTCCACCGGGAGCTGCATACGCACGCTCGCCATCGGCTGGAGGAGGCCAGGCACGCGCTGTGCCGCGCGCCCGGCCTCGGTATCGGCGCGAAGCACCCCCTGCACCGCCGCGCGCACCGCGGTGAGTGCCGGACGTCCGAGCGCGATCAACGCATTGAGCGTGCGCCCCTCGAGCGTCGCTGCGATCTCAGCGGAGAGCCCCACGAGGAGCCCCGCATCACGGGCGACACGGAGATCGAGCACCTGATCCCCGATCGCCACGCCAACGCCGACGCGCCCATCGGCGGCCGAGAACACCCCCAACGGCAGATTCTGGATCGGGAAGTCGGTACCTGCCGCGTGGGCCGACGACACCCACGAGGTGAGCGCGAGATCATGCGTCTGGTCGAGCATCGTCAACGACTCCCGGCAGTCATGAGGGGCGCGAGCTCGTGCACCGGCTCCTCGAAGGAACAGGAGCCGAACGACCCCGCGAAGGCGGCACGCACCTGGGTCAGTGTCGCCGTATCGAGCTGATGCGCACGCCAGGTGATCCGTGTCGGCGCGACGGTGATCGCTCGCGCGTCGCGTTCCTCGAGCAACGGCGACACCTCATCCTCGGCGACCCCCGTCCAGAGCAATGCGGCCGCGAGGAAGACGTTCAGATACCCGTACATCGTCCCGCGCGGCGCATCGGTCGCATAGGTGAGCGGATATTCACCACGGAGCGGATGATGCAGCCCGGCGGTCGCCTTGAACGGCACGCCGGCACGCACGCAGGCCGCGAGGAATCGCACGACCTCCGCCGGCGTGGGGAAGGCATCGGGGGTCACCCCACCGGTGCGGATCTTCGCGCGCAACCCATACGCGGCGAGCGCGGCGACGAGCGAGGTGGGATCCTCACGCACGGGGAGCTCGACGTAGACCGTCACCCCCGCCCCGAAGGCACCGGCGAGCGCGGCGATCTCATCGATCGACCCCGCCTTCGCCTCCACCGTATCGATCGCGAGGCAGGCCCCAAAGGTCGCCGACCACTCACGCAACATCGGCGCATCACTCGACGCGGCGAGCACACTGAGCCGCCACGGCGCGCGCGACGTCGGCGCACCATGCGGCAACGCATCGACCGCCGCCGTGAACTCCGCGAGGCGCGCCGCCGGTAGAACGAATCGCCCGAGCATCGCACGATCCGCACCGCTCGCGTAGCGCGCAAACGCCGTGACCGCCTCCGGCATCGGGAGGGCGGCCGGTGGGAAGAGCCCCGCGTAATCGATCAATCCGTCGAGCAGGACCGCGAGCGCGGTCCCCGACCCCGCCGCCGTGCCCGACGTCGCGGTGGTCATCAAGGCGTCAGAGGATCGAGGCGACGTCGATCCCACGCGTCGCCAGGATGCGCGCGACCGTCTCGCCGATCTTGTTGTTCGGCGTGCTCGCGCCGGCGGTGACCCCGACCCGCACTGCTCCCTCCATCGGGAACCACCCGTTCACCTCGGTTTCCTGCCCATTCGCAAGATTGCGATAGCGGATCGTCCCGCGCGCGGGATCGATCCCGAGCGCATCCTCGATATGATAGGTGCGCACCCGCTCGGAACAGAGCGCCGCCAGGGAGATGGTGTTGCTCGAGTTGTAGCCGCCGATCACCACCATCACGTCGAGCGGCTCCGTCAACAGGGCATTCACCGCATCCTGCCGATCCTGTGTCGCGCTGCAGATCGTATCGAAGGTCCGGAAGTTCTCGGCACGGTATGCCTCACCATACGCGCGGGCCATCGACTGCCCCACCGCCTCACCGATCGCCAACGACTCACGCGCGAGCATCGTCGTCTGATTCGCGACGCCGATCCGCTTGAGATGCACGTCAGGATCGAAGTGCGGACTCGCCGCGTGGCGATACTTCGTCAGGAACGCCTCGCGTCCTCCCTCGAAGCGCCCTTCGATATAAGCCATCACATCATCGGCCTGCGCCATGTCGCGCACCACGAGGT
The DNA here is from genome assembly GCA_964228675.1 of Gemmatimonadaceae bacterium. Taxonomy (GTDB): domain Bacteria; phylum Gemmatimonadota; class Gemmatimonadetes; order Gemmatimonadales; family Gemmatimonadaceae; genus Pseudogemmatithrix. Next base: position 10,388 of record CAXRBM010000028.1, read on the forward strand.
ACGAGCCACCGGGATGCTTCTCCACCTGCGACGCCGTCGCCCGCGTCTCCTCATGGTAGTACTTCCCATGGATCAGCGAGGTGAACCCATCCCGCGCGTAGACCTCGACCCGCTTCCAGACATTGAGCACCGAGCCGCAGGTCGTGTCGACCATGATGCAGCCCTTGACCCGGAGGGTCTCGAAGTCGTGGATCGTCACCCCGAACGCCGGGAGGATCACCACATCCTCCTTGGCCACCTGGGTGTAATCGAACCCCGTCGCGCTCGGCGCGAGGAAGACGATCCCCATCTCCTTGAGCTTCGCGTTCACATGCGGGTTGTGGATGATCTCCCCCGCCAGGTAGATGCGTCGCTCGGGGAACTTGGCCCGCGTCTGGTACGCGTACTCCACCGCGCGCTCCACCCCGTAGCAGAACCCGAACTCCTTTGCGAGCCGAATCGTCACGGGGCCCGCGATCAGCGTATGGTCCCGCGCCAGCAGGAGATCGACCAACCGGCCGTCATAATCGGCGGTCAGCGTCTGCTGGACCTCGGCCTTGAGCCCGAAGCCCTTCCGGAAGTAGGTCGATTCGTCAGCCATCGGTGAAAGATACTCCCCGCCCCTGCTCAGGCGGTCCGGAGGAGGAAGGGGGTGAGCGCCGTCTTCACGAAGTCTGGGAGGGGCTGCTTGGCGATCGTCTCCTTCTCCACACAGACCACCGTCAGGGTGGCCGACGCGCGATGCACCAGATCCCGGGCCCGGAAGGCCTCGAAGCGTAGGGTCAGCGAGGTCGTCCCGATCTTGGCGACCCCCACCCGGATCTCCATCAACTCGTCCATCTCCGCCGGGGAATAGAACTCCACCTGGAACGCCTTCCGCGGGAGCTGGACCTTCCGCTCCACTCGCATGAGCTCATAGGGGAGCCCCGCTCGACGGAACAGCTCATGCTCCGCCGCCTCGAAGAACCGGATATAGGTGCCGTAGTAGATGATCCCCAGCGGGTCGCAGTCGCTCCACCGGACGCGCTCCTGAACGGCGAAGGGGAAGAGGGTGGAGGCGTTATTCGTCACGGACGGAGTCCCCTGACGGAGATTGAGGGAAAGACGGACGGCGGGGTATGATAGAGAATGGTAATCTGACCATGGAGGGGTCCCGCCCCTCCCCCTACCGACCGAGAGACCCTCATGCTGCGCACCATCCTCGTCCCCCTCGACGGTTCGGCGCTCGCCGAGCGCGCGATCCCCGTAGCCTGCGAGCTGGCACGACGCACCGGGGGAGCGGTCCATCTGGCGCGGGCCCATGTCCCGATCGCCGTGGTCGGCGCGACCGCGGAGGGCGCGCTCTTCTCACAGGAGATGCTCGCCGCGGATGAGGCGATCCGCAAGCGGGCCGCGGAGTACGTGACCTCGCTCGCCACCAAGGTCGCCGGGGAGTGGGGGATTCGCGTGACCCCGATCTCCGAGGACGGGAGCCCAGCAGGCCTCGTGACCGATCTTGCCGATCGGATCCTCGCCGATCTCATCGTGATGACCACGCACGGCGCCGGTGGCTTCGCCCCCGACTGGCTCGGTTCGGTGGCTGACGCCGTCATCCGGCATTCGCGCCGGCCGGTCCTCACCCTCCCGGCGAACGACGCCCACCCGGCGACGCCCTTCGCCCCGAAGAGGATCCTCGTCACCCTCGACGGGAGCGAGCACTCGGCGGCGATCCTTCCGATCGTCCGAGATCTCGCGATCGCGATGGGGTCGGCCCTCGAGTTGGTGCGCGTGGTCGCGCCCTATGTGCCCGGGGATGTGGTCACCCATCTCGCGGCGGATCGCCCCGATCCCTTCGGCGTCGACGCCGAGACGCTCGCAGCCAAGACCTCGCTCGATGAGATCGCTGGACAACTCCGTGGCAGTGGACTCACCGTCACGACGACGGTGCGCGTCGATCTCTCGCCGACGCGGAGCCTGCTCAACGAGGTCAGGGACGTGAACCCTGACTGCATCGCGATCGCGACGCAGGGACGCGGCCTCTCACGCGTCTTCCTCGGATCGGTGGCCGACAAGCTCATCCGCTCGTCGGGGCGCCCCGTCCTCGTGTTGCGCCCGCCGACCAACTGATTCCCTCGCGTCTGGGTCCCGTCCGCTCTCCCGCGCGGCGGGCGCTCAGCCGATCGGTCAGCGCGCGTAGAGCTCGGGGGTGAGAAAGGGGGCGAGCGCGTAGGTCACTAGCACTTCATACGCCGCCTGTCGGTCGATGCGATCCGCGGTGAGGATCCCCACCGCCCCTTTGCCATGCTTGGTCCCGCGGGTCGCCGCGAAGGCGTCCATCGCATGCCCGAGCTCCTCCCCCGCGCGGATCAGCGATGCGACCCCCTCAGGGAGTGGCATCGCGAGCGAGCCGCCGACCCCCTCACGTCCATCGCGATGCACCACGACGCACCAGGCGCAGGTGCGCATCCCCTCGGGGCCATCGACGATCCCGCCCTCGAGCCCCACACCGAGGTCGGCGTCAGCGGCCTCGCGCGCAGCGCGGGCTCGCGTGCGGGCGCCACGGATCGTCTCGTCGTCACCGACCGGCTGATCGGGGACCCCGCTCGCGACCACCACCGGCGCGATCGCCGCCACATCGACGAGCGAGCCGAGCACGGCGTGCACCGCCGCGAGCTTCACCGGATTGCCGGACCCCACCGCCACCTGTCGGACGCCAGTCAGCATCCGCCGAATCTATCGCCGCGCTAACTTCGCCCCTATGCCCCGCGCCGCCGCCTCCCCCACCCCGCCCGGATTCACCCTCCTCGGCGGACGGCTCTGGCTCGATCTCGTGAACACCGACGATGTGCGGCAGGACGTCCGTGTCGACACGATCGGGGAGTTCGACCGCTTCGTGGCCTGGCTCCTGACCGCTGGGGTGATCGACGCTGACCGCGCCGAGGCGCTACGGCGACGCGCGATCGAACAGCCGTCAGGGGCGGCGGCGGCCCTCGTCGAGGTGCGACGCCTGCGCGCCGCGCTGCGCGCGCTCGCGGAGAAGGGGAATGGCGTCTCCGCCACCGCGACGCGCGAAGCGACCCTGACGGAGTTGAATCGGATCCTGAGTCGCGCGGTGGGGACGCGCCGCATCGACCGGACCGCGGAGGGGCGCTATGTGCGCCGCTTCGTCCCGGTCGGTGATGCCTTCGGTGGGTTGGTGATCCCCATCGTGGAGTCGGCGATGGACTCCTTCGTCCGCGGGGAGTTCGATCGGATCCGCGCCTGCGCGGGGCGACGCTGCGGCCGTCACTTCGCCGATGACACCCGCTCTCGCACGCGCCGCTGGTGCGAGATGCGCGGGTGCGGGAACCGCGCTAAAGCGCGACGGCGGCGTCAGCGCCAGGCGTGAGGTAGCCCATCTCCTCGGCGTAGCCGCGGAGCTGCCCCTGCAGGATCCGGCGCCCACGGAAGAGGCGCGACTTCACCGTCCCCTCGGGGACGCCAAGGACGCCGGCGATCTCCGCGTACTTGAGGCCGTGCAGATCGCTCATCACCACCGCGAGACGGTACTCGTCCGGGAGGGCCTGGATCGCGCCGACGATCTCCTCGTCGAGGAACGAATCGTAGAAGGCGCCCTCGGGATCGGTCTCACCGACCGCCTCGAAGACCATGCGCCCCTCCTCATCCTCGAGCGGCTGCACCTCACGCGCGTCGACGCGCCGCTTCCGGCTGACGAAGGCGTGATAGAGGATCGTGAAGAGCCAGGCGCGGATGTTGGTGCCGAGGCGGTACTGCTCCCAGCGCTGGATGGCGCGGAGCATCGTGTCGGAGACCAGATCCTCCGCCTCGTCGCGCGCGCGGGTCAGCTTGAGCGCGAACGCGTAGAGCGCATCGAGGTGCCGCATCGCCTCGGCGTCGAAGCGGGCCCGCCGCTGCGCCTCCTCGATCGAGACCATCTGCAACTCGATGCCGATCGCCTCGAGCTCCATCGCCGTCGCCATATCCGATCGCTCCACCATGGATTCCCTCACCTCGTCACCGGGCCCCGCACATGGGAGGTCACGAACCGCTTGAGGTCCGAGGCCACCCCGTGCATGAGGCTCACATCGCGCTTCATCCGCGCCATCGTCGTCGCCCCTTCGAGCGCCGCGACGATGAACCGCGCCAACCGGAAGGGATCGGTCCCTTCTTCGAGGCGGTCCTCCGCCTGCGAGAGGAGGCCCGCGATCTCATCGATCCAGCCACGGAAGACCCGGGCGATCCGTACCCGGAAGCCTTCGTCCTGCTCTGCCATGTCCGAGGCGAGCGCGCCAAAGGGCGATCCCCCCTTCATCCCGCGCTCCACCTGCATCGCGACCACCGAATCGATGAAGACCTGGAGCCGCTCGATCGGGTCGAGCGAGCTCTCGCGCAGGATCGCGAGGCCACGCTCCCCGAGGAGATCGAACTGCCGCGCGAGCACCTCGTGCCCGAGCGCGTCCTTGGACTTGAAGTAGTGATAGAAGTGGCTCTTGCCACTGAGCCCGGCGCGCGCGATGACGTCATCGACCGACGTCTGGATGAAGCCCTTCTCGGCGATGAGCTCCGCCGCGGCGTCGAGGATCTGGATTCTGCGCTGGGTCACGCCCCTAATATTGGACCCGTCGGTCCAAACCGCAAGGGCAAACTGGACAGAACGCTATAACGTATTGCTTTACAACTATTTAATCGCTGGACAACGGGTCGGTTTCACCCGATTTCGGTGGCTGGTTTCCCAGCGATCCAGTCTGGATTAGTACCGGAAGTACAGCCTACCTGCGACGCCGCCCGCCGCGCCCCTTGTGACCCGGGTGGCCACGGCGAGGGCCCCGGCCATCGCCGCGTCCACCACCCCCACCCGGGGATCGTCCGTCGCGGGACTCGCGGCCACGCCCATCACGCGAGGGACGCTCCTCCTGCGACCAGGGCTGCCGCAACGCCTCCTGCACCTCGGCGAGCGAATCCCCACGCACCGATCCCCGCGCCCCGCGCGTCACCACGAACCGCAGCGGGCGATCGAGCTCGGGGAGCTCCTCCTCCACGAGCGTGCGCGCCACCTTCTCCGGGAGCTGGAGTCGCACCACGCCGCGCGCCCCATGCTCCGGCGACTCCTCCACCTCATAGTGCAGCGCGATCGTGCGATCGCGGATCTCCACCGCCCCCGGCAACGCCATCCACCGCGCGCGGTCCTCGGGCGACACGACGCGGTCCGGGTCGAACCGGAGCGCAGCGGCACGGAAGCCGTGGAGATCGTGCACCTCGGCGAGCTGCGCCTCGTACCACGCCACGAGCTCGGCCTGCTGCAATCGCGGCGTCGCGGATCTGGATTCTGCGCTGGGTCACGCCCCGAATAGTGGACCCGTCGGTCCAAACCGCCAGGGCCAACTGGACAGAACGCTCTAACGTATGGCTGTCCAACCATTTAATCGCTGGACAACGGGTCGGTTTCACCCGATTTCGGTGGCTGGTTTCCCAGCGATCCAGTCTGGATTAGTACCG
>CAXRBM010000029.1:0-9550 GCA_964228675.1 Gemmatimonadaceae bacterium
CCGGGCACCGCCCCAACCCCGAGCCATGCCGGTGTGTGCCCGGGGATGCGCGTGATCCACTGCGGCCCGAGCGCGGTGGGGCGCTCACGCGGCGTGGCCTCGTCCGTCAGCACCGCGACGTCAGGAGGCGTCACCTCGCCACCGGCCGCCGCGACGACATCGAGCGCGCCCGTCCGCGGGGACTCCATCCACACCACGGCACTCCCCCCCTGCGCGACGGCGAACGCCTCGAGGACGCGCGAGAGATGGCTCACGACGCGCTCAGCGACGCCGCAGGGTGAGCCGCACCACGTGCGACGATCCCTCGACCTGCACCACCTCGTCCATCAGCGTCCGCATGAGGAAGAGTCCGCGCCCATCCTCTCGCTCGAGATTCTCTGGCGTCGTCGGATCCGCGGCACACGCATCGAGGTCGAACCCCTCGCCCTCATCCTCCACCTCGACCACGAGGCGCACCTCCGAGACCTCGGCGCGGATGCGCACCTCCTTCGCCGCGTCCTCGCCATTCCCACGGAGCATGGCGTTCGCGATCGCCTCGGTGAGCGCGACGGGGACGTTCAGACTCAACAGCCGGGCATCGAAGCGACACTCGCGGCAGCGATGGACGACCTGCGCCACGATCGCCTCGATCTGCGCGAGGTCACTCGGGATGCGGAAGTCGAGCGCCGAGGTGGACACCATCTAGAAGCTGGCCAGCGCCTGCTCGCGGGAGTCGGCGATCTGGAAGAGCGAGTCGAGCTTGGTGAGCTCGAAGAGCGTGCGCAGGTCGGCGTTGAGGTTGGCGAGGCGGAGATCACCGCCGAGCTCACGCAACCGCTTCGCGAGCGAGACGAGCACCCCGAGCCCCGAGCTGTCGATGTAGCCGGTATTGGCGAAGTCGACGACGACCTTACGGGTCCCCGTCTCGATGTCGTCCAGGACGCGCTGCTTGAGCGCCTGGCGATTGCCGACGATCAACTGGCCATGGAGCGCGATGACGAGGACGTCACCGTGGAGATTGGCATCGAGGGTCATGATCAGCGAGCGACAGAGGGGGAGGTGGACGCGCCGGTGGGCGAGCCCCCGGCGAACTTCGCGCGGAGCGCCTGGGCGACGGCGGGATGCACGAGCTGGTCGATCTCCCCGCCGAAGCGCGCGACCTCGCGCACCAGCGAGGAACTCACATAGCTCACCTCGAGCGAGGGGACCATGAACATCGTCTCCAGCTGCGGGGCGAGATGTCGATTCATCAGCGCCATCTGGTATTCGTACTCGAAGTCGGCGACGGCACGGAGTCCGCGCAGGACGACCGGCGCCCCCGCCTCACGCGCGAAATTGACCACGAGCCCGCTGAACGACCGGACCTCGACCCGCGGATCCTCGTCGAGCGCCGAACGGATGAGCGTCATCCGCTCCTCCACGGTGAACAGGGGCTGCTTCGCGATGTTCACCGCGACCCCGACGACCAACCGGTCGACGAAGCCGAGGGAGCGCCGGATCAGATCGGCGTGCCCATTGGTGATGGGGTCGAAGCTGCCGGCATAGAGCGCGACCTTGGGCATCTCAGGGACCGGTGCGGTAGATGGTGAGGGCGGTATCGCCGTACAGACGACGATCGGACGAGGCCGGCGCCACCGCGTCGGGGAGGGTGAGCTCCGCCTCGTGTTCGATGCCAAAGATCGCTGCGAAGGGGGCACGGAGCCAGCGTTCGGCGAGCGCGGTAGCCGTCCCGTAGTGGTAGGGTGGGTCGGCGAAGGCCACATCCCAGCGGGGCGCCGGCGCAGCGAGGGCGTCGGACGGGACTGGCCCCGCCTCCGCCTCGAGGAACCGTCCCGCCTCGCTCCGATGCACGGTGGCTCTGGCCTCGGCCCCCAGCGTCGCGAGGTTGGCACGGAGCGTCGAGAGCACCTTGGGATCCTTCTCGACGAAGTCGGCGTGCTCGGCCCCACGCGACAGCGCCTCGAACCCGAGCGCCCCCGAGCCCGCGCAGAGGTCGAGGACCCGTGCGCCGTCGAGCGCGGGGGCCACGATGCTCATCCATGCCTCGCGCACCCGGTCCGCCGTGGGCCGCACCGCCCCACGCGGGACCGCGATGCGCCGCCCACGCCATGCCCCCGCGACGATCCGTAGCTCACCCATGCCGGAGATCCTGGATCACCGCCTGCAGCGTACGACGGCCCTGATACTCGTTGGCCTCGAGCCTGTAGGCGATGTCGACCGTCGCACCGACGGCGAGCCCCTTGGCGCGTGTCCCGTCCCAACAGATCCCCTCGAGTGGCCCGCTCGGGGTCTCGAGCCCGAGCTTCATCCCCTCGGTCCCGATCCGACGCGGCCCCTGCGCCACCTTCACCCCGCGCGAGACGAAGATCGGCCCGGGATTCCCCACCCCGAACGGCTCCAGATGCCGGAGCCCCCGCTCGAGGGTCTCATCGATCGCGTCGATCGGGAGCTCGAGATCGGTTCGCAGGGTCGGCAACAGATCGTCCGCCGTCAGTCGCGACCGCACCTGCGCATTGAATCGCTCGCTGAACGCCGGGACGCGTGCCGCATCGATGGTGATCCCTGCCGCCGCCCGATGCCCGCCGAAGCGCACCAGCAGATCGGCGCAGTCGTGCAACACGCCGTGGAGGTCGAGGGCCGAGATCGACCGCCCGGAGCCCGTCCCCACCCCATCGCGCACGGCGACCATCATCACGGGACGCGAGGTAGCCTCCACCAATCGCGAGGCGACGATCCCGATCACCCCGGGATGCCATCCCTCCTGCGCGAGGACGATCCCCCAGGTCGCATCGAGATCGAGCTGCTCCACCCGGCGCATCGCGTCGTCGAGCATCTGCCGATTCATCTCCTGCCGCTCGGCGTTGAGCTCCTCGCATTCGCGCGCGATCACATTCGCCGTGGCCTCATCTTCGGCCAGCAGCAGCTCCACCCCACGGATCGCCTGCCCGAGTCGGCCGAGTGCGTTGAGACGCGGGGCGAGTGTGAACCCCACGCGCCCTGCCGTGAGCGGCTTCCCATCGAGCCGCGCCGCGCGCAGCAGCGAGCGGATGCCGGGATGCGAACTCGCCGCCAACTGCTTCAACCCGAGTCGAGCGAAGACGCGATTCTCCCCGCGCAATGGCGCCACATCGGCGATCGTCGCCAGCGCGACGAGATCGAGCAGGTCGTCCACCGCCGCAGGATCGCCACCACAGCGCGCGACCACGGCCCGCGCGAGCTTGTACGCCACCCCCACCGCAGCGAGATCCTTATCCGCCGACGGGCAATCCGCTCGCTTAGGGTTCACCACCGCGAACGCCTCGGGGAGCGCGCCACCGGGCAGATGGTGGTCCGTGATGATCAGATCGATCCCAGCCGCGCGCAGCGCCGCCGCCGACGCGACCGCTGAGGTGCCGCAGTCACAGGTGAGCACGACCTTCGCGCCGATGCGCTGCGCCGCGGCGACCCCCGCCGGACCGAGGTCGTAGCCATCGGTGATCCGGTCGGGGATGAACGGGGTGACCACGCCACCGAGCCCGCGCAGGACCTTGGTCATCACCGTCGTGGAGCAGATCCCATCCACATCGTAGTCGCCGTGCACGAGGATCGGTTCGCCACGCTCCACCGCGCGCGCGAGGCGGTCCGCGGCGCGTGGGAGATCGATCATCGCCTCAGGGGATTCCACCTGCGCGAGCGTCGGTCGCAGAAAGCGCTGCGCCACGTCGACGGAGTGGATCCCGCGCGCGGCGAGGAGCTGACAGATGGCGAGGGGGACCGCCTGTTTCCCTGGCTGGTCCCCCGATGGGGTGAGCGCTCGAGCGAGTGCCTCGGCGACCGTCGCCGGTGCCGCCGCCGGTGCAAGCCAGCGGGAGGCCGGCCGACTCCGACTCACACCGCGTGATACATCAGGACGCCGCACGCCTCGCAGAGCTCGATCGCCGTCCCTGACATCATCGCATGCCGCCGCTGCATCGGGATCGCGGTGTCGCAGGATCCACAGGCGAGGGCGTTGAGCGCGACCACGACATGGACGCGCTTGGCATTGCGGATGCGGTCGTAGCGGCTCCGCAGCGCGGCGGACACGGCCTTCGCCGTCTCCTCACGCGTGGCCCGAGCGACCGCGAGCTCGCCATCGATAGACGCCCGCTCCGTCGCCACCTCGCCACGCGCCGTCGCCTGCTCCCCCTCACACGCCTCGAGGTCGGCCTGCGAGGCCGCGAACCCCGCGCGGAGCTCCTCCACCCGTCGCGTGATGACATGGAGGTCGCTCTCCTCCCCGGCCACGATCCGCTTGGCCTGGTCCATCTGGGCCGCGGCGGCCGTCGCCTGCCGCATGGTCTTCACCGCATCGAGCTGCGCCTGATTGCGCGTGATCAGCTCCCGATGCTCCGCGATCTTGTCGCGCAGGAAGGCCTGCTTCTTCTCCTCTGCCTGCAACGCCGTCGACTGCCGATCCATCGTGTCGACGATCCGCTGCCGTCGGGCATCGAGCTCCCGGATGCGGGGCTCGAGCGCGGCGAGGCGCTGCTCCAGCGCATGGATGGCGAGGTCGTCATCTTGGAGGGCGAGCAGAGCGCGAAGATCGGACATGAAGGGGTCGGAGAGGAGAGAGGAGGTGAGAGAAAGATGGGGTCAGCGCGACCGACGGACCATCCCCCAATGTTGCACACCGAGCGAACGCTTCTCGTCGGCGAGCCGCTTGATCTGCAGGGTGAGGGCGTCCTTCTCGGCGGCGTCGGCCAATGGGAGGAGGGATTCCAGCGCCCGGAGACGGGCGTCCACCGATCGCCCCCGGAGCTGTCGCAGGGCATCGGCCACGCTCGCACGGGCGTCGACGACCGCCTGGGGATCGGCCCGGAGCTCCTCGTAGACCCGGATCGCGAGAGGATCGAGGTGCTCGGCGATCGCCTCCGCCGAGAGCGCCTCGCCCACCATCAAGAGGGCTCGGTAGATCATGCCATACACGGGATCCCGAAGGGCGAGTGGCGCCGACTCCCCGAACCCGTCGGACTCGTCGCCGCCGAAGTCGACGCTGCCCGGCCGCTCCGATTCCTCAAGCTTCCCGAGCTCCTCGATCACATGGTCGCGCCACATCGGCTGCGTGAGGACCACACGGAGCAGCACCTGCTCCGCATTCCCCTGCTCCACTCCCGAGCGATACGGCCCGGTGGGCACCGCGTCGCGGGTCGGCGCGGCCCCGGGCTCGCCCGCACGCGCATCGGCCGACCGCGCATCCCCGCGCGATGGACGGTTGACCGCCGCACGTGGCCCACTCCCACGCCGTACCGCGTGCAGCTCTGCCACCAGCGCCTCGCGCGCCACGCCCGCCGCCTCCGCCGCCCGCGCCAGGTACAGGTCGCGCGTCACCGGATCGCTTGCCGCCCGAATCGTCGGGAGGAGCCGGTCGAGCGCCTGCCGTTTGTGCTGCAGATCCGCGAACCACCCCGCGCGCTCGAGCAGCTGGACCTTCCGATCGAAGACATCCATCGCGTCGTCGAGCGATCGCGACACCGCCGCCCCTCCCTTGCTTCGCGCGAAGGTGTCGGGATCCTCCCCCTCGGGGAGCGTGACCACGCGGACGACGAATCCCTTGGCGAGGAGGAGATCCGCCGCGCGGAACGTCGCCTTCTGCCCCGGCCCATCGGAGTCGTAGCAGAGCACCACCTGGCGCGTGAACCGCCCGAGGAGCTCCGCCTGCGATTCGGTGAGCGCCGTTCCCATCGGGGCGACGACCCCCTCCACGCCGACCGAGACGAGTCGCAAGGCATCGAAGTACCCCTCGACGATCACGACACGATCATCCTTGCGGATCGCATTTCGCGCCGCGCCGAGGTTGTAGAGGAGCTTCCCCTTGTTGAAGACCTCGGACTCCGCCGAGTTGAGATACTTCGGTTCCCCAGGCCCGAGGAGACGTCCCCCGAATCCGACGGTGTGCCCCGACTGATCCAGGATCGGGAAGATCAGACGGTCACGGAAGCGCGGCTTGCGTTGTTCGCTCCCGTCGATGGGAAGATAGAGCCCCGCGGCGGTGAGCCGCGCATCGTCATAACCGAGGCCGTGCAGATAGGTGCGCAGCGCCTCGCCATCCCGCGGGGCGAACCCAAGCCCGAACCGCGTCGCCAATTCTCGGGAGACATCGCGCGAGGTGAGGTAATCTCGTGCCGCACTCGCCTGCGGCGCGTCCCACAGGGTCTTCTGGAAGAATTCGGAGGTCGCCGCCTGCAGCTCCCAGAGCGGTTCGCGCGGATCGGGACCCTCGCGCCGCCGCTGCACCTCCTGCACCTCGATCCCCGCCTTCGCCCCGGCGAGCTTCACCGCCTCCACGAAGCTCATCCCGAGTCGCTTCTGCAAGAAGGTGAAGACCGAGCCCTTCTCCCCGCAGACGAAGCAGGTGTAGCCGCGCCCCGGGACCACGGAAAAGTTCGGCCCCTTCCCCTGATGGAACGGGCAGGGCCCACGCCAGACGGAGCCCGTCTTCTTGAGCTTCACATGCTCGCCGATGATGGCGACGATGTCGGCCTGTTGGCTGACCTGTTCGACCACCTCGTCGGGGATCACGCGAACTCCGCGATCGTGACGCCGGCCCCACCTTCGTTCCACGCGCCCAGCCGGAACTGCTTCACCCGTCGGTCTCCCTTCAGGACCTGCGCGACGCGCTCACGTAGCGCGCCGGTGCCCTTGCCATGGATGATACGCACCTGGCCGAGATCCGCACGGATCGCCCCGTCCAGCGCCTGGAGGACGAGGTCATCCACCTCGTGGACCCGCACCCCCCGCACATCCACCTCGGGCTTCGCCTCCACGTCTGGCAGATCCAGCGCCGCCACCTCGACCCGCTCGCTCCGCAGATGCTTGGCCGAGAGGCGCCGGAGCGCCGCGAAGGGGACCGTCATCTTGAGCGGCCCGACCGCCACCACCGCATCCTCCCCACGGCGTTCGAGCAGTTGTCCGACCTTCCCGCCCAACGTCTCCACCGCGACCGCATCGCCGATCGCGAGCGTGACGCCACGCGCGTCGGCCACCTCGAGGCCCTCCGCGGCCGCCCGTTCGCGCGCCGCCGCCTGCTGTGCGACCCGCTCCTCCGCGTCGAGCGCCTCCAGCGCCGACTGCTCCGCCGCCGCGCGCCCCTCGAGGATGCGCCGCGCCTCCACCGCGACCTGATCGATCGCGGCGGCCCTAGCGGCACGCAACGACGCGATCGTCTGCTCGACTTCCTTGCGTGCGTCGAGCAGATGCCGACGGGCCTCGCGACGTGACTCCCGCTCAACCTCACGCTCCCGCCCCTGCACCGTCCGCTCGCGCTCACCGATCCGCGCCGCGCGCTGGTGGAGGTCGACCGACTGCGCCTGCACCTCGCGCTCCTGCGCGGCGAGGCGCTCGCTCCGCGCCTCGAGATCGGTCAGCAAGGCGGCGAGATCGCGCTCCATCGTCGGCACCCGCGCCTCGGCGCGCGCCAATATCGCCTCCGGCATCTGCAGACGCCGTGCGATCGCCAACCCATACGAGCGCCCCGGGATGCCCTTGATCAATCGATAGGTCGGCGCGAGTCGCTCGGCGTCGAACTGCAGCGAGGCGTTGACCACACCGGGCACCTCACCCGCCAACTCCTTGAGTGCCCCGAGGTGCGTCGTCGCGATCGTCGTGACCCCTCGGGTCGTGAGCGCCTCGAGGATCGACCCGCCGAGCGCAGCCCCCTCGAGTGGATCGGTCCCGGACCCCAACTCGTCGATCAGTACCAAGGCATCTGGCGATGCGGAGTGGATGATCTCGGTGAGGTGCTTGAGGTGCGCACTGAAGGTCGAGAGCGAGGCCGCGAGACTCTGTTCGTCGCCGATGTCAGCGAAGACGTCATCAAAGACCGGGAGCACCGACGCAGGCCCCACCGGCGCGGGGACCCCGCACTGCATCATGAGGGCGCAGAGCGCGAGCGCCTTGAGCAGCACCGTCTTGCCCCCGGTATTGGGCCCAGAGACGAGGAGCGTTCGTTCCTCCGGTGCCATCGCCAGATCGAACGGCACCACCGCGACCCCCTGCGCGAGCAGCAACGGATGCCGCCCTTCGCGTACGTGGAAGCCATCGCGCGCCGCCGCGAGCGTCGCGTCCGCACACCCGGTGGCCACCGCGTAGCGCGCACGGCCATAGAGCGAGTCAAGCGCGATCAACGCCTCGAGTGCCGCGATGAGGGCATCGCGATCCGGTCGCAGCGTCTCGGTCAGGTCGAGGAAGATCCGCTCGCACTCGGCGATCTCCTCCGATTCGAGTTCGCGGATCCGGTTCCCCGCTTCCACCGCGGCCGGCGGCTCCATGAAGAGGGTCTGCCCCGACTGCGAGCTGTCGTGCACGATCCCGCCGAGGGCCCCGCGCCCTTCGCGTCGTACCGGGATCACGTAGCGCCCGTTGCGGATGGTGACGGAGGCGTCGTCCACGCGGAGATGCGACTCGAGCTTCGCCATGATCCGCTCGAGGAGCCGCACGAGTTCCCCTTCCGCACCACGACGCTCCCGACGGATGCGCCGCAGTGCTGGCGAGGCGTCGTCCTTGAGCGTGCCCTCCTCGGTGAGCACGCGCTCGAGTTGCTGCTCGAGGGTGGATCGCACGATCAGTGCCCCGACAAAGGGGGCGAGGGCGGCGCGCGCCATCGCGGGGCGCGCCTCATCGGTGAGGGTGGCGAGCGTGCGCCGCGAGGAGGCGAGGAGCGTCACCGCCCCACGGAGCTCCGGTCCCGACCACAAGGTCCCCGCGATCCGCAGCCGCCGGAGCGGCTCGCTCAGCTCGGGGATCGCCTCCGGACGCCACCCCTCGGCCCCCGTGATGAGCGCCCGCATCGCGACCACCCGCGCATGCTCAGCACGAAGCGACTGCAGCGCCTCGTCGCGTTCGGGTCGCGTCCCCCCGACGCGCGTCGGGCGCAGCGCGCGGATGCGTGCGGCGCCCGCGGAGCTGGAGGCGTATCCGGCGATGTGGTCGAGGAGACGGGCGAACTCGAGGACCTCGAGGGCGTGGCCCTGCACCTGCGCCTGCCCGGTCACGGCCCCGACCCGAGCTCCTCGCGCACGATGCGATTGATCACCGTGCCATCGGCACGGCCCTTGAACAGGGGCATCACCTTCCCCATGACGGCTCCGATCGCCGAGACACCGGCGTCGACCACCGCGCGGACGGCGGCGCGAATCTCCTCCTCGGAGGGGGCGGCGGGGAGCCACTGCTCCAGCGCCGAGGCCTCACGGCGCTCCACCTCGGCCAGCTCCTCGCGGCCGGCCTGCACATACATCTCGATCGAGTCCCGACGCCGTTTGATCGCGCGGCGCAGGACCTCCACGACATCGTCGTCGGTGAGGTCCCGCCCCAACTCGATCTCTCGGTTCTTGATCTCCGACAGCACGGTGCTGAGCAACAGGACGCGATCCTTGTCCTGCGCCTTCCGGGCGTCCAGCAACTCGCCCTGCACCAATGCCATCAGTGCGGCAGCCATATCAGTACGAGCGGGTCCGCTTCGTCTTCCGCTGCGCGGCGTTGAGCTTCCGCTTGCGCTTCTCGCTCGGCTTCTCGTAATGCCGATGCTTGCGCAGGTCCGCGAGGATCCCGGCCTTCT
>CAXRBM010000030.1:0-4070 GCA_964228675.1 Gemmatimonadaceae bacterium
TTACGGGCGCGGGCCGAGCGGGCCCGGCATCTTCGGCCGGTTGGCGATGATCCAGGCCTTCTGGGCCTCGGTGTGCACATTCCAGATCGCCTCATGCAGCGTCCGCACCGCGGGGCGGAGTGCCTCGGCGATCGGGCGCCCCTTCACGAGGATCGCGCGCACCTCCTCGCGGGTCTTGCCGGCCTTCCGCGCATCACGCGCCTCATCGAAGATCGCCTTAAGCTGCGCGAGCGCCTCGGCGTTGTCCGCCGCGAACTTGTCGCGCAGCCCCTTGATCGCCGCCTTCTGCGCGTCGGTCAGCGCGAGCTCCGGCGGAAGGGTCGGACGGCCCGAGCGACCATCGACCGGGTGCGTCCCCGGCTGCGTGCCCATCGTCCCTTCGAGTGAGGAGCCCTGCTCCCCGAACATCACCAGCGAGTAATCCTCGGCCGGCGCGGTGTTCGTCGCGGTGGGGAGGAGGTCACAGGCGGTCACCCCGAGGGTGCCGACGAGGAGAGCGGTGGCGAGCGGACGGAACATGAACGACTCCTGCGGTTGGTGAAGCGGTCGAGGATGGGCCGGTCTGGCCGGGTGGACACCCGTGCGACGACCCCGACCTGATAAATGTTAACCCCAACCGGTCCCCGAGGTGCCAGTCCCCCCCTGGGGAGGCTCAGCTGGGCCGCTCCCGCCCCCGGCCGTACCCCGTCACGACCGCCACCACCACCGTCGCCACCAGCGCCCAGGCATAGGTGTTGTGGAGCCCCGCCGCCCCTGGGGTCAGCTGGGGGACCGCCCCCCCGGCGGTGACCGAGGCGGCGAGGATCGTCGGGAGGACCCAGGGGAGGAGGAAGGGCCAGATGCAGACGGTGAGGTCGAGGAGGTTGGCGCGGCGGTACGCCGTCACCCCTGCGGCTCCCCCGACGCGCTGGACCACCGGCCCCACCGCGAGCATCGCCACCACGCTATGGGTGGTGAGGAAGGTCGCGAGCGACACGAGCCCCACGATCGTCCATTCGGCGCGGCGGATCTCCGGGGCGGCGACCGATCGCGCGCCGAGCCGATCGAGCGCGCCCGAGGCGTGGAGCGGTCCGATCAGCGCCATCAATAGCACGGTGAAGACACTCACCCCGACCCCGCGGCCGATCCCGTCGATCACCACGCCCGTGGCGCCGAAGGCACCGGGCTCCACACGCAGCACCTCGTGCGTCTCGAGGAGTCCGCCCGCGAGTCCAATCCCCACCGCGAGCACGATCCCGAGCAGCAATGCCTCGAGCAGTGGACGCCGACGCAACAACGCCGTCACCACGATCGCGGGGACGATGAGCAAGAGCAGCGGCTTGCCGCTGAGCGCGGTGGCCCCGCTGGTCACGGTGATCACACCACGTGGAGCGAGCGCGGCGAGCACGCAGCTCGTGACGAGCGCGATGAGTCCCGCGGGGATCACGTATTGCAGTCGTGCGCGCACGGTGCCGGCGACGTCGGTCCCCTGTGATCCCGCACTCGCGATCGAGGTATCGGAGATCGGGGAGATCGAATCGCCCCAGGTCGCGCCGGCGAGGATCGCACCGAGGAGGATCGCCGGTGGCGCACCGAGTCCCACACCCGCGCCGTAGAGCACGGGGCCCGCGACGAGCAACGTCCCGAACGAGGTCCCCGTCGCGGTCGAGAGCACCGCGCACCCAATGAATGCGCCCCCCACCGCGGCGACGGGGCCCGCCCCTACGATGCGTGCGAGCCAGACGATTCCGTCGACGAGTCCCGCCGCAGCGAGTACGCCACCGAGCGCGCCGGCGAGGAGCCAGGCCAAGAGCATCGTCGCGACGATCGGTTGCGCGACGGTGGTGATGACCGCCTCGGACCACGCCTCACCATCGGTGGCGAGGGCGCGACTCAGCGCGAGGGCCACGAGGAGCACCGGCCAGAACCCGCGCTCGTCAGGGGCGCCGGCGTAGGCGAGCGCCCCGACCCCAGCGACGAAGCCGAGCATCGGTGCGAGGGCGCCGAGGAGACCGAAGCGGAAGGTGAGCGGGGTGGAGGTGGGGGGCATGGCGCGGAAGATACGATTCGCGGCGCCACGGTGCGTGCGATGAGGTGCGTTCCCTCGTGCGGCGGGTGGGACTAACCTTCCCTCATGTCGCTCACCCCGCTCGCCCCTGACGAATTCGCCCTTTATGACCTCCATGTGGAAGTCATCGCCACCGACCGTCCGATGGTCTGCGCGCATCGCGCGGGGGAGTACTTCACGGTCGAGGGGGAGTTGCTGCGCTTCCCGCCGGGGCAGGGGTTCCCGCTCTATCCCTTGGCGGCGTTGCTCCCATTGCTCCCCGCGAAGCAGCGCGTGACCGCCCCTGCCGATTGGATGACGACTGATGCTGAGGTCGCCTGTCCCGATCCGCACTGCGGGGGACGGTTTCGCATCACGCGCACCGGGGTGCGCACCTTCCGGCATGGCGACGTGACCGTCGTGCCGATGCCGGCATCGCCCTCACCGACGTGAGCGTCCCGCGGATCGCCCTCGCGCCGAGCTACGCCATCTCGCGCGTGATCAAAGGCGGGTGGCAGCTCGCGGGGGGGCATGGCGCCGTCGAGGCGGCGCGTGCGCACGAGGATATGGCGCGCTTCGTCGAGGTGGGGATCACCACCTTTGACTGCGCGGACATCTATACCGGTGTGGAGGCGTTGATCGGCGACTTCGTCGCCACGCGTGCGCCAGGTGCGGTGCAGGTACATACCAAGTGTGTGCCCGATCTCGATCGCTTGGCGACACTCGCGCCGCGTGAGCTCGAGGCGTTGATCGATAGATCGCGACAGCGATTGCGCGCGGAGGCGCTCGACCTCGTGCAGTTCCATTGGTGGGACTATGCGCAGGGCGATTGGATGGCGGCGCTCGAGACGCTCGCTGAGCTCCGCGAGCGTGGATCGATCCGTCATCTCGGGCTCACCAACTTCGACACCTCCTCGGTGGAGCGGATGCTCGCCGCTGGTGTGCCGATCGTCTCGCATCAGGTGCAGTACTCGTTGCTCGATCGTCGTCCCGCGCGCGCGATGGCTCCACTCTGCGCGCGGCACGGGGTGGGGCTCCTCTGCTACGGCGCGCTCGCCGGAGGATTCCTCGGCACGCGGTGGCTCGGGCAGCCCGAGCCGCAGGAGCCGCTCGAGAACCGGTCGCTCACCAAGTACAAGTTGATCATCGACGAAACGGGGGGATGGGCGCGCTTTCAGGCGTTGCTCGCGCTGCTTGATCAGATCGCAACGCGACATGGCGTGGGGATCGGCGCGGTCGCGGTGGCGTGGGTGCTCGCGCAGTCGGGCGTGGCAGCGGTGATCGCGGGGGCGCGGGATAGTTCGCATCTCCCCGATACCGTGGCGGGGGCGACGCTACAGCTCACCGAGGCGGATCAGGGGGCGATCGATGCGTTTCTCGCCGAGACACCGGTGCCATCCGGGGACGTCTACGATCTGGAGCGTGACCGTGACGGACGCCACGGTCGCATCATGCGCTACAACCTCAACGCGCCCTGATCAGGTAGAACGCCTCCTGCCGCGGCCGGAAGAACCGATACCCCTCGGGCGTGAGATAGGCGCAGTCCTCCATCATCACGAAGACCTTCTGCCCGTCCCACTCGGGGACGGCGGTCGCGGTGTTGAGCTCGATCGACAGGTACGAGCCGTCGCGTAGACGCTGCGCGAGGCCCAGGGTGTCGCTGCGAAGGGCGGCGCGGAAGTCAATAGAAGCGCCCAAGGCATGGCCCTGGGCGCCCAGCGGATGCGAATAGACCATCGCCTCGATCCCGCGCTCCTTCATCTCCGCCATGGTGCGATTGAAGACCTCGCCCCCGGTGCGCCCGGGGCGCGCGTGACGCAGCATCAGCGCGTCCTGCAGGGTGTTGGTGTTGCGGAGCGCCGCGGTGAGCCCCGCTGGTGCCGCCTTCTCACCCGGCTTCAGTACGTAGGCCATCTTCTGCCAGTCGGTGTCGAACCCCATGTAGGAGATCCCGAAGTCGATGTGCACGAGATCGCCGGGACGGATCACGAGCGACTCTGGCGCCACAGCGAGGAATCCGCGCGATGAGGCATTGGCGCCCCCC
>CAXRBM010000031.1:0-2761 GCA_964228675.1 Gemmatimonadaceae bacterium
CTCGACCTCGCTCCCGCCCCCTGAAAGCGTCGCATGAGATCTTCCGAGCGCAGCCGTGCCAGGGA
Organism: Gemmatimonadaceae bacterium; assembly: GCA_964228675.1. Lineage (GTDB taxonomy): Bacteria > Gemmatimonadota > Gemmatimonadetes > Gemmatimonadales > Gemmatimonadaceae > Pseudogemmatithrix. The sequence goes on from CAXRBM010000031.1 coordinate 66, forward strand.
CGCCCCACGGACCCCCAGCAGGCGTTCGCAGGTGGTCGAGAGATGCGTCGGAGAGGCGAAGCCCAGGACCCGGGCCACATCAGGGAGATCGAAGCCGGGGTTCTTGGCGAACTCTGCCGCGGCCAAGAGGCGAGCCAAATCGATGACCCGCTTGAGGTTCGGTGCTCCCCCGGCGGAGAACCGACGGCTCAGGTGCTCGCGGGTCAGACCCACCGCAGTGGCGAGCTCCTCGGTCCGAACGGCGCGGCCCCCCTGCCCCACGATCAGCCCCCACGCCTGCTGCTGGAGTGAGGTGGTCAGCCCGATCATCTCGGCGGCCGGCGCCATGGCCCGCGCGAAGCGCGTCGTCACCGCATGCGGAGCGATGAGGTCGCGCTGGACGGCGTCCTCCATCCCTTCCACAAGCAGGTCTGCGAATTCCCCATGGGCGAACCCCTGCGCGACCTGTGGGAGCTCGCTTGCTCGGAGCGGCGCCAGCGCGAAGAAGGGGATCGATGGGAATTCCCTCGAGAGCGCGGCGACTTCCCTGCTCTGCTCCCCTGGTGCACCGAGGTCGACGATCACCGCATCGGTGAATCGCCCGTGCAGCGCCTCGACGGTCGCGGCTGGGGAGGTCGTCAGGGTGAGCGAGCTACGGCGGCGCGGAAAGGCCTTGCGCAGGAGCGCGCGGCTCCGGTCCCGCGCCCCGAAGGCGACGATTGCCGGCGGCGGGGGCCCCACCGGTCAGGTGGCGGGAGACTCGATCGGCGCGGGGGGCGCCGACGGGGTCAGGAGGTCCATCACCAACGCGCGCGCCTGCCGCAACACCGCGCGCGCGTTGTCGTACGCCAACATCTGCTCGGCCTGATCGAAGGTCGCCCACCGACAGGCGGTGATCCCCTCCGCATGTTGCGGCGCGGTGCGGCGATGCTCGGTCTCGATCAGGAAGAAGTGACAGGTCTTGTGGATGCGCGCGCCGCGGAAGCGGAACTCCCAATCGATGGTCTCGACCGCGGCGCGGATGGCGAGCGCTCCGAGGCCCGTCTCCTCCCCGACCTCACGGAGCGCGGCCTGCTGGGGATCCTCCCCCGCCTCGATATGCCCCTTGGGGAAACCCCAGTTGCGGTAGGAATCGCGGATCAGGAGGACGAAGGTGCGCTCGCCGTCACGGCGAAAGACGATCCCACCAGCGGAGACCTCCTCGCGCGCCGGTGCACGCGACGTGGCGGCCCGAGGGCGCGGGACACTCACCGACCGAAGCCGGCGGACGGTTCGAGCTCGGCCCGCCCCTCGATGAACTGCCGGACGATGGGGTCGGTGCTCGCCCTGATCTCGTCGACGGTCCCCACCGCGCGCACCTGCCCCTCATAGAGCATCGCGATGCGCGTGCCGACGGTGTACGCGCTCCGCATGTCGTGCGTGATGACGATCCCCGTCACCCCCAACTGCTTCTGCATGCGGACCATGAGGTCGTCGATCACCGCGCTGGTGACGGGATCGAGCCCCGTGGTCGGCTCATCGTAGAGGAGATACTTGGGACGGAAGGCGATCGCGCGGGCGATGCCGACGCGCTTGCGCATCCCGCCAGAGAGCTCGCTCGGGAGCTTCTCGCCCACCGAATCATCGAGGTCGACGAGCTCGAGAGCCTCGTGGACGCGGTCGCGGATCTGCGCCTCAGAGAGCTTTCCCTGTTTGCGCACCCCCATCGCCACGTTCTCAGCCACCGTGAGGGAGTCGAAGAGCGCCGCGAACTGGAAGACATAGCCGATCTTCCCGCGGAGCTCGTACAGGTCGCGACGCGAGAGGGCCTGCACCTCGAGGCCGTCGACGAAGACGGTGCCCTCATCGGGCTCCAAGAGGCCGACGATGTGCTTGATCGCGACCGACTTGCCGGTCCCCGAGTACCCGATGATCACCATCGTCTCCCCTTCCTTCACGTCGAGCGTGAAGCCGCGGAGCACCTGGAGCTCACCAAACGCCTTATGGAGGTTCTCGAAGCGGATCATGGGGGCAGGGGCCAGGTGTCAGGGGCCAGACCTCAGGAATATGGTCGCGCGGGGACGGCGCCGCACCGGTCACCGAGGGGTGGGAAACAGAAAGGGCGGTCCGAACGGACCGCCCTCGGGTACCTGTCACCTGACCTCCGCCACTAGGCTGCAAAGCTACCGAGCGCGCGTCCCACATCGCCCTCACGGAGCCGCTTGAGCGCCCGATCGCGAAGCTGCCGCACCCGCTCACGGGTGACGCCGAGCATCGAGCCGATCTCCTCGAGGGTGTGCTCCCGGCCGCCCTCGAGCCCGAAGTAGAGGCGAAGGACCTTCGCGTCGCGAGGCGGGAGGGTGCCGAGCGCGTGCTCGATCTCGTCGTTGAGGAAGCGGTTCATCGCCTCCTCCTCGGTGTCGGGCATCTCGTCGGCGACGAAGCGCTCGATGAGGGAGCGATCGCCATCGGGATCCATCGGGGCGTCGAGGCGGACGTCGCCGGTGTTGAGGGCGGCGAGCGACTGCACGACGTCGACGGAGAGGCCGGTGAGCTGGGCGAGCTCCTCCGGGGTGGGCTCGCGCCGCAGCTTCTGCCGGAGGATCTCGGAGGCCTTGATGATGCGCGAGAGGTCCGCGGTGCGGTTGAGCGGGACGCGAACGGTGCGGCCCTGGCGCGCGAGCGAGGAGAGGATCGCCTGCCGGATCCACCACACGGCGTAGGAGATGAACTTCACC
>CAXRBM010000032.1:0-5217 GCA_964228675.1 Gemmatimonadaceae bacterium
GCTCCCGTCGGCGCGGCACCAGGGCCGTCGAGGTTCGTGACCCCCCGCCCCGCCCCGACGACGCGCGGCGCGGCCGGCTCCGCCGGAGCCGCGGGTGGGGTCGCGATGCCGAACGGATCGAAGGCGCGCGGAGACTCCGCCACCTGAGGTGGCGGAGCGCTCGGCGGCTGCTCGAAGACGAGCTGCACCTTGAGGAACCGCTCCGCGAAGGTGTGCTGGATGTCGCGCATGAGGTCCTCGAACATCGAGAAGGCCTCCTGCTTGTACTCCACGAGCGGGTCCTTCTGCCCCCACGACCGATAGCCGATCGCCGCGCGGAGCTGATCGAGATCGTAGAGGTGGTCCTTCCACTTCTCGTCCAAGACGTTGAGCATCACCAGCGAGAGGAGCCGGGAGGCGAACTCGCCGAGCGATTCGATCTTCGCATGGAACGCCGTCGTGGCGGCCTCGGTCGCCGCCTCCTGGGCGGCGGCCAGCGTGGCGGGCAGTCGATCCTCCGACTCGAACGCCGGGACCTGCAGCAGGTACTGCATCAGCAGCTCCTGCCGGACGAGGGCGAGATCCCAGTCCTCCGGGGTCTCCGCCTCGGCCAGCTCCATCTCCACCCGCCGCGCGACCGCTGCCCCGACCATGCGCTCGGCCTCACCGCGGAGCTCCTCGCCGGCATCGAGGGCGAACGAGCGGAGCGAGTAGATCACCTCGCGCTGCTGGTTCATCACGTCGTCATAATCGAGCAGGCGCTTGCGCGACTGGAAGTTCTGCAGCTCGACGCGCTTCTGTGCCTGCTCGATCGAGCGCGTGATGAGGGGATGCGTGAGCACCTCCCCCTCCTGCGCGCCGAGCGAATCCATGAGCCGCGCGATCCGGTCCGACCCGAAGAGGCGCATCAGGTCGTCCTCGAGGGAAAGGAAGAACTGTGAGCTCCCCGGATCCCCCTGACGCCCCGCGCGACCGCGCAGCTGCCGATCGATACGCCGCGACTCGTGCCGCTCCGAGCCGATGATATGGAGCCCACCCGGCTCGGTGACACTCTGTTCCTTCCCATCCGGATCCTTCACGGTCGAGGCCCTCGCCTCGCGCACGCCGGCGCCGAGTTTGATGTCGGTGCCGCGGCCGGCCATGTTGGTCGCGATCGTGATCGCGCCCGGCTGGCCCGCCAGCGCGACGATCTCCGCCTCACGCTGGTGGTACTTGGCGTTGAGGACGTTGTGCGGGAGGCCGGCGCGCTGGAAGAGCCGCGAGAGGGTCTCCGAGGCCTCGACGCTTGTCGTGCCGACGAGCACCGGGAACCCGAGCCCATGGAGGCGACGCGTCTCCTCGACGATCCCGTTGTACTTCTCGCGGCGCGTCTTGTAGACGAGGTCGTGCCGGTCCTCGCGCACGATCGGGCGGTTGGTCGGGATCACCGCGACCTCGAGCCCGTAGATCTGGAAGAACTCCGTCTCCTCGGTCTCGGCCGTGCCGGTCATGCCGGCGAGCTTCTCGTAGAGTCGGAAGTAGTTCTGGATCGTGATGGTGGCGAGGGTCTGCGTCTCCCCCTTCACCTGCACCCCTTCCTTGGCCTCGACGGCCTGATGGAGCCCCTCGCTCCACCGACGACCCGGCATGGTGCGGCCAGTGAACTCATCGACGATCAGCACCTGCCCATCCTGCACCACGTAGTTCACGTCCTTCTCGTACAGGGCGTGGGCGCGCAGGAGCTGGTGGACGATGTTCAGCTTCTCCGACTTCAGCGCATATTCGGTCTCGATCTGCCGGCGCGCCTCGAGGCGAGCGGCCGCATCCAGGGCGAGATCCTTCTCGAGCCGCCCGATCGCCGTCGCGATGTCCGGGAGGACGAACTCGTCGTGATGGTCCGGGGAGAGGAAGTCGACCCCACGATCGGTGAGGTGGACCGAGTGCCCCTTCTCATCGAGGACAAAGAGGAGGTCCTCCTCGATATGGCGGTACTCCTGCTTGGCGGGCGGGAGCTTGCGGTCAGCGAGATGCGCGAGCTCCGCCTCCTGGATGAGCTGCTTGACCCCCGTCTCCTGCATCGCCTTGAGCAGCCGCTTGTTCTTCGGGCCGCCGAGGCGTGCCTGATAGAAGAGGAGACCCGCCTCCTTGCGCTGGGTGGCGCCCTTGGAGGCGACGACACCCTCCGCGTCCGAGAGGGCACGCTCCCCCTTCGCGACGAGATCGTTCACCAGCTCGGTCTGCTTCCGAACGAGGCGGGTGATCGCCTGGTTCTGCTCGGCGTAGGCCCGATCCCCCTCGTTCCCCACCGGGCCCGAGATGATGAGCGGGGTCCGCGCCTCATCGATCAGGACCGAGTCGACCTCGTCGACGATCGCGAAGATGTGCGGCCGCTGCACCCGCTGGTCGAGCGAGACGACCATGTTGTCGCGCAGATAGTCGAAGCCGAACTCGTTGTTGGTGCCGTAGGTGATGTCGCAGGCGTAGGCGGCACGCCGCTCCGGGGTCCCAGGTTCGGTGTCATCGAGGCACCCGACCGTGAGCCCCAGCCACCGGAAGAGGTACCCCATCCACTGCGAGTCACGTCGCGCGAGGTACGAGTTCACCGTGACGAGATGCGCCCCGCGACCCGGGAGGGCGTTGAGATAGAGCGGGAGCGTGGCGACGAGGGTCTTCCCCTCCCCCGTCGCCATCTCCGCGATGCGCCCGAGGTGGAGCTGGATACCGCCCACCATCTGCACATCGTAATGCACCATGTCCCAGGGGAGATCGCGTCCGGTCACCACCACGGTGGACCCCACGAGGCGACGCGCTGCCTCACGCACGGTGGCGAAGGCCTCGGGAAGGATCTCGTCCAGCACCCCCTTGATGGCCTCACGGTATTCGCGCTCAAGCCCTCCCTGCCCATCGGGGCCGGACAACTGGAGATCGATCGCCTCACGGGCGGCGGCATCGACCGCCGCATGCTTCTCCGCCTTCAGCGCCTCGATCCGCCCACGCAGCGCCTCGGTCGCCTCGGCGATGGTCGCACGGAACGCGGCGGTCTGCGCCTGCAGCTCGGCGTCTGAGAGCGTGCGTAGGCGCGCGCCGACCTCATTGATCTCGTCGACGATCGGTTGCACCCGCTTCTGCTCTCGCTGGTGCCGCGTGCCGATCACTTTCGCCAACAGGGTCTTGAACATCCGGTCTCACTCGGTGGTGGTACGGTACAGCCCATGCGCCGCGATATAGGCGGCCACGGCCTCCGTGACGAAGCCACGGATCGGGAGCCCCGCGCGCACCCGCGCCCGGATCTCCGTCGCCGACAGGTCGACCCGACGGGTCGCCAGTCGGTCCCACGCGATCCCCGCCGGAGCGGCAGGCATCGCTTCCTCCCCTCGCGTGCAGACGACGATCTTCGCCAGGCCGGCGACCTCCTCCGGCGCTTTCCACTGCGCGAAGGTCCGCGCCGCATCGGCCCCGAGGAGCAGGTGGAGGTCCGCCTCAGGCCACTGCGCCCGATAGGCGTGCAGCGTGTCGATGGTGAAAGATAACCCGGGCCGATCGAGCTCGATGGTATCGACGTGCAGCCGGGCGTCCGACGCCACGAGCAGCTGGACCATGGCTGATCGGTGTGCCGGCGCTGTGATCTCCGCTCCGGCCTTCAGCGGCTGCCGGCGTGCCGGGATCAGGACGAGCCGGTCGAGCGCAAGCTGCTCGAGCGCACCGTACGCCAGGAGGAGGTGGCCGATGTGCGGGGGATCGAAGGTCCCACCGAGGATGCCGACGCGCTCCCCCACCGGGCTTACGGGCGGGGTGGCCGAGCGGCAGGCGCTGGCGTGCTGTCCGTCGCGGTCGGCAACTTGCAGGTGCGAAGGACCTCCTGATCCTTCGGATAGGCGGCGCGGAGCGTCACGCAGACCTCTTCGGCGTCATCCGTGTAGTTGAGGACCGGGAGCCGGTAGATCTCGACCATCCGCACCATCGCCTGACGCGCGCGATCGGACTCCGGCCACCCCTTCACCACATCCTTGAAGTAGAGGATCGCCGAGTCGTACGCCTTGCGGCGCAGGTAGTGCATCCCCGTCTCGTAATCCTTGGTCGCGAAGCGCTCGTCGAGGGCTTCGAGCGCGACCGTCGCGGAGTCCGCCATCGGCGAATCCGGATAGACGCCGACGAGCAGCCGGAACTGGGTCTGCGCGAGGAGGCCGTACTGTGGGTCGAGCGCCGCGTTCGGCCAGAGGCCGAGGTACGCCTGTCCCGACATGTAGAGCGCATCGTCCGCCAATGAATCATTGGGGAAGGACTCCGCGAGCCGGATGAAGGCCTGTGCCGCGAGGAGACGCTCGCCGCGCTTCAGCCGCGATTGCCCGAGATACCAGTGCGCGCGCGGGAGGAGCGAGTCGCGACTTGGCAGGTCGAGCGTCAACCGCTCAAAGGCGTTGGCCGCATCATTGTACTTCTTCGCGTTATAGCGCTCGAGCCCTGCCTCGAAGAGCGAGATCGAGGTGGGATAGTTCCGCACATTGAACGCACGGAAGCATCCCACCGAGACCAGTGCGAGACCGACGATCAACAGGAGAGAGCGACGCATCAGGTCGGGGGTTGGAGCCGCGCCGTCCCAGGGAGGGTACGGAAGTACTCGATGGTACGCAGCAACCCCTCGCGGAGTTGCACGGAGGGGACCCAGCCGAGGATGGCCGTGGCCCGCGTGATGTCCGGCTGCCGGACCTTGGGGTCGTCAGCTGGGAGCGGCAGGGATTCGATCGCGGACGACGAGCCCGTCAGCTCGATGACCAGCTCGGCGAGCTCGCGGACGGTGAACTCGTTCGGATTGCCGATGTTGACCGGCATCCGCTCCTCGCTCAGGAAGAGGCGATAGATCCCCTCCACCTCGTCGGACGAATAGCAGAAGGAGCGGGTCTGTGAGCCATCGCCGTACATGGAGAGCGGCTCCTCACGGAGCGCCTGCACGATGAAGTTCGAGACGACGCGCCCGTCACCCGGGCGCATGCGCGGACCGTACGTGTTGAAGATGCGGACGATCCGCGTGTCGACGCCCTGTGCGCGGTGATACGCCATCGTCATCGCCTCGGCGAACCGCTTCGCCTCGTCGTAGCACCCGCGCGGCCCGATCGGGTTCACGTTCCCCCAGTACGACTCCGGCTGCGGATGAACGAGGGGATCGCCGTAGACCTCGGAGGTCGAGGCGAGGAGGAAGCGCGCCCCCTTCGCCAGCGCGAGTCCCAAGGCGTTGTGCGTTCCGAGCGAACCGACCTTCAG
>CAXRBM010000033.1:0-23957 GCA_964228675.1 Gemmatimonadaceae bacterium
CCCTCGGTGCGGTGGCAGGTGATCGAGGGACGCCACGCGCGGGTGATCGCCCCGGTCGGCATGGAACGCGAGGCCCGACGCCTGAGTGCGACGATCGACCGCATCGCGCGAGCCGACACGCTGACCCTGCGGGCCCGGCCATCCACGATCGATATCGTGCTGCGCGCGCAGTATGCGAATGCCAATGGGTTCGTCGCGCTGGCCCCGCGCCGCTCCGAGCTCTTCCCGCAGGCGCCGCAGTATGATGGGTTGCTCGGGTCGAATGATTGGCTCGAGCTCTTGGCCCTGCACGAGTATCGCCATGTTCAACAGCTCACCGCGGCCCGTCGCGGCTTCACCGGGGCGATGGCGACGCTCTTCGGCGAGGTCGCTTGGCAGACGCTCAGCTTCTGGAGCCTCCCCTCGTGGTTCCTTGAGGGGGATGCCACGCTGACGGAGACCGTCCTGACCTCCTCCGGGCGCGGGCGGATCCCGCGCTTCGACGCCGACTTCCGAGCGCAGCTCCTCGCTCGCGACGTCCCAAGCTACCAGACGACGATGGTCGGGTCACTCAAGGATCGGTGGCCCAATCCATACGTGCACGGGTATCACCTCCTCGCCGCGGGTCGTGCGCGTTTTGGTCCGGAGGTCTGGGAACAGGCGCTGGCGCGATCGACCCGCCGATCGTTCATCCCGCTGGCGCTCTCGGGTGGCCTGCAGCGTGCGAGTGGGCTGAGCGCCACGGCGTTGCATCAGCAGACGCTTGCGGCACTCCGAGACTCCGTACGCGCGGGAGCGGCGCGCCTCTCGCTCACGCCGGTGACGCCCGTCGGGCCTTCGCCCGACCTCTGGACGGACGACGCCTCGCCGGGATGGGAGGACGACGAGCGGCTCATCAGTCATCGGGTCGGGCTCGATGCCTTCCCGCAGTTGGCGCGCCAAGCTGGTGGCAGGATCGAGCGTCTCCAGTACCTCGGTCAGCCGACGCCCGCCCCGCTCTCGGTGCAAGGTGGTATCGCCGCGTGGATCGAGGAGCGGTTCGATCCGCGCTTTGCGCTCCGCACCTTCAACGTGATCATGCTACGCGACCTGACGAGTGGCGAGGTCCGACAGCTTGGCGACACCACGCGATGGATGAGCGTCGGTCTCGCCTCCGATGCCCAGCGGCTGGTGACGATCGAGCAGCGCCCCGATGGTGGGACGTCCTTGCTGATCCTCGACCGAGAGGGACAGGTGATGCAGCGCCACCTTGTTCCCGATGGCGATCTCATCGTGACCCCACGCTTCACACGGGAAGGTGAGGGAGTGCTCTTCACCCGGACGCGTCGTGGCGTCGGTCGCCGCGTGGAGCGGTGTGATCTGGCGATGGTGCGTTGTGAGGGGCTCTCAGCGTGGTCGTCGCTCGCGATCGCCGCCCCAGTGGGGGACCGCTCGATCGTCTTCGCCTACGCGCCGATCGATGGGCGCGATCAGATCGTCGCGTGGCGCGCGGCGACCGGGCGATGGCACCAGGTCACCGTCCGTCCGGTCGGGGCGATCGATCCGATGCCGTCACCGGACGGCACGCGTTTGGCCTTCCTCGATCACACCGCATCGGGGCGGCGTCTCGTCACCATGCCGATCGAACCGGCGCGCTGGCCCGAGGTGACGCTGGTGGCCGACGATCCTGCGCCGCTCCGCGCGCTGATCGCGCAGGTCGGTTCCGCTCCTCTCGCAGAGCCGATCGCGCCGGATTCCTCGGTGCCGCTCCGTGCTTATGCGCCCTGGCGTCATCTCCTCTACCCGACGGGGTTCACCGTCTCGCTGCCCCCCGTGAGTCCGACGATCGGTGCGACGCTCAGCTCGCGCGATATCCTCGGGACCTTCGCTGCCGATCTCGGGGCGAGTTACGATCGCACCGAGCGCACGGGATCAGGTCGGATCGCTATCACCTCGGCGGCATCGCCCGCGATCACGAGTGCGTGGGTCGGGGTGGGGGATCGTCGTGATGTCTATCCGGCGGCGACGGTCCGTGGCGAGGCCCAGCCTGCCGGGGAGTGGCAGTGGCGCGAGTACACGCGAGGGATCCGCGCCGAGCTCCCGTTCAACCTCACGCGCGATCATCGCTGGACGCAGGTTCGGTTCTTCGGTGCGCTCGAGGAGACCCGTGTCGAGGGGAGCACGCTACCAGCCTACTTCGTCTCCGATGAGGGAAGCGTGCGGCCACTGACCGTGGGGGTCTCCGCCTACCGCGGCTATCAATGGGTGCGCGACATCTTCCCGATTCGCGGCGTGGCCGCGAGCGCCTTCGTCCGGTCGACACCGCTCGGGGGGACCTTCGATGGGCGGCAGACCGCGGCGCGGGCGCAACTCTTCCGGTCAGGGTTCGGCGCACACCATGGCATCCGTCTCGATCTCGGTCTCGATCGTCAGCCCTTCCGAGCGTCGGCGACGAGCGCAGCACCCTATCGCTTCGCTACCTCACTCCCCTTCGCCCGCGGGTACCCCGCGGTGACCGCACCCGTCGCCGTACGGGGCGCCATCGACTACGCGTTCCCGCTCTGGTACCCGGACCGCACGCTCGTCAGGGCGATCCAGCTGCAGCGCGTGCGTGGCGCGCTCTTCGCGGATGTGATGCAGACCACCTCGCGGCGCTTCGTCCAAAGCGCGGCCGTCGATACGCAGACGATGTGGCGCTCCGTCGGTGGGGAGCTCTGGTTCGATGCTGCCTGGTTCCACCCAGAGCTGAAGCTCCCCGTGGGGGTGCGCTATGCGTGGCGGCTGGATGGCGCGCGCGGCGGGCGGGCGGAGTTCATCCTCGGTCTCTGAGTTCGCGCCACGTACAGCCTGCGTGCCGCGGTCAGGCGCCGAGCGCGGCCTCGATCTCCTGAGTGATCCGCCCCACACTCGGCAACACCGCATCGAGCAACACCGGATGGTACGGCATCGGGATGTCCTCGGGCGCGAGGCGCCGGACCGGCGCATCGAGATGCCAGAACGCCTCCTGCGCCACGACGCTCGCGACCTCGGCACCGAAGCCAGCGGTCATGTTGTCCTCGTGGACCACGAGACACCGTCCGGTCTTCGCCACGGAAGCCAGCACCGCGGCACGATCCCACGGGGCGATCGTGCGCAGATCGATCACTTCGACCGCGGCACCGAACCGCTCGGCGGCATCAAGGCAGCGATGCACCATCGCGCCCCAGGAGACGACGGTGAGGTCAGTGCCCGCACGAACGACGCGGGCCTGCCCGAACGGGAGCACGTAATCATCGCCTGGGTACGGGGCCGACCCATCGCCGGTCATGAGCAGCGAGCGATGCTCGAAGAAGACGGTCGGGTTCGGACTGCGCATCGCCGCACGGAGGAGCCCCACGGCATCGGCGGCGTTCGACGGGATCGCGACCTGCCAGCCGTACGCGTGTGCGAAGCGTACTTCGTCACTCAGGCTGTGCCAGGGATCGCCGACATCCTTCCCGAAGCCACCGGGCATACGCACCACCATCGGTGCTGCGAAGCGATTCGCGGTGCGCCAGCGCATCGTCCCGGTGTTGTTGAGCTGCTCCGTTGCGGGATCCGCATACTTGCGGAACTGGATCTCAGCCACCGGCATCAAGCCACTGATCGCGAGGCCTGAGGCTCGTCCGACGATTCCCTCCTCGGAGAGGCTCGTATCGAAGACCCGCTCCGCACCGAATTGCCGTTGCAGCCCTTCGGTGACGAGATGAACGCCTCCCTTCTTCCCGACATCCTCGCCGAAGACGACGAGCTTGGGATTCACCTCGAGCTCATGGCGTAAGGTGCGGCGAACGGCCTCGGCGAAGCGGAGCATCTCCCCGCCGTCTGCCGCCGTCGCAGCACTGGCGAGGGCGCGGCGTTCCGCTCGGGAGAGCCCACCCAGCCCAGCCTCCGGGACATCATCTCGATCATCGGCGTAGCGATGATCACCAATCGTCACCGGGTCCGGCATGGGGCGCGCCCGCGCCGCGGTGACAGCGCGTTCGATATCGCCCGCGACCTCGGCCTCGAGCGCGGTCCACTCCGCGGAGGTGAGCACGGCGGGGACGAGGTAGTCTCGCAGACGCGGGAGGGGATCACGGGCCTGATCGGCCGCGATCTCGGCATCGGTGCGGTAGCCCTTCTGGTTATCGGGACCCGAATGACTGGAGAGTCGCGGCACGGTGAGGCGCACGAGCGCCGGCCCCGCGCCGCGACGCACATGCGTCACGCACGCCTGGAGCAGCGTCGCGGTCTGATGCGGATCGGTCCCGTCCCCGTTGCGCACGAAGAGATTGCCGAACGCCTCGAGATTGCGGGCGATGTCGCCGCCGGGCGTCTGCATCTCCCCCTTCACCGAGATCCCGAGGTTGTTGTCCTCGATGTAGAAGAGCATCGGGAGGGAGAGGGTCGTCGCCATCGTGAGCGCGGACCAGAAGCCGTTGGTCGCGACCGAGCCATCGCCTCCGAGCGCGACGCCGATCGAACCGGCCCATCGGGTGTCCTTGAGGACGTCGCGATGGTAGGTGATCGCCTGCGCCCAGCCGGCGGTTGGGGTGTACTGCGAGCCCACATCGCCAGACATCGGGAGCACCACTGGTCCCGAGCGATTCGGGAGGTTGCAGACCACGCCGATATCGCGCCCATCGGAGAACCCACCGGCGCGCCCGAGGGGGGAGCCCAAGGCATCATCGAACGGGAGGCCCAAGGAGAGCAGGAGCGGACGGCTCCTGTAGTAGGCCCCCGCCGCATCGCGCTCCCCCGTCATCAGCGCGCCCAAGATGCACTGTGCCACATCGTGACCGCGCGCGGAGAACTGGTAGAGGACCAGATGCTCTTTCGGGACCGTCGCGCGGTTGCGATTCGTCGCCTCCTCGAGGTCGTCCATCGCCCGAGAGGCGAGGACGTGGTAGGCGATCCGACGCCAGTCGAGTCCGGGGAGGGGGCGCTTGGGCATCCGGGGAATCTGGCGGGGGGCGGGCGACCGGGGAACCGTGCGCAGGGCCTCGCCGAGCCGCTCCCCCTCGCCTGACCGCCGGGTATCTTTGACCCATGTCGAGCGCCCTGGTCCTCCGTGAGCTCCGCGACGGCGTCCTCTTCCTGACGCTGAACCGTCCCGATGTCCTCAACGCCTTCACGCGGCCGATGGCGATCGCCCTGCAGGAGGGGCTCGCCGACGCGGCATCGAACCGGGAGATCCGAGCCGTTCACCTGACGGGGGCGGGGCGTGGGTTCTGTGCAGGCCAGGACCTGCAGGAGGTCCTCCCGCAGGGGGATGGCCCGATGCCCGACATCAGCGAGGTCGTGCGCGCGAGCTTCAACCCGATCATCCTCGCCATCCGCACCCTTGAGAAGCCGGTGATCTGCGCGGTGAACGGGATCGCGGCCGGCGCTGGCGCCAACCTCGCCTTCGCCTGCGATCTGACCATCGCCGTGGAGTCCGCGAGTTTCGTGGAGAGTTTCTCTAAGCTCGGGCTGATCCCAGATACGAGCGGGACCTTCTTCGTCCCGCGCCTCGTGGGGCCGCAACGGGCGACGGGGATGTTCTTCCTCGCCGAGAAGATCCCGGCGCCACAGGCGAAGGCGTGGGGGCTGATCTGGGATGCCGTCCCGGCGGCGCAACTCGTCGAGGTCTCGGAGCATCTCGCGCGGACCCTCGCGCAGCAGGCGACGCGTGGCTTCGGACTCACCAAGCGCGCGATGAACGCCTCGGCCGCCAACGGGCTCGAGGCGCAGCTCGAGCTCGAGGCGCAGCTGATGCAGGAAGCGGGGCAGACCACGGATTACGAGGAAGGGGTGCGGGCCTTCCTCGAGAAGCGCGCCCCGCGCTACCGGGGGGCCTGACCGATGCGCGTGGATGGCTCCACGATCGTCGGCGTGGTAGGAGCGGGCGCCATGGGGGCGGGGATCGCGCAGGTCGCTGCGGGGCGCGGCCATCGCGTGGTGATCGCCGATGCCTCATCAGACGCGATCGAGCGCGCACGGCAGGGGCACGCACGGGCGATGGGACGCGAGGTCGAGAAGGGGCGCCTCAGCCGCGAGGAGGCCGATGCGGTACTCGCGCGGATCTCCTATGTGCCGGAGATGACCGAGGATTCGCTGCAGGCGTTCGCCGACTGCGGGTTGGTGATCGAGGCGATCATCGAATCGCTCCCAGCCAAGCGCGAGCTCTTCCGCGTGCTCGAGGTGGTGATCGATCCCGCGGCCGTGCTCGCCACGAACACCTCCTCGCTCTCGGTCGCGGCCCTCGCGGGGGGCTCGCGGCATCCATCGCGGATCATTGGGATCCACTTCTTCAACCCGGCGCCGGTGATGTCGCTGGTAGAGATCATCCCGTCGATCGTGACCGATGCGGCGATCACCGCCGCGGTGCGCGCCCTCGTCGATGGCTGGGGGAAGACGACCGTCCTCGCGGCGGATACGCCGGGGTTCATCGTGAATCGCGTCGCGCGGCCCTTCTACGGTGAAGCGCTTCGGATCCTCGAGGAGGGGATCGCTGATGCCGCGACGATCGATTGGGCGATGAAGACCCTTGGCGGCTTCAAGATGGGGCCGTTCGAGTTGATGGACTTCATTGGCAACGACGTGAACTTCGCGGTCACCTCCTCGGTGTTCGAGGGGATGTTCTTCGATCCGCGCTATAGGCCGGCGCTCGCCCAGCGACGACTGGTCGAAGCCGGATGGCTTGGCCGGAAGACTGGCCGCGGCTATCACGACTATCGCGAGGGCGCGGTGATGCCGGAGCCGCTGGTCGACACGACCCTTGGCCAGCAGATCGTCGATCGCATCCTTGCGATGCTCGTGAACGAGGCGGCAGAGGCGGTGCAGCTGCGGATCGCCTCACCGGCCGATCTCGAGAAAGCGATGACCACTGGGGTCAACTATCCGAAGGGCTTGCTCGCATGGGGCGATGCCATCGGCGCCGCGACCATCCTCGCGCGGCTCGAGGCGCTGCAGGCGGAGTACGGCGAGGATCGCTATCGCCCGAGCCCCTATCTGCGCCGCGTGGTCCGGAGCGGAGGCACCTTGCTCGGCGGGGTCGCCTGATGTCGGGTCCCTCGCGCTCAGCCGAGGAGCAGCGCACGATCGACGCGCAGGCGCGATCGGTCGTCGACCGGATGATGACCCGCGACGCCTTCTCCCGCTGGCTCGGGATCGAGGTGGTGGAGATCGCCGAGCGTCGGTGCGTGCTCCGCATGACGGTACGCCCCGAGATGGTGAACGGGTTCGGCACCGCCCATGGCGGGATCGTCTTCGCCTTCGCCGATAGCGCGCTCGCCTTCTGCACCAACTCCGACGGTGAGATCAGCGTCGCGCTCGACTGCACGGTGAGCTACCCGACGGCCGTCCGGCCAGGGGACGTACTCACCGCGACCGGCGTACAGGAATCGACCACCAACAAGATCGGCTTCGCGCGGGTGACGGTGGTCAATCAAGAGGAGGCCGTCGTCGGGCATTTCCGTGGGACGGTCTACCGGACGCGCAAACCCCTCCCGCTCTGAGCGGGGCGGGGGACACCAACCACCTCCCGTCATGAACCACGCCTTCCTCGTCGATGGCATCCGCACCCCGATCGGGACCCTCGGGGGCTCACTCCGCGCCGTGCGCGCCGATGATCTCGCCGCCCATGCGATCCGTGCGCTTCTCGCGCGTCATCCCTCGGTCGATCCTGCCGCGATCGCCGATGTGATCCTCGGCTGCGCCAATCAGGCGGGGGAGGACAATCGCAATGTGGCCCGGATGGCACTCCTCCTCGCGGGGCTCCCCGTCACGGTGCCCGGTGAGACGGTGAATCGCCTCTGTGCTTCGGGGCTCAGCGCGGTGGCCAACGCGGCGCGGGCGATCAAGAGCAAGGAAGGGGATCTCTACCTCGCGGGCGGTGTGGAGAGCATGACGCGTGCGCCATACGTGCTCTCGAAGAGCGAGTCTCCATTCGGTCGCGACATGCAGCTCTTCGACACGAGCCTCGGCTGGCGGTTCGTGAACCCGGCGATGAAGTCAGCCCATGGGACCGATTCGATGGGGGAGACCGCAGAAAACGTCGCCGCTCGCTACGGCGTGACCCGCGTCGATCAGGATGCCTTCGCCCTCCGTTCGCAGCAGAAGGCCGCACGTGCGCGGGCAAGTGGGCGACTCGCCGAGGAGATCGCGCCGGTCGAGATCCCGCAGAAGAAGGGGGCGCCGGTACGGGTGGAGCAGGACGAGTTCCTCCGGCCGGACACCACGATGGAGACGTTGGCCAAGCTCAAGCCGGCCTTCCGGTACGATGGACAGGGGTCGGTGACCGCGGGGAACAGCTCGGGGCTCAACGATGGGGCCGCTGCCTTGCTCCTCGCCTCCGAGCGCGGGCTGCGCGTGCATGGCCTCACACCGATCGCGCAGGTCGTGACCGCGACGGCAGCTGGGGTCGAGCCGAAGGTGATGGGGATCGGTCCGGTGCCGGCGACGCGGCGCGCACTCGAGCTCGCCGGTCTCACCCTCGACCAAATGGATGTGATCGAACTCAATGAGGCCTTCGCCGCGCAGGGACTCGCCTCGCTTCGCGAGCTCGGGCTCGGCGATGACGATCCGCGCGTCAATCCCAACGGCGGAGCCATTGCCCTTGGTCACCCGCTCGGGATGAGTGGGGCCCGTCTCGCGCTCACGGCGGCGCGTGAGCTGCAGCATCGCGGGGGACGTTACGCCCTCTGCACGATGTGCATCGGGGTCGGGCAGGGGTACGCCCTCATCCTGGAGCGGGTGTGAGCTGCTACGCCTTCGAGGACTTCATCCCCGTCGTGCACGAGAGCGCCTTCGTACACCCGCATGCGGCGGTCACCGGGAATGTGATCATCGGGAAGGATGTCTATATCGGTCCCGGCGCGGCGATCCGCGGCGACTGGGGCGGGATCATCATCGGCGATGGCTGCAACGTGCAGGAGAACTGCACGGTGCACATGTTCCCCGGCGTGACGGTGGTGCTCGAGCCGGGGGCGCATATCGGGCATGGCGCCGTAGTGCATGGTGCGCAGATCGGGGCCAACGTGCTGATCGGGATGAACGCCGTCGTGATGGACCGCGCGACCATCGGGGCGGGGAGCATCGTCGGCGCGCTCTGCTTCGTACCCGCCGATATGCAGGTCCCCGAGCGGAGTGTCGTCGTGGGGAATCCGGCGAAGATCGTGAAGGAGGTAAGTGACGAGATGCTCGCCTGGAAGAGCGAGGGGACCGCCCTCTATCAGCGTCTCCCCGCCGCGATGCGTGGGGGGTGGCGCGAAGTCGAGCCGTTGCGCGAGGTGCCGACCGACCGGCCCGCGCAGGCCGCCATCCTCAAGACGTGGAAGGAGACACAGCAGCGATGATCAGCCGTCTGCAGAACTACGCCCTCGGTGAGTGGGTCGCCGGGACGGGAAGTGCGACCACCCTCTATCACGCCGTCACCGGTAAGGCGATCGCCGAGGCCTCGAGCCATGGGCTCGACTTCGGGGAGATGGTGCGGTATGCCCGCCGCGTGGGTGGGCCGGCGCTGCGCAGTATGACCTTCCACGAGCGTGCGCGGATGCTCAAGGGCGTCGCGCAGCACCTCATGGCGAAGAAGGAGCTCTTCTATGAGCTCTCCTGGGCGACAGGGGCGACGCGCGCCGATAGCTGGGTCGACATCGAGGGTGGGATCGGGACCTTCTTCGCCTATGCGAGCCGCGGGCGCCGCGAGTTCCCGGATGAGACCTTTTTCGTCGAGGGGCCGCAGGAGCTCTTGGGGAAGGCGGGCACCTTCGCTGGGCGACATATCTGCGTCCCGCTGGAAGGGGTCGCGATCCATATCAATGCCTTCAACTTCCCCTGCTGGGGGATGCTCGAGAAGTTGGCGCCCGCCCTGCTCGCGGGGGTGCCCTGCATCGTGAAGCCGGCGACGGCGACGAGCTATCTCACGGAGTTGATGTTCCGCGAGATGATCGCGGCCCGCATCCTCCCGGCGGGCGCGGTGCAGCTGATCTGCGGGAGCGCCGGCGATCTCCTCTCGCATGTGGAGGAGCAGGATGCGGTCGCCTTCACCGGGAGTGCGGCCACTGGGCAGATGCTCAAGGAGAGCCCGGCGCTGGTGCAGCACTCGGTCCGCTTCAACATGGAGGCCGACTCTCTCAACTGCTGCATCTTGGGGCCCGATGCGGCGCCCGGCACCGAGGAGTTCGACCTCTTCGTGAAGGAGGTCGTGCGCGAGATGACGACCAAGGCGGGGCAGAAGTGCACCGCGATCCGCCGCACCATCGTGCCAAAGGGGATGGAGGAGGCGGTCGTGACGGCCCTCGCCAAGCGGCTTGCGAGCACGACGATCGGTGACCCGCGCGTCGAGGGCGTTCGCATGGGTCCGCTCGCGAGCCGTGGTCAGGTGCGCGATGTGGGCGCGGCGGCGGATCGGATCCGCACCGCCGGCGAGCTCGTCTTCGGTGGCGGCGACTTCCAGGTGCGCGGGGCCGATCGTGAGGCGGGGTGCTTCTTCGCCCCGCAGCTCATGATCTGCGACGCGCCGTTCTCGCGCACCGAGCCGCATGACATCGAGGCGTTCGGCCCGGTGAATACGGTGATGCCGTACGAGACGCTCGAGGAGGCGGTCGCCCTCGCCAAGCGTGGCAAGGGCTCCCTTGTCGGGTCGTTGGTCACCGCGAGCCCGAAGGTCGCGCGCGAGGTCGTGCTCGGGGTCGCGCCGTATCATGGGCGGCTCCTCGTGCTCGATCGCACCAGTGCGGGGGAGAGCACCGGTCATGGCTCTCCGCTCCCGAACCTCGTGCATGGTGGGCCAGGTCGTGCCGGCGGTGGCGAGGAGATGGGGGGGAGCCGCGGCGTGCTGCATTACATGCAGCGCACCGCGGTGCAGGGGAGCCCGACGATGCTCACCGCGATCACCCATGAGTGGAGCGCGGGGGCGGCG
The DNA here is from genome assembly GCA_964228675.1 of Gemmatimonadaceae bacterium. Classification (GTDB taxonomy): domain Bacteria; phylum Gemmatimonadota; class Gemmatimonadetes; order Gemmatimonadales; family Gemmatimonadaceae; genus Pseudogemmatithrix. The sequence goes on from CAXRBM010000033.1 coordinate 10,862, forward strand.
CAGCGCACCGAGGGGTCACATCCCTTCACGCGGACCTTCGAGCAGTTGGCGGTGGGAGACACCCTCGTCACCAAGACGCGCACCATCACGCTCGAGGACATCGAGGCCTTCGCGCGACTGAGCGGGGACACCTTCTATGCCCATATGGATGACGAGGCGGCGAAGGCCCATGGCGTCTTCGAGAGGCGCGTCGCGCACGGCTACTTCATCGTCTCAGCGGCGGCAGGGCTCTTCGTGGAGCCCACCCTCGGCCCGGTGATGGCGAACTACGGTCTCGAGCGGCTCCGCTTCACCAAGCCGGTCTATCCGGGGGATACGATCCAGGTGCGGCTCACCGTCAAGCAGAAGACGGTGAAGGAGACGCCGGTGGATGGGGTGCCGCAGGGGGTCGTCGAGTGGGATGTGGACGTGCGCAACCAGCGCGACGAGTCCGTGGCCCTCTACTCGATCCTCACCCTCGTCCGACGAGATACCCCGCCGCACTGACGCTGGCCGTCAACACCGTCCCCCAGACGAGGTCGACCATCACCGCGGGGACGGGGAATCCCTTGAGCAGGGCGAGGCTCGTGAGATCGAAGGCGGCGTAGGCGGCGAGGCCGAAGACCGCACCCAGCGCCAGCGCGCGTCCCAGCGACTGCTTCTCGAGGGCAGGGAGGACGCAGAGGATGACGATCGCCGCGAGATAGATCAGATAGAAGGCGAGCGCTGCTGGCCACTGGACATCCTCGCGCATCAGGTGCCCGAGGTGCTTCTGATAGAACCCCTTCGCGACGACCCCGAGCCAGAGCAGATCGAGCGCGAAGAAGGCGGTGAAGCAAGCGGCGTAGACCTTGAGGGCGAGGGCGATGGGCATCGAAAGCTCGGTGCGGGAGGACGTTGGAAGAGGGTGACCCCCTCCCCACCAAGGCGAACGGCCCCATACCTTCAGGGAGTTCCGTCCCTCTGCCCAGGTGGATGCATGCCCTCCGTTTCCATCGCCCTCCTCCTCGCGCAACTGGCCGTCGCGGCGCCACGCCCGACGCCGGCCCCGGACACCGCGGCGGTCGTGCCGCCGCGCGCGGGCGCGCCCGTACCCCTCGAGCGCTTCGGCAGCCCGGCCGACTCGGTCTTCGAGTATTCCCCGGCCTACTACACTCGGCTCGACATCCATCGATACGGGAGCTACGCCATGCTCCCGCTCTTCGCCTTCCAGTATCTGGCCGGCCAGCAGCTCTTCGAGAAGAGCTCAGCGGCTCCAGCGTGGGCACGTGAGGGCCACGGGGTGGCGGCCACCGCGGTCGCAGGGCTCTTTGCCGTCAACACCGTCACCGGGGTATGGAATCTCTGGGAAGGTCGCCGCGATCCGCAGGACCGGCGACGGAAGCTCTTTCATGCGGTGTTGATGTTGGCGGCCGACGCGGGATTCACCGCCACCGGTCTCCTCGCCGATGAGGCGGAGGAGTCCGCCTCCAAGCGCAGCACCCATCGCTCCGTGGCGCTCATGTCGGTCGGAGCGGCCACCGTGGGGTATCTCTCCATGGTCGATCTCTTTCGCTGAGGGTCCCATGTCTGATTGCACCCAGAGCTGTCCGCTTCACACCCACGCGGTCGATCAGGAGCGGAGGCGCCTCCTCTCCGCGGCGCTCGCGGCGTCGGTCCTCGGGGTCCTCGCGGCCTGCGGCGACGGCAACATCGGTGGGGTTACAGGCAACGATGACGATGGCAATGGCTCCGGAGGCGGCGGGACGCCGACAGGGCTCGTCGTGACCCTCGCCAACTTCTCCGCGCTGGGCTCGAATGGCGGGATCGCGCGGGTCGACGGTGGGGTGGGAACCCCGACGGCGGTCCTTCGGGTGAGTGCGACGAGCTACCGGGCCTTCAGCATGGTCTGTCCGCACGCGGGGACCACCGTGAACATCGTCACCGGTGGGTTCCGCTGCCCGAACCATGGCGCGACCTTCTCGTCGACTGGCGAGGTGACGAATGGGCCCGCCACCCGTGGCCTCACAGAGCGTTCGGTGACCTTCAACGCGACCGCGGGCACCCTCACCATTGCCTGAGTGGCGCGCGCGGCGCGTCTGCGGTGCCCTGTGCGATCAGGGCACCCGCGCCTCGAGCTCAGTCTCGATCGCATCCGGAAGGCGCCGCAGGAGATCGAGGCCGGTGAGCGCTTCCACCTGATCGATCGTCACGCGGTAGGTCTGCCAGGTCACGGTGCGGATCCCCGCGTCGTTCGGCATGATCACCGCGACCACCTGCACATCGGCGGCATTCGTGACGCTCGAGAGCCCGGCATCCCGAGGTAGGAGCAACGCCACCTTCCAGACCTGCGCGGGGATCGTGATCCGGCCCTCGCCTTTGACCGTCCCCTTGGAGCCGGTGGCCCCCGCGATCACATAGACCTCCTTGCCGCTCAGGATCGCCTGATCGGTGAGATGGGTCTCGAGGGTGGCCCATGGGCCTTGGTTGTTGTCCGCCGCCTGTGGGATGATGTTCGAGAAGTGGAAGGTCCGCGCGTTGTCGAGCGCGCCCGCCGTGCGGTCGAACGAGCGCACGAGGTGCCCTCGGTCGATCGAATACCCAGCGGCCGTCCCCGCGCCGGTGTAGTCGGCCGTGGTGATCTTGTTGACGGCTGGCAGTTCGGGATCGTAGGTGTAGCAGTCGCAGCGATCCTCCGAGCCGAGGTGCGTGAGGTCGAGCGCGTAGCTCACCCAGTTCGGGATGCCACGCGTCAGATCGAACGAGGTGGTGTACTCCGCGCGGCGTATGATCACCTCGTCGCTCGCGTTCCCATCGGTCGGATCGCCGAACTCGGTATTCCCCGCGTAGGCCGCGGTGGTCGAGGCGCTCGCGACGCGGGTGCGGAGGGGATAGGTGCTCGTTGTGCCGTCGGACGCGGTCGCGCGGATCACTGCCGTCCCCGCCCCCAGCGCGCGCACCACGCCACGCGCATCGACATTGGCGAGCGTCGGTGTCTCCGAACTCCAGGTGAAGGTCGTGCTCACCGTCTCCCCGGTGGCACCGGAGCGGAGGGTCGCGAAGAGCTGGTCCTCGAATCCGACCGGCAGTGCGGGATCAGCGTTCGTGCGACCCGAGAAGCTCACGATGTTCGACGTCGGCGGGGTGACGCCGAAGCAGTATCCGAAGTTGGTGGGCCGGAGACTCCAGGTCCCGGCGGGATCGCGATGCAGACTCTGCCCGATGGCCGGTGCCGGTTCTTGTCCGACGGGGATCGCCGTCGGGGTGACGCCGACCGCCACGCCGGCCGTCGCGATGAAGGTCCCCTCATAGGTCAGGAACTCGACGACGCTGTCCTTCGGGGTCACCAGGGCGATCCCGTCAGGGGCCCCATTCTGGAGATTCAGCGCCCAGGTCCACGCCGTCCCGCGATTGGTGCACTGATTGGCGAGGATCCCGGAGAGCTCGAGGGTATCGTATGGCACTCCGCCATTGCCGTTGTAGAGCACGAGCGTCCATCCGGCCAGATCGGTCCCGGCGGGGCCTTCGACCTCGATCGCCTCGTTGACGTCTGTGCCCACGTTGTCATAGTGGATCTCTGTCACCCGCACCGCCGGGAGGGGCGGGGGCGGCGTGACGACGACCACGCTCACCGTATCGGCCGGCCCTGCGGCGATGCTCGCGATGATCGAGCTCCCGCCGGCGGTCACCCCCTTCACGCGCCCTGTCGCCCCGATGGTCGCGACCGCGACGTTGGTCGATCGCCAGCTCACCGTCGCGCCGGACGCGGGCGCACCCTTCTCGTCTCGCACCACGGCGGTGAAGAGGGTGCTGTCCCCGATATCGATGGTGTCGATCACCGGGGTGATGGTCACCGTGAGCTTCGGGGCCGGGGCGGTGCCCCCCTCACCGCCACCGCCGCCACAGGCGGTGAGCAGGAGCGTGACGATCAGGTGGCGAGCGAGGCGGATGGTGGCGGGCACGATGGGCAGGACGAGGTGAGAAGTCGAGACCACGGAGGGTAACCCGATCCGATCGTGACGCCAACGGTACTCGACGCCCTCCGAGGGAGACGTTACCATCTCGGTATGCCGTGTCCTCGGCACCTCACCACTCACGTCCGAGCCTTCGCGATGTCCCGTCTCCGCTCGTTGCTCCTCCTCTCGCTCCTGCTCCTCCCGACGCTCGGACTCGTGGCCCAGGAGGCCCCGTTCATCGGGGTCCGTGTCGACGCCGATCGCAACAAGCTCCTGCTCGAAGTGCCCGGCGAGCGCATCGGCCGCGACTTCATGCATCAGGTGGTGCTCGCCACTGGCGCAGGGGCGCCGGCGCTCGGACTCGATCGCGGTCAGCTCGGCGATGGGACGATCGTCCGCCTCGAGCGCCGCGGGAAGCGACTCGTCCTCGTGACCGACAACTGGGGGGTGCGTGCTCCCGGGGCCTCGGCCGCCTCGCAGCGCGCCGCGGCCGAGGCCTTCCCGACCGGGGTGATCGCCGCCTTCCCGATCGAAGGAGAGGCGAACGGCACCGTCACCGTCGATGCGACCTCGCTCTTCCTCTCCGATGTCTATGGGATCGCGGAGACCTTCCGTCGGTCGCAACAGGGGACTGCACGGGTCGACGCGAATCGCAGCTGGTTCGAGCCGACGCGCACGAAGGCCTTCCCGAAGAACACCGAGATCCACGCCGTCCTCACCTTTGCGGTGGACAATCCAGGGCCGGCGATCCGACGCACCGCACCGGTGGCCTCCTCACCCACCTTCGAACTCCATCACTCCCTCGTCGCCCTCCCGGAATCGAATGGATTCCGTGGGCGTGCCGCCGATCCACGCTCCGGCTACTTCGGTGAGAGCTACCTCGATCTCTCGCAGGGGTTCGACGGGACCTATCGCGCGGGGCTGATCAATCGGTGGCGGCTCATCCCGAAGGATCCCGTGGCCTATGCGCGCGGGCAGCTGACCGAACCGGTCACCCCAATCGTCTACTACCTCGATCCGGGGATCCCCGAGCCCTATCGCACCGCCTTCCGCATCGGTGGGGGGTGGTGGAACACCGTCTTCGAGGGGGCTGGGTTCAAGAACGCCTTCCAGGTGCGCGATCTCCCGGAGGGCGCCGACCCGATGGATGCGCGTTACAACCTCATCTATTGGATCCATCGGAGCGGGCCGGGACCCTCCGTCGGTCCCTCGATCAATGACCCCCGCACCGGCGAGATCCTGCGCACCGTGGTGCGCATGGATGCGTGGCGCTCGCTGATCGACTACAACATCTATGCGGGATTGATGCCGGCGCTCGCAGGCGCGCGCGCGAATGTCTCGGTCGAGGCGTTCGCGATGGCGCGGCGTCGACAGCACGCGGCCCATGAGATCGGACACACACTCGGACTCTCGCATAACTACATCGCGCACGCGCAGGGGCGATCGAGCGTGATGGATTACCCCTTCCCGCTGATCACCGTGGATGAGAAGGGCCAGCTCGACTTCTCCAAGGCCTATGCGCCGTTCGCCGGCGCGTGGGATTCCCTCGCGATCCGCTACGGGTACACCTGGTATCCGACCGATCAGGCCGAGACGGAGGGGCTCGCGAGGATCGTGCGGGAGGGGCTGCAGCGGGATCTCCGCTTCGTCGCCGATCAGCATGCGGGCGCCGAGGGGTCGATCCCCGTCGTGACGCGCTGGGTGGAAGGGGAGACCATGTTCGAGGCCGTCGAGCGCACGAGCGCGGTGCGGAAGCTTGGCATCGAGAAGTTCGATGAGCGCGCCATCGGGGTCGGCGAGCCGATGTATCTCCTCAACATGCGCTTCACCCATCTCTACCTCCATCACCGCTACTCGCTCGAGGGACTCGTGAAGACCCTCGGCGGGATGGACTTCCGTTACGCGATGCGCGGGGATGGCCAGACGCCGACGACGGTCGTCCCGGCCGCCGATCAGCGGAAGGCGCTCGCGATGGCGCTCGATGCGTTGGAGCCGGTGAACCTCGCGGTGCCACCGCGGGTGCAGGCGCTCATTCCGCCAGTGCCGGCGGGTGGCGACCCAAGCATGGCGTGGACCCCGTCGGCGGCGGGGACCGCCTTCGATGAGGTCACGCTGGCCGGCGGGCTCGTCACCGAAGTGATCGAGGGGCTCCTGCAGCGTGAGCGCTTGGCGCGCATCGTCCTCTTCCGGTCCCGTGGCGCAACGGACCTCACGCTCGACGAAGTGTACCGCACCATCGTCGATCGCACCTGGGGCGCCGCACCCACCACCGATTTCCAGTCACAGACGTTGCGCCGGATCGCCCAGCGCGTGGTGCTCAACACCATGCTCGATCGCGCGGGGGACAAGCAGGCGCTCCCCGATGTCCGGGCGGTGACGGAGCGCCACCTGCGGCAGCTGGCGGATCGCATCCAGCAGGCGAGCGGGGGGCTTTATCCCGACGAGGCGTTGCGCCTGCAGGCGCTGCGTGAGATCGCCCAGTACTTCGCGGGAGAGGACGATCCCACCTCGCGCACGCGCTTTCCGGTCCTCACGCTCCCCTGGCCATGATGCATCGTCGCCGCTTCCTCTCCGATCTGACGAAGGCCGCGGCGCTCTGTGCCGCGGTCCCGAACAGCTGGCAGATCACCTGGCATCCCACCTTCGCGGACGACCCCTTCGCCCTCGGCGTGGCGAGCGGGGATCCGACGCCGAACGGTGCGGTGATCTGGACGCGCCTCGCGCCGCGACCCTTCGAACCCGAAGGGGGGATGCCAGGGAATCGTCCGATCGTCGACTGGGAGGTCGCCGACGACGAGCAGTTCACGCGGATTGTGCGGAAGGGGCGGTATACCGCAGCCCCCGAGCTCTCGTACTCGGTCCATGTGGATGTCGAGGGGCTCGAGGCCGACCGCTGGTACTTTTATCGCTTCCGGTCAGGCGGGGCAGTGAGTCCGATCGGTCGGTTGCGGACGAGTCCTGCCGATGGGGCGATGACCCCGCTGCGCTTCGGGATGGTCTCCTGTCAGAACTATGAGCAGGGGCTCTACACTGCCTACCAGCATCTCGCGCAGGAGCGGTGCGATCTCATCACCCATCTCGGCGACTACATCTACGAGTATAGTGCGCGGGCAGGCGCCATTCGGCCCCACCAAGGATTCGAAATCCGCTCGCTCGATCAGTATCGCACCCGCTATGCGCAGTACAAGCTCGATCCTCTTCTTCAAGCAGCCCACGCCCTCTGCCCGTGGCTCGTGACGTGGGACGATCACGAGGTGGACAACAATTACGCTGATGCGGTCGGCGAGAACGTGATGGAGTCGTCTGAGCAGATGCGTGCGCGTCGGGCGGCGGCGTATCAGGCCTGGTGGGAACATCAGCCGGTGCGGGTGCCGCGGGCGAAGTCGTGGGCCGATCTCACGATCCGGCGCTCCACCTCGTGGGGCGCGCTCGCACGGGTCTGGATGCTCGATACGCGGCAGCACCGTGACGATCAGGCCTGTGGGGATGGGACGCAGAAGGTTCCCTGCGGCGAGTGGGAGAATCCGGCTCGCTCGATCCTTGGCGCCGAGCAGGAGCGGTGGCTCCACGAAGGGCTTGGCGCGTCGAAGAGCCGTTGGCAGGTCATCGGGCAGCAGGTCCCCGTCGCGTCGTTCGATAACCTCGCCGGTCCGGGACAGGCGCTCTACATGGATGGGTGGGGTGGCTACCCGGCGAGTCAACGTCGCTTGATGCAGGCGATCGCTGAGCGGGCGCCGAACCGCACGGTGGTGCTCACCGGGGATGTGCATGCCAACTTCGTGAACGAGCTCACGCGCATCCCGGATCGTCGCGAGAGCCCCGTGGTGGCGGCGGAGTTCATCGGGACTTCGATCAGCTCAGGGGGCGATGGGAGCGCCACCTGGCAGGGCGCAGCCGAGCTCGCGGGGGACAACCCGCAGGTGAAGTGGCACAGTGCGCGGCGTGGGTATGTGATGCATGAGGTGACGCCGAGTGCGTGGAGCGCGACCTATCGCGAGGTGCCGTACGTTGAGAAAGCGGGTGCGCCGGTGACCACGGCGGGGCAGTGGCGGGTGGAGCACGGCAAGGCGGGGATCACGAAGGCGTGACGTGGGTCAGGTCCCGCGTGGCTTCGCGCGTTTGGTCGCGGGCGCGCTGAGCGGATCCTCCGGCCAGGGATGCCGCGGATAGCGCCCGCGGAGATCCTTCCGCACCTCGAAGTAGGTGCTCTTCCAGAAGCCCGCGAGATCCTTGGTGACCTGCACCGGACGATGCGCGGGGGAGAGGAGGTGCAGCGTGATCGGCACACGGCCCTCACCGATGCGCGGTGTCTCGGTCCACCCGAAGACCTCTTGCAGTCGCACCGCGAGCACCGGTGCGGAGGGATCGGCGTAATCGATCGGGATCCGTGACCCGCTGGGGACCTCGAGATGCGTCGGGGCGAGTAGATCGAGACGCGCACGCGCCGGCCAAGGGAGGCGATCGAGGAGCGCGGCGGCCAGGTCGACGCGGGTGAGATCGCTGAGACGACGTACGCCATGCAGCATCGGGGCGAGCCAGTCCTCGAGGCCACCGAGCAGCGCCGCATCGCTGACATCAGGATATGTGGTCGCATCAATGGCATGTGCGAAGGCGAGTCGTTCGCGAAGCTCCGTCGCCTTCTCGCGCCATGGCAGGAGCGTGATCCCCTCGCCCCGTACCGCATCGAGCCAGACGGAGACGATCTCCTCGTCGGTTACGTCCGTCCGTGGACGCTCCTTAAGCACGATCGCGCCGAGGGTCTCCCGCTCGGTTGCGCGGATCTGCAGCAGGGTGGCATCCCAGGCCACGGCGCGCTCGGTGACGATGCTCGCCGCGCCAGCGCGACGGAGTGCCGCCTCGTCGAGTGGCGCGGCGAGCCAGATCCGACTCTCCGCCGGGTCCCCATCGAGGTCGGCGATGGCGAGAAAGGGGGCGCGGGCGAGCTGTCCGGGTCGCTCGAGTCGTGCCCCGCGCCCGTTGCGCAGGAGATAGCGCGCCCCCTCGCCCCCACGCCGCGCGGCCACCCGATCGGGATAGGCGAGCGCGACGAGTTCCCCGACGAGCATCGGGTCGATCGCCTCGTCTGGAGCACGCAGGGTTGATACCTCTCGCGGAAGTTCACGCTGCAGGAGTCGGACCTCCGCACGCACCCGCTCGAGTCGCGCGCCATCGACGCTCCCTCGATGCATCCCGCGTATCGCCTCCACTCGCGTCGTGAGGTCGGGATCCAGATCCGCCGCCTCGCGGCGGAGCACATCCCGTTCGGCGAGGAGCGCGGCGATCTCGCAGGCGAGCCGTCCCTGGCCTCGTGCCGCACCGGCGAGCACCAGATGCGCGAGCCGCGGCGTCACGCCCATTGCCGCCATCGCACGACCATGGGCAGTCACCCGCCCGGAGGAGTCCAGCGCTCCGAGGTCGGCGAGCAGGGCTCGGCCCCGCGCGAGCGCGCCAGCTGGCGGCGCATCCATCCACCGGAGCGCGCCGGCATCGGTGATCCCGGCGCAGGCGAGCTCGAGCGCGAGCGCGGTGAGATCCGATTCGAGGATCTCCGGGACCGCGCGCACGGGTAATGACGCATGCTCCCCCTCGCTCCAGAGCCGCACGCAGAGTCCGGGGGCCACACGTCCCGCGCGTCCCCGTCGCTGGTCCGCCGATTGCTGCGAGACCTTCACCGTCGCGAGGCGCGTCATCCCGCTGCGGGGATCGAAGCGCGGGACCCGTGATCGCCCCGCATCGACCACCATCCGCACCCCCTCGAGCGTCACCGACGATTCGGCGATCGCGGTGGAGAGGATGATGCGCCGCTCCGACTCACGCGGACGGAGCACCGCGTCCTGTTCCTCGAGCGCGAGCGACCCATGGAGGATCTGTACCTGGTGCGGGCCTGATGGTGGCGATGCGATGAGCGCCTGCTCGGTGCGACGAATCTCCGCGATGCCCGGGAGGAAGACGAGGCAATCGCCGTCGACGAGGGTCCAGTGTTCGCGGATCGCCTGCGCGACCGCGAGCGGGAGCGCGATCCCCTCGCGCACGGGACGCCATGACGTCTCGACGGGAAACGCACGCCCTTCGCTCACGATCATCGGCGCGTCGCCGAGCTGGGTCGCGACCGGCGCGGGATCGAGCGTCGCCGACATCACGACCAACCGGAGATCCTCACGGAGGGCGGCGCGCGATTCGAGGGCCAGCGCCAATCCGAGGTCGGTCGTGAGATGCCGCTCATGGAACTCGTCGAAGCAGAGGGCGGCGACGCCGTCGAGTCCGGGATCCTCCTGCACCATCCGCGTGAGGATCCCCTCTGTCACGACCTCGATCCGCGTGCGCGCGCTCACCCTGCTGTCGTGCCGCACGCGATACCCCACCGTCTGGCCGACCGGCTCGCCGAGGAGCCGCGCCATCTGCGTGGCAGCGGCCCGCGCGGCGAGTCGCCGCGGCTCGAGCACGAGGATGCGCCCCTCACCGCGCCACGGGGCGTCGAGGAGTGCGAGCGGGATTCGTGTCGTCTTCCCGGCCCCCGGCGGGGCGACGACCACCGCCGCGCCCTGCTGCTCGAGCGCCGCCACGATCCGCCCCATGACCGCGTCGATCGGGAGGGGCGGGAGGTCAGCGAGTGGGGCAGGGCGCGTAGACATCCCCTCAAAGCTAGGGGACGCGGTGGCGCCGGTGGTCCTCATCGGCGCAGATTCCCTTTTCGACCCGAACCCCTCGTCCCATGCCTCCGCGTCGCGACTTCCTTCGTCAGGCCTCCCTGATCGCCGCTGGTGGTGTCGCGGCCTCATCCCCGCTCGGCGCGATGGCCCCGATGCCCGATGACGCCGAGCTCGTGCAGGGGAATTGGGACATGTCGTGGGTCGATCGGATCACCGGGAAATATCGGATCGTCTTCGATGCGCCCGAGGTCAAGGATGGTGTGTGCCTCCATCAGGCGCGCTCGTTCCTGTCTGGCTATCAGATGGTGCACGGCCTCACCGACGCCGATCTCACGGCGGTCCTTGTGATCAGGCACTCGGCCGTCCCGATGGTGATGGGGGATGCGCTCTGGTCCGATGGTGCCTTCGGCGAGAAGGAGAAGCTCAAGGACCCGGTCTCCGGGGAGCCGACCAAGCGGAATCCCTTCATCAATATCCCCGCCGGTGCGACGCATGCGCTGACCTGGCCCGATGGGGCGCTCGACACCCTCATGAAGCGCGGGGTGATCGTGCTCGCGTGCTCGCTTGCCCTCGACAACTTCGCCGCGCAGATCGCGTCGCGCCGGAAGATCCCGCGTCAGGATGCCAAAGCGATGGTGACGGAGAGTCTGCTCCCTGGCGTGATCCGGATGCCGTCGGGGATCTTCGCCACCTGCCGCGCGCAGGCGGCGGGGTGCGGCTTCATGTACGCGGGGTGAGGGCGTAGGCCGCGCGACTCAGCGTCGCGCGGCCAGATCGGCGAGCACTGCGTCCGCCACGCGGCGTCCGTTCCGCATCGCCCCGTTGATGGACGGGGTCTCCAGATGGTCGCCGCAGGCATAGAGCCCGGTCGCACGCCGCACCGCCGCGGTCGCGGCGGATTCGCCGAGCAGTGTGCGCGGAAGTGAGAAGGGGACGCGGCTCACCCGGAGCAGCTGCCAGCGATCGACTGCCGCGGCACCAAACCAGTCACCGAGCTGCGTGCGCGCGGCGCGATCGAGTGCCGGGTCGACATCGCTGGGCGACCCGGTGATCGTCGCCGAGACGAGATGGCGACCCGCCGGTGCGTAGCTGGGCGCGACGATGCTCGGTACGCAGACATGATTCACCGGTCCCGGATCGCCTGGTGCCTTGAGTGCGAGATGGCGCGTCGTGATCGGTGCGTCGGGCGCGGCATATGAGAGCGTGACGCATCCGGACCAGGCCGGCGCACTGAGCTCAGGAAGGAGCCGCGCGGCCGCCGTGCCATCGGTCGCGAGGATGATTGTCTCCGCCTCGATCACCTCACCGGACTCGAGTTCGACGGCGCGGTCGTGGAGCCGGCGCACTGGGCTCTCTCGCCGAAGGTGTCCTGATGGAAGTGCTGACGCGAGTTGCGCAGGGATCGCCTGCATCCCCTCGCTCGGGAGGGTCGCACGGCCCGTGGCGAACATCCCGAAGAGGAAATCGAACCAGGGACGCGCCGGCATGAGCTCACGGTCGAGGAAGACCCCGCCGAAGAAGGGGCGGAAGAAGGCCTCGATCGCCTGCGCGGAGAAGCCGCGGGCGCGGAGCGCCTCGAGCGTGGTCGGTCCCTCGGTGCGCATCGGGGCATCGTGCGCGGCGGCACTCGCGGCGCGAAGCCCGAGCACACGGAATGCATCGCCCAGGGTGAAGGCGCCCGACATCAATGAGCGCACACCATCGAGCGGCGCACGAAGCGGATCACCGATCCGACCGAAGCGACCGCCGCCGCGATGGAGCAGGGCCCCTGGGGCGAAGGGTCGAAGATCGAGGGCTGAGAGGTCGAGCCCGTGCCGCGCCTCCGGATACGAATCGAGGAGCACCTGGAACCCGCGATCGATCCGGAAGCCATCGACGAGATCGGTCGCGACTCGTCCGCCGATGCGATCACTCGCCTCGAACACGAGGCTCGGGACGCCACGCGCTTGCAGGGTCCGTGCCGCCGAGAGGCCGGCGAGGCCCGCTCCGATGATGATGACGTCTGGTCGCTGCGCCATGAGGGAATGGATAATAGTTTCCCCACGCCATGACGACGCCCAAGCGCTACGACGCGGACTATTATCGCCGCTGGTATCACGACCCGGCGCAGCGGGTGATCACCCCGGAGGCTGTCGCGCGAAAGGTACGCCTCGTGCTCGGGATCACGGAATCGTTGCTCGAGCGGCCCGTCCGCACGGTGCTCGATGTCGGCTGCGGGGAGGGGAGTTGGCGTGCGCACCTCCGTCGCCTGCGTCCCGGACTCCGCTATACCGGCGTGGAGAGTAGCGAGTATGTGCTCGAGCGTTTCGGTCGAGCGCGAGATATCCGGCGCGGCACGTTCGGTAGCCTTGGCGAGGTCCGGCTCGCGACCTCGTACGACCTGATCGTGGTCTGTGATGTCCTCCAGTACGTCCCGGACCGGGAGCTCGGGGCCGGACTCTCGGCGATCGCCGACCGGCTCGGTGGGTTGGTCTATCTCGAGGCCTATGCGACCGAGGATGCGATCGAGGGGGATCACACCGACTGGCACCA
>CAXRBM010000034.1:0-14586 GCA_964228675.1 Gemmatimonadaceae bacterium
TGGAACTGGCACGCGACGAAGTAGGGATGGTCGGGGAGCTCGATCATCTCGACGAGCGACCCATCGGGCGAGAGCCCTGAGAGGCGCATCCCCTGCTGCTGGAAGCGCTCGCGATACTGATTCGAGACCTCATAGCGATGCCGATGCCGCTCGCTGATCTCGGGCTGACCATAGATCTCCGCCGCCTTGGAGCCGGGACGGAGTCGGCAGGGATAGGTCCCGAGCCGCATCGTGCCGCCCATATCCTGCACCCCTTGCTGCGATTCGAGGAGGGAGATCACCGGATGGCCGCACTCCGGCGCGAACTCGCTCGAATTGGAATCGTCGAGGCCCGCCACATGCCGGGCGAACTCGATGATCGCCACCTGCATCCCAAGACAGATCCCGAAGAACGGGATCTTCCCCTCGCGGGCCGCACGGATCGCCTGCACCATCCCCTCCACCCCACGCACGCCGAACCCGCCCGGCACGAGGATGCCATCGACCCCGGTGAGGAGTGCGCGGCTCGTCGCGGCATCGGTGAAGAGGTCACTCGAGGTCCAGGCGATCTCGACCCCGACCTCATTGGCGATCCCGCCATGGATCAGCGCCTCCTGCACGCTCTTGTAGGAATCGGCGTAGTCGGTGTACTTGCCGATCACCGCGATCCGCACCTTCCGCGCCGGGTGCGTCACCCGACGCACCATCTCCTGCCACGCGGAGAGGTCGAGCGCCTTCCCCTCGAGCCCGAGGCGACGGCAGACGAGCTCGTCGAACCCCTGCTCGTGGAAGACGAGGGGGATCTGATAGATCGTCGAGACGTCGGGACTCTCGATCACCGCCCCGAACTCGACATTACAGAAGAGCGCGATCTTGCGCTTCACATCCTCGGCGAGCGGACGCTCCGTGCGGCAGATGAGGATGTCGGGCTGGATCCCGATCTCCATCAGGTCACGCACCGAGTGCTGCGTGGGCTTGGTCTTCACTTCGCCAGCCGCCGCGATCCACGGCACCAGCGTGAGATGGATGAAGACGGTATTCTCGCGTCCCACGTCATGACGGAACTGCCGGATCGCCTCGAGGAAGGGGAGCGACTCGATGTCACCCACCGTCCCGCCGACCTCGACCACCACCACGTCGTTCCCGGGCGCCACACGACGCACCGCGCTCTTGATCTCGTCGGTGATGTGCGGGATCACCTGCACCGTGGAGCCGAGGTATTCGCCGCGACGCTCCTTGGTGATGACGTTGGAGTAGATCCGGCCCGTCGTGATGTTGTTCGCCTGCGTGAGCGGGCGATCGATGAAGCGCTCGTAGTGCCCGAGGTCGAGGTCGGTCTCCGCGCCGTCATCGGTGACGAAGACCTCGCCATGCTGGAACGGCGACATCGTCCCCGGATCCACATTGAGATAGGGATCGAGCTTCATCATGGTGACCGTCAGCCCGCGCTCGACGAGGAGCCGCGCGAGCGAGGCGGCCGCGATCCCCTTGCCGAGGGACGAGACCACGCCACCGGTCACGAAGATGTACTTGGGGGCCTGCTGCGTCGGGTTCGGCGTCATACGGCGGCTCCGGCTGCCAAGGCAGCCCAATGGGTGTTGGCCCGCATCAGGTCCTCTTCGGTGTTCACTTCGCCCCACGACGGGGCCTCGACGATCGCCACGCCCATGGCCAATCCACCGGCCAGGGCGCGGAGCTGTTCCAGTTTCTCGACCAACTCCAATGGGTGCGGCGGGAACGCCACCCACCGCATCAATGCATCACGTCGCGCGGCGTAGATCCCCATGTGCTGGAAGACCAGCGTGTCACGCAACGCCCGATCCTCGGCGTCGCGCAGATGCGGGATCGCCGCGCGGGAGAAGTAGAGCGCGCGGCCATCCTCCGCTCGCACGACCTTCACGCAGTTGGGGTCGGCGAGGATCTCCGGGCCACGACGTCCCGCCGCGGTGCCGAGATCGAATCCCCCATCGCGCACCATCGCGATCGCCCCGGCCATCGCATCGCCCCGCATGAAGGGCTCGTCGCCCTGCACGTTGACCACGATCTCGTACCCCGCGTAGGCGGGGAGGGTCGCGACCTCGGCCACCCGATCGGTGCCGGAGAGATGCTGGTCGGAGGTGATGACCCCCTCGCCACCTGCTGCACGCACGACGGCAGCCACCTCCTCGGCCTCGGTCGCTACGACGACGGCATCAGCGAGCCCGAGCGAGCGGACCCGTTCGAGGACCCGGACGACGAGGGGAGCGCCCCCTAAGGGGCGGAGGGGTTTTCGGGGGAGCCGCGTCGCGCCCAGTCGAGCTGGGATGACGGCAAGGACCTTCATGAGGGCCTCACCGAGAGGGGCCGCGCGGATGCAAAATCCACGCCAGAGCAATCTATGGTCCGTGAGCGGACTTACAAGAGCGAACGCCCCTCTGGGAGCCCCTCAGCCGCGGGGGTGGAATTGTCGGTGGACCTGCCGCAGATGCTCCCGGTCCACGTGGGTGTAGATCTGGGTGGTCGAGATGTCGGCGTGGCCGAGCATCTCCTGGACCGCCCGGAGGTCCGCCCCCCCCTCCAGGAGGTGGGTCGCGAAGCTGTGCCGGAGGGTGTGGGGGGTGACCGTCTTGGTGATCCCCGAGGCCTTCACATGCTTCCGCAGGATTCCCCAGGCCCCCATCCGGCTCAGTGGCCGCCCGCGGGCATTCAGGAAGAGCCGACCCTGCCCCGCCCCCTGTTCGAGCCGAGGCCGAAGCTCCCGTAGGTACATCGCCAGCGCCCCGACCGCCTGCCGCCCGATCGGGACCAACCGCTCCTTCCCTCCCTTGCCGAAGACCCGGACCACCAGGTCATCCATAGCCAGATCCGCGGTCCCGATCCCGATCCACTCGCTCACCCGGAGCCCGGCCCCGTAGGCCAGCTCCAGCATCGCGCGGTCCCGCAGGGCCAATGGATCGTCGAGCGAGACCGCCCCGATCAGGCGCTCCACCTCGTCGACCGTGAGGACCTCCGGGAGGGTCCGCCACTTTCGGGGCGTCTCGAGCCGGTCGCTCGGATCGGCGGCGACGACGCCCTCCGCCAGGAGAAACCGATACCAGGTCCGGATCGCTGAGATCGCCCGACGCATCGAGCTCGGCGCGAGCCCAAGGTCCTTGAGGTGGTAGACGAATTCCCGGAGATGCGGCGCGGTGAGGGCACTCGGATCACCCACCCCTTTGGTCGAGGCCCAGACCGCGAGTCGCGCGACGTCACGCCCGTAGGCCTCGTTCGTTCGCGCGCTGCTGCCCTGCTCGAGGGTGAGGAACTCATCGAAGCGCTCCAGCAGGAACGCCCGTGCGATCGACTCCTCGCGCATCCCGCTCACCGCCGGTGGCGACGCTGCCACCAGATCACCCCACCGACCCCGACCAGCACGAGGGCGACGATCGATGCACCCGTCCCCATCTCGCGTAGCACCCGTGTCACGGTGGCCTGGACCACCGCCCAATCACTCCCCATCCGGAATGAGAGCCAGGTGATGGTCCCATACCAGACGATGGAGACCGCAGTGAGGATCGCGGCGACCTCCCAAAAGGGGATGCGCAGGACACCTGCCGCCGCCGGGACGACCGCTCGCAGCCCAGGTACCATGCGGGCGACGAGCAGGGCGATCCACCCGTACTTCCGATAGGCGTCCTCGACCTTCCCCTCAGCCGCCTCCATCCCTTCGCCCGTCTTCTGGAAGCCGATCTCCTCGATCGTATGCGTCAGACGGGTCGGACCGAATCGGATGCCCAGATACCAGAGCGTGAGCGCACCAGTCACACTCCCGACCACGACGGCGATCATCGTCGGTGGGAAGAGCCCCCCGGCCCGCGCCGCGAGGAAGGCGAAGAACGCCGTCGCGATGTCGCCAGGCACAATTGGCAGGAGTCCCTCGAGATACGAGGCGACGAAGATCAACGCGTAGAGCGCGACGGGGGGGATCCCGTCGAAGTACGCGAAGAACGGTTCCATGGGACTACGAGGTGAGGCGCACGAGCGTCGCGACGGCCATGCAGGCGATCCCCTCGCCGCGGCCGATGAATCCCATCCCCTCGTTGGTCTTCCCCTTGATCATCACATCGGCGGCGGGGATCCCGAGCGCCTCCCCCAGCCGCTCCCGGATCGCCGGCCGATGTGCCCCGACCTTCGGCGTCTCCGCGATCACCGTGAGATCGCACTGCACCGGGGCCCACCCCGCCGCGCGCACGCGCGCCACGGCGAGACGGAGCATCTCGATGCTGTCGCGGTCCTTGTTCTCGGTGGCCGTATCGGGGAACATCTCGCCGATGTCGCCGAGCCCCGCCGCGCCCAGCAGGGCGTCGGTGAGCGCATGGCAGGCCGGATCAGCATCACTATGCCCGGTGCACCGCACCGTCGCCGGGATCAGCACGCCGCCCAGCAAGACGCCATGCCCCGCCACGAAGCGGTGCGAGTCGTAGCCGATCCCGACGCGAATGGGAGCTGACATCGGGGCGCTCAGGCGGCCACCGTCTCGGGGGTCACCGGGATCAACGAGTAGTCCTGGAACCGCCGCCGCGGCGTGAACCCCGCCTCACGGATCAGCCGCTCCATCTCGTCGGTCGTCGTGCGATAGGTGGTGTTCGCCGCCGAGACCACATTCTCCTCGAGCATCAGCGAGCCGAAGTCGTTGCACCCGTAGTGGAGCGCGGTCTGGCCGACCTTCATCCCCATCGTCACCCAGCTCGCCTGGATGTTCGGGATCGAGTCGAGCACGGTGCGCGCGAAGGCCGTCGTGCGGAGGTACTCCACCGCATCGGTCTTCGGCATGTGGCTCATCTCCGGCGTGTTCTCCGGCTGGAGCGGCCAGCAGATGAAGGCGGTGAAGCCCTTCGTGCGGTCCTGTACCGCCTTCAGCCGAAGCAGATGCTCGATGCGCTCCGCCATCGTCTCGCCGATCCCGTACATCATGGTGCACGAGGTCTTGAGCCCTTCGCCATGCGCGATCTCCATCACCTCGAGCCAGCGGTCCGCACTCGCCTTCTTCTTGGCGACGTTGTCGCGCACGCGCTGCACGAGGATCTCACCGCCCCCGCCCGGGATGGAATCGAGTCCCGCCTTCACCAGCTCCTGGATCACGGTCCGCGCATCCATGCGGTAGAGCGTCGCCCAGAAGTCCACCTCGCTCGGCGAGAAGCCATGCACATGGATCGAATGGTGCCGCTTGATGTACTTGAGGAGCTCGAGGTACCACTCGAAGGGGATGTACGGGTTGTGCCCACCTTGGATCAAGATCTGCACCCCGCCCAACACCTTCACCTCATCGATCTTCGCGCCGATCTCCTCGTAGCTGAGGGTCCACCCCTCGCCATCCTTCGGGCGACGGTAGAAGGCACAGAAGCCACAGTCAGCGACACAGACGTTGGTGTAGTTGATGTTCCGATCGACGATGTACGTGACGACGGGCTCGGGATGGAGCCGGCGACGCACGGCATCGGCGTCGGCCCCGAGCTCGAGGAGCGGGGCCTTCGTGTAGTAATCGAGGAGATCGGATTCGTAGGACATGCGCAGGATCGCTGAGATGGACGGTGTCGCGGGTGACGCTCTCGAATACTACCCAGCGCGCCGCGTGGCAGGCAGGAACGCCAGTCGGCCCTTCGGGACCTTCCCCGCGAGCTCGAGCCGGCGGAAGAACTCGGTGAGCCCCTCGAGGTCGCGCAGGCCAAGCCGCCAATCGAGGCCGTCGAAGTACCGGCGGCACTCGGCGACTGGGACCCCGGTCACCTCGGCGGCCTGCGTAGAGAGGCGGTCGAGATGCCGGACGCCCCACTCGCGTGAACGGATGAGCGAGGCATGGACCGCCAAGGCCTGCTCCACCGGCGTGGTCCGCTGCGCCACCCAGACGGCGAAGACGAAGGGGAGCCCCGTCCACTCCCGCCAGACCGTGCCGAGGTCGTAGACATGCGGATACGCGCGCCCGTGGGCCTCGGCGAGCGGATGGCCCGGGCTCTGCAGCATGAGCGCGGCATCCCCGATCACGAGGCGGGCCACGCAGGGATTGCCACCGTCACGTGCGATGGCATCGGCCTCCGCATCGCCCGGGATGAAGACCGGTGCCGCCTTCCACACATGTGTGAAGAGCAGCTCGAGCAGATGCACTGAGGTCATCGAGCTGCGGCTCACGAGCACACGCTGGCCGGCGAGCGACTCCGCCGGCACGCTCGAGAAGAGGAGCACGCTCCGCACCGGCCCGTCGCAGGAGATCGCGAGATCGGGGAGGAGGAGATAGCGCTCCGCGTCGCGAGCATATTCCACCGTCGAGACCACGGAGACGTCGAGCGACCCCTCGGCCATCCGCCGATTCAGCGCCGTCGGGACCCCATCGACCAGCGTCGCATCCAAGGGCACGAGCCCACGGTCGATCGCCCCGTAGACGGGATAGGTGTTGATGTAGGGGATGCGGCCGACGCGCATCACGCGGCCTGGTCCGCCGGCTCGTCGAAGCGCCGGATGATCCGATAGAAGCTGTCCCGCTCCGCGGGGATCTTCCCCGCCCCGCGGATCAGCGCGAGGATCTCGTCGAGCGACATCGCCTGCCGCGTCTGCGCCCCGACCGCATGATAGATCTTCTCACGGACCACCGTCCCCTCGAGGTCATTGACGCCGTAGTGCAGCCCGAGCTGCGAGAGCGCCGGCGTGACCATGATCCAATGACTCTTCACATGGTCGACGTTGTCGAGGAAGAGCCGCCCGATCGCGAGCATCTTGAGGTCCTCGACCCCCGACGTGGCGGTGCCGCGACGGCCGAGCTTCTCCCCGAGGACGTTGTCGTCGGGGTGATAGGCGAGCGGGATGAAGGCGAGGAAGCCACCGGTCTCATCCTGCAGCGAGCGCAACATCGCCATGTGCTCGATCCGGTCCTCATACGTCTCGATGTGCCCATAGAGGAGCGTACAGTTCGAGCGAATCCCCAATCCGTGCGCCGTCCGGTGCACGCCGATGTAGTCGGCCGCCCCCAGCTTCTTGTTGGCGATCTCCTCCCGCACCGCGGCGCTGAAGGTCTCGGCACCGCCGCCAGGGAGCGTGTCGAGCCCTGCGTCCTTGAGCGCGCTCAGGACCTCGGCCCAGCTCATCTTCTCGATCCGCGCGATGTGCGCGATCTCGACGGCCGTCAGCGCCTTGATGTGCACGTGCGGCATCTCGGCCTTCAGCGCGCGGAAGATCTCCTGGTAGTAGGCGAGCCCTGCCTTCATGTCGAGCCCACCGACGATGTGGAACTCGCGCGTCATCCCACCATTCCCCGTCCGCGCCTCCTGCAGCACCTGATCGAGGGTGTAGCGATAGGCCCCCTCCTCCTTCGGCAGCCGGGCATAGCCGCAGAAGACGCAGGTGGTGCGCAGGGTGCAGATGTTGGTCGGGTTTATGTGCTGGTTCGCGGCGAAGGTCACCACATCGCCATGCTTGGCCCGATTCACCGCATCGGCAAGGAGGCCGATCCCCGTGAGATCCGTCGAGCGGAAGAGGGCCAACCCGTCGGCAGTCGAGAGCCGTTCCCCTGCCGCGATCTGCTCGGCGACCCGACGGACGGCCGGGTCCGAGAGGCGCGCGAGGGGGAGTGGGAGACCCGTCGCCACCGCGCTCATCGCTTCATCCGATCAGGCGGCGCAGCGCGATGCTGGCGTTGTGCCCGCCGAAGCCAGAGGAGTTCGAGAGCACCGCGTGCACCTCACGACGCACCGGCGTGTTCGCCGTGCAGTCGAGGTCGCACTCGGGATCCGGGGTCTGGAGGTTGATCGTCGGCGGGATGATCCCGTGGCGGATCGCGAGCGCGGAGAAGATCGCCTCGACCGCCCCGGCCGCGCCGAGCATGTGCCCCGTGCTCGACTTGGTCGAGCTGACGTTCAGTCCCGTGGCGTGCGGTCCGAAAACCGCCTTGATGGCGCGGATCTCGTTCGAGTCGTTGAGCGGCGTCGAGGTGCCGTGCGCGTTCACATACTGCACATCGGACGGCGCGAGCCCCGCATCCTCGAGGGCGCGACGCATCGCGCGCTGGAGGCCAGCGTGATCCTCCGGCTGCCCGGTGAGATGGTAGGCGTCCCCCGTGGCACCGTAGCCCATGACCTCGCAGTAGATCGGCGCGCCGCGCGCCCGCGCATGCTCCAGCTCCTCGAGGATCACGACCCCCGAACCCTCGCCGAGCACGAAGCCGTCGCGCGTCTGGTCGAAGGGGCGTGAGGCCGTCTCCGGCGACTCGTTGCGCGTGGAGAGCGCCTGCATGTTCGCGAAGCCGCCGATCGCCATCGGCGAGACCGCGGCCTCCGCCCCACCGGCGATCATGAGGTCGGCGTCGCCGTAGGCGATCAACCGAAAGGCATCCCCGATCGCATGCGCACTGGAGGCGCAGGCCGACTGGGTCGCGTAGTTGGGGCCCTTCGCCTGGAAGCGCATCGAGACCACGCCGGCCGCGATGTCGCCGATGAACATCGGGACGAAGAAGGGGGAGATGCGCCCGGGCCCATCCTGCATGAGCACCGTGTGCTGCGCCTCGAAGGTCTCGATCCCGCCGATCCCCGAGCCGATGATCACGCCGAGACGATCCGGGTCGTACCCAGCTCCCTCTCCGAGCCCGGCATCGCGCATGGCCTGCACCGCGGCGGCCATCGCGTACTGCGTGTAGCGGTCGGCGCGCTTGGCCTCCTTGCGGTCCATGTACGCGCCGATGTCGAACCCCTTCACCTCATGCGCGAACCGGACCTTGAAGCCCGACGCGTCGAACCGGGTGATCGGCCCACCCCCGGAGCGGCCCTCGAGCAGCGCCGCCCACGTGGAGGCCACGTCGTTCCCGACGGAGGTCAGACATCCGGCCCCCGTGAGGACCACCCGGCGACGCAGACCCGCCATCTCAGCCGGCGAGCTTGGCGTTCAGGTAGCCGATGGCGTCACCGACCGTCTTCAACTTCTCGGCATCCTCGTCGGGGATGTCGATGTTGAACTCCTTCTCGAACTCCATGACGAGCTCGACGATGTCGAGCGAGTCGGCCCCGAGATCGTCGATGAAGCTGGCGCCGTCGGTCAGCTTCTCACGCTCGACCCCGAGCTCCTTCTCGATGATGTCCTTCACCTTCGCAGTATGATCTGCCATGCGTCGAGAACTCCAAGAGGGTGGAACCACGAGGGCCGCCGGAAGTCGCTCCGACGGCCCAGAAATATAACGATTTGACAGGGGGCAACGGCACGGAATTCGCGCCCGGTTCACATCGCCAGACCACCATCCACGGCGAGGACCTGCCCAGTGATGTACGCCGCATGCTCCGAGGCGAGGACGGCCACCACGCCCGCCACATCCTGGGCCGCCCCGAACCGCTCCAGCGGGATCTGCGCCGCGAGGGCCTCGACCGCCTGCGGGGTCATGGCATCGGTCATATCGCTGGTGATGAACCCCGGCGCGACCACGTTGCAGAGGATGTTCCGGCTGGCCAGCTCCTTCGCCACCGACTTGCTGAGGCCGATCATCCCCGCCTTGCTGGCCGCATAGTTCGCCTGCCCCTTGTTCCCAAAGATCCCCACGACCGAGGCGATGTTGATGATCCGCCCCCAGCGCCGCTTCATCATCCCGCGCTGCGCGGCCCGGATCGCCACGAAGGCCGACCGCAGGTTCGTATCGAGCACCGCGTCCCAATCCTCATCCTTCATCCGGAGCATGAGGTTGTCACGTGTGATCCCCGCATTGTTCACGAGGATATCCAGCGAACCGAAGGCGTCCTCCACCGTCTGCACGAGCATCGTCACCGAGGCGGGATCGGCCACATCGCAGGCGAAGCCACGGGCCTCCCCCAACGCCTCCGCCACCTGTTCCGCCTTCACCAGATCGCGCCCCACCACGGCGACCTTCGCTCCGGCGTCGACCAGCGTCTTCGCGATCGTGCGCCCGATCCCGCGCGTGGAGCCGGTGACGAGCGCGACCTTGCCAGTGAGATCGATGGGGAGTGCCATGTACCGTCCGGTGGAGGGTGAGCACGACGGGGCGGAAGACGCCCCGGCTGGGATCAGAGCTGCAGGAGCGCCTCGACCTCGGCCGCGGTGCCGCAGGTCAGATACTGACACCCCGGAGCGAGACGCTTCACGAGGCCGGTCAGCACCGCCCCCGGGCCCATCTCGACGAAGGTGACCCCCGGATGCGTGGCCGCGATCGCCCGCACCTGCTCGACCCACCGGACCGGTGAGGTGAGCTGCCGGACGAGGAGTTGGCGCGCGGTCGCGACATCGGTCACCGCTTCGGTGGTCACATTGCTCCAGACTGGGAAGCGCGGGGCGTGCCAGGCCGCCGCGTCGATCGCCGACGCGAGTCCCGCCTGAGCGGGCTGCATCAGCGGGCTGTGGAAGGCCCCGCTCACCGGGAGCCGCAGCGCCCGCTTGGCCCCCGCCGCCTTGGCCCCCTCCATGGCCGCCTCCACCGCCGCGACCTCACCCGAGATCACGATCTGCTCGTCGGCATTGAAGTTCGCCGGCACGCAGATCCCATGCGCGGAGGCCGCCTGACAGATCTCGCCGATCGGCGTCGTGAGGGTCCCGAGGATCGCCGCCATCGCGCCAGGACGTTCGACCCCGGTGCGGTACATGAGCTCACCGCGCGTGCGGACGAGCCGCACCGAATCGTCGAGCCCGAGTGATCCCGCCGCCTGATACGCCGTGAACTCGCCAAGCGAGTGCCCCGCCGCCCCGACCACCCGCCCCGCGAGATGCCCCTGCACCGTGGCCCAGACCGCCGCGCCATGCGCCAGCAGCGCCGGCTGCGCATTGTGGGTGAGCGTCAGCTCCTCGGCCGGCCCGGCGAAGCAGAGGGTGCTGAGGGAGGTGCCGAGGGCGGCATCGACCGCGGCAAAGGTCGCACGAGCCGCCGGATACGCCTCGACGAGATCCTTGGCCATCCCGGGCTTCTGCGAGCCCTGACCGGGAAAGAGGAGGAAGAACATCGGCTAGAACCGGACGATCATCGAACCCCAGGTGAAGCCCGCGCCGAAGGCGACGAACATCACCGTCGAGCCCTCCTTCACCCGCCCCTGCGCCTGCGCCTCGCTGAGCGCGATCGGGATCGACGCCGCCGAGGTGTTCCCGTAACGATCGACGTTCACGAACACCTTCTCCATCGGGATGTTCGCGTGCTTCGCGGTCGCCTCGATGATGCGGATGTTCGCCTGATGCGGGATGAGCAGATCGACGTCGGTCGAGGAGAGCTTCGCCCCATCGAGCGCCCGATCCGCCGCGTCCGCCATCGACCGGACCGCGTTCTTGAAGACCTCGCGCCCCGCCATCGTGATGAAGTGCGATCCCTCCGCGAGGATCTCGTTCGTCATCGGGCAGGCGCCAGCGCCCTTGGGCCGCTGGAGGAGATCGGCCAAGGTGCCGTCGGAGCGCATATACGCCGAGAGGATCCCACGCTGCTTGGTGCTGCGCCGGATGATCGTCGCGCCCGCGCCATCGCCGAAGAGGACGCAGGTGTTGCGATCCTTCCAGTTGATGATGCGCGAGAGGACCTCGCCGCCGATCACGAGGATGGTCTCGTAGCTCCCGGTGGCGATCAACCCTTCCGCGACCTGACAGCTATAGAGCCACCCTGAACAGGCGGCATCGAGATCGAACGCCGCCGCACGCGAGGCCCCGAGCGCCGCTTGGACCTCGACCGCCGTCGCGGGCAGGAGCCGATCCGGGCTCGCGGTGCCGAGGATGATGAGATCGAGCTCGGCGGCCGTGACGCCGGCCATCGCCATCGCCTGGCGCGCCGCCTCGGTGCAGAGCGAGGTGAGGGTCTCCCCCTCGCCGGCGATGTAGCGCTGCCCGATCCCGGTGCGCTCGCGGATCCATTCGTCGGAGGTCTCCACTCCGATCGACGCGAAGTCGTCGTTGGTGAAGACCCGCTTCGGCACCGCATGCGCGGTCGCCGCGAGCATCGCGACGGGGCGCTTCATGCGCCGAGCTGTTCGCCGACGTGCCGGCTCATCTCGGACTCGAAGGCCCGGAGCCCCGCTAGGATCCCGTTCTTGATCGCCTCGGGGCTCGATTTCCCATGGCAGATGATGCTCACCCCCTTCACGCCGAGGAGCGGGGCGCCGCCGTACTTGGCGTAGTCGAGCGACTGCATCGCCATCCCGAACTGCTCCTTGGTGACGCCGACCTGCTTGAGCAGGCCGTACATCATCGGGGCGACCGATTCGTAGAACTTGAGGAGGACGTTCCCGGTGAAGCCGTCGCAGACCACGACGTCGATCGGGCCACGATCACAGGCCCCCATCGGGATGTCACGCCCTTCGACGTTGCCGATGAATTGGAGGCCGGCAGCGAGGAGCGCCTGATGCGCCTCCTTCACGGCGGCATTCCCCTTCTCCGCTTCCTCACCGATCGAGAGGAGGCCGACGGCGGGCGTCGAGCGACCGAGGATGTCCTTGGCGAAGACATGCCCGAGGCGGGCGAACTGCACGAGCTCGGCGGCGGCACAATCGACATTGGCCCCGGCGTCGAGCATCACGACGGGCTGCCGCGCGGTCGGGAGGACCGTCGCGATCGCGGGGCGCGAGAGCCCCTCGTGGAGCCGCAGGATGAAGGTCGAGGCCGCCATCTGGGCCCCGGTGTTCCCCGCCGAGACGAAGGCATCCGACTGCCCATCGGCTTGGAGCCGAAGGCCAACCGCCATCGAGGAGTTGGGCTTGCCGCGGATGGCGACGGAGGGCTTGTCCGTCATCTCGATCACCTCGGGGGCGTCGATGACGGCGAACTGGGAGACGGCCTCGCGCAGGAGGGGCGTGGCGCCGACGAGCTGGCGGCTCAGTTCCTCACGGATGACGGCCTCGCGGCCGACGAGCTGCAGCTCATGCGACGGCGCGAGCTCCTGCGCAGCGAGCAGCGCGGCGGCGACGGGCGCTTCGGGGGCATGATCGCCCCCCATGACGTCCAGCGCGATCCGCGCCATGGCTTACGCGTCGCGAGCCGCGACGCGCTGTGTGCCGGCGTAGAAGCCGCAATCCTCGCACACATGGTGCGGGCGCTTCATCGCGCCGCACTTCGGGCACGCCTGGATGTTGATCGCCGGGGCGACCTTGTGGGTGTTGCGGGCGCGCTTCTTGCGCTTGGAGGTGCGACGCTTCGGGACGGCCATCGGAGGAACCTATCGGCTAAGGGACATGGATCAGGACAGACTGCAAGCGCAGGGGCTCGTGTTCCGGTCGGCCCCGCACGTCGGACAGAGCCCGAGACACTCGGGCCGGCACAACGGGAGGACCGCGGTCTCGAGCACCCACTGTTCGCGGACCGCGGGACGCAGATCGACCGTCAGCCCTCCCTCGCCCAACGGGAGCACATCGGGTTCATCGGCATTCTCGTCACTCGCATCGGCGAAGATGGCATGCAGATCCGACTGCACCGCGATCTCCACCGGCGCGAGGCACCGACGGCACTCCCCACCGGCGACCCCCGAGAGGGCCCCACTGAAGTAGAACCGCCCGCTGCCCGCCCCGCTGATGCGCCCGTTGACATGGACGCCCCGCACGGGACGACTGTCGCCCTCCAGCCAGACCGGGTCGTCGGAAGCGAGGTCGCCATCGACCTGAACAGCCCCCTGCGACAGCACGCGGACGGGAAACGACAGCATAGCATTGAATCATAACGAAAAGGCCCCTGCCGAAGCAAGGGCCCAACCTACGGTCTGACAGGCACTTAGGCCTGCAATCAGACGACCTCGGCCTCGGTGAAGAAGAAGCGGCTCTCCCGCACCGCATTCTCGTCGGAATCCGAGGCATGGATCGCGTTCCGCCCCTTGGACTCGGCGTAGAGCTTCCGGACCGTGCCGGCCGCGGCCTCCGCCGGATCCGTCGCGCCGATGGCGTCACGGAGCGCATGCACCGCGCCGGCCTTCGCGAGGATGAACGGCATGCAGGGGGCCGAGCTCATGAACTCGACGAGCTCCCCGAAGAAGGGACGGCCGCGGTGCACGGCGTAGAACTCCTCCGCCTGCCGCTTGGTCATGTGGATCACCCGGCACGCCTTGAGGGTGAAGCCCTGCCCCTCGAGGTGGGCCAGGATCTTCCCCGCCTTGCCGGAGTTGAAGGCGTCGGGCTTGATGATCGAGAACGTATAGTCAAGCATCGGAGGGTCGTGTTGAGAGGTGAGTGAGCGGAGGTTCTACCAGACGAACTAGAGACGCGCCTTGATGAGTTCCACGAAGTCGATCGGGCGCTTCGCGATCCCCATCCCGGCGGCGGCGAAGGCCTCGAGCTTCTCCTGCGCGGTCCCGGACGAGCCCGAGATGATCGCGCCGGCGTGGCCCATCCGGCGGCCTGGCGGAGCGGTCTGCCCCGCGATGAAGCCGACCACCGGCTTCTTCATCTGCGTGCGGATGAACTCGGCGGCCTCCTGCTCATCGGTCCCGCCGATCTCCCCCATCATCGCGATCGCCTTCGTGGCCGGATCCTTCTCGAACGCCGCGAGGCAGTCGATGAAGTTGGTCCCGTTGATCGGGTCGCCGCCGATCCCGACGCAGGTCGTCTGTCCGATCCCCGCGCGCGTCAGCTGGTGGACCACCTCATACGTGAGCGTGCCCGAGCGCGAGACCACGCCGACGGGGCCCGGGGTGCAGATGCGGCCCGGGATGATCCC
>CAXRBM010000035.1:0-2249 GCA_964228675.1 Gemmatimonadaceae bacterium
AGGCGTGAGCATGACCGACCGTCGCACCTTCCTCCGGGTCACCTCCCTCGCCGGCGGTGGCCTCCTCATCGGCACGCTGATCGATCTCGATGGCGCTGCGCCCCTCTGGGCCGCTGAGCCGACCGCGGGGGCGAACACCCCATTCACCCCGAACGCCTTCATCCGCATCACCCCCGAGGGCGCGATCACGATCGTCGCCAAGAACCCGGAGACGGGTCAGGGGATCAAGACGATGCTCCCGATGCTGATCGCCGAAGAACTCGATGTCGAGTGGAAGGCGATCGCGATCGAACAGGCGCCGCTCGATGAGGCGAAGTACGGACGGCAGTTCGAGGGCGGGAGCACCGCGACGCCGACCCAGTGGGAACCGCTCCGGCGCGCCGGCGCCGTCGGGCGCCAGCTGATGGTCGCCGCCGCAGCCCAACAATGGAAGGTTCCCGTCGGCGAGTGCACGACGGAACCCGGCGTCGTCATCCACAAGGCATCTGGCCGTCGACTCACCTACGGCGCGCTCGCGACCGCGGCCGCCGCGCTCCCGGTCCCCGACCCCGCCTCGGTCCCCCTCAAAGATCCCGCGACCTTCCGCATCATCGGCCGCCGGACCCCGAACGTCGACAACGCGAAGATCGTCCGTGGCGCACCTATCTTCGCGATCGATATGACCATGCCGGGGATGCTGCACGCGATCTATGAGAAGGCCCCGGTCTTCGGTGCGAAGGTCGTGCGCGCGAATCTCGACGAGGTGAAGGCGGCCCCCGGCGTGCGACAGGTCTTCGTGCTCGAGGGCGGCACCGCCCTCAACGGCCTCATGCCGGGTGTCGCGATCCTCGCCGATACCACCTGGCATGCGCAGGCCGCGCGCCGCCGGCTCCGCGTGAGCTGGGCCGCACACCCCACCGCGTCGCAGAGCTCCGCCGACTTCTCCTCCAAGGCGGAGTCGATGCTCGCCGGGGCACCCGCCCGCATCCTCCGCAGCGAGGGCGATCTGAACGCCGCCTTCGCCCGCGCCGCGAAGGTCGTCGAGGCGCGCTACGAATACCCCTTCCTCGCCCACGCGACGATGGAGCCGCAGACCTGCACCGCGCGCTTCACCAACGGCGCGATGGAGATCTGGGCGCCGAGCCAGACCCCGGAGAATGGACGGCAGCTCGTCGCGACCACACTCGGCATCGCGCCGACCGCGATCACGGTGCATCAGGTGCGCGGCGGGGGCGGCTTCGGCCGCCGCCTCAACAACGACTACATGGTCGAGGCCGCCGCGATCGCCAAGCAGGCCGGGGTCCCGGTGAAGCTCACCTGGAGCCGTGAGGATGACATCCGCCACGACTTCTATCGTCCCGCCGGATGGCATGGGCTCCGCGGCGCGCTCGATGCCGACGGCCGCATCATCGGCTGGAGCGATCACTTCGTCACCTTCGGTGAAGGGGAGCGCTTCGCGCCCTCGGCTGGGATCCAGCCCACGGAGTTCCCTGCTCTCTTCGTCCCGCACTTCTCCCTCGGGAGCTCGGTGATCCCCCTCGGGGTCCCGACCGGTGCACTCCGTGCCCCGACCAGCAACGCGATCGCCTTCGTCTTCCAGTCGTTCATCGACGAGCTCGCGCATGCGGCCGGGAAGGATCCCATCGCGATGCGGCGCCAGCTCCTCCAGCAGGTGCAGAAGCCGGAGGGCGGGGCGATGCCCGCCGGCGTGATGGATCCCTCGCGCATGCTCGGGGTGCTCGACCTCGTCGCCGAGAAGTCGGGGTGGGGGAAGCGCACGCTGCCCAAGGGGAGCGGGATGGGGGTCGGCTTCCACTTCAGTCATCGCGGGTACTTCGCCCATGTGGCGGAGGTACGGGTCAGCAAGAGCGGCGACGTGAAGGTCGTGAAGGTCTGGGCCGCCGGCGATGTCGGCAGCACGATCATCAACCCGAGCGGCGCGGAGCAGCAGGTGCAGGGCTCGGTGCTCGATGGGCTCGGGGAGGCGTTCAAGCAGGAGATCACCATCGAGGGCGGCCGTGTGGCGCAGGGGAACTTCAACGACTTCGAGCTCCTGCGGATCACCGAGGCGCCACCGGTCGAGGTGCACTTCCGCACGACCGACTTCCCGCCGACGGGGATGGGGGAGCCCGCGCTCCCGCCGGTGATCCCCGCGCTCACCAATGCGATCTTCGCCGCCACCGGGAAGCGCGTGCGGTCGCTGCCGCTCTCGCGGCACGATCTCCGTTGGTCCTGAGCACGCGTCGAGCGGACGGGCGTCTGGCATGAAG
>CAXRBM010000036.1:0-3321 GCA_964228675.1 Gemmatimonadaceae bacterium
GACTACGACGCGATCGTCTTGGCCGCGGCGGGCCTCGCGCGCCTCGGGTGGGACGGCGTCGTCACGGAGTACCTCGACCCCGACCGGATGCTTCCCGCCGTCGCGCAGGGGATCCTCGCGGTGGAGACGCACGCGGACGACGTGGAGGCCCAGGGGCTCTGCGCCGCGCTCGACCATCTGCCGAGCCGTCGGTGCGCGGAGGCGGAGCGCGCCTTCCTGGCCGCGATGGGCGCGGGGTGCAATGCGCCGCTCGCCGGCTTCGCCACACTCGCTGGCAGTACGCTGACGATGACCGCGCTCGTTGGCGCGCCGGATGGCCGCCTGGTGCGTGTGCAGGAGCACGGGGCGATCGCCGACGCCGTGACGATCGGCAAGCGTGCTGCGGCCGCGTTGGAGCGCGACGGCGGCGCGACCTTGCTCGCCGAGGCGCTCGCGCAGTCGAGCGGCGCACCGCCATCCCCGACGCATGGGTGATCGCCCCCTCCTCGGGCGACGTATCGTCGTCACCCGCTCCGCACAGCAGAGTGCGGGGCTGTTGGAGACGTTGCGCGCGCTCGGGGCGATCCCCGTCGCCGCGCCGGCGATCCGTCTGCTGCCGCCAGAGGATCTCACCCCGCTCTTCGAGGCGGTGCATCACCTCGACTCCTTCGATTGGCTGGTCTGCACGAGTGGGAACGCCGTCAGTGCGCTGAATGAGGCACGTCTCTCCCTTGGCCTCGCCTGGCCCGCACGTCTCCGTATCGCCGCCGTCGGCGCCGGCACGGCGCGGGCGCTCGAGGACGTGGGGGCACAGGTGGCCTTCGTCCCGACACGGGCGCTCGGCGAGGTGCTTGGGCGCGAACTCCCGATCGCCCCTGGGGAATCGGTGCTCTGGCCGCATGGGGATCTCGCCGGCCCCGCGATGCATGATGGATTGCTCGCGCGGAAGGCGATGGTCACCGCACCGATCGCCTATCGTACCGTCTCCGATGCCGGCTCGCTCGGCGTCGTCGAGATCCTGCGCGATGGACACATCGATGCGATCACCTTCACGAGCGGGTCCACGGTGCGGCATGTGGCCGAGGGGCTCTCCGCCGCCGGCATCGGCCTCGATTCCCTCGATGCAGGGACACGTCCGTTGATCGTCTGCATCGGCCCGGTGACCGCAGAGGCTGCTCGCTCGGCTGGCCTTCCAGTCGACGCGGTCGCAGCCACGCATGATGATGCTGGGCTCGTCGATGCGCTCCTGCGCTCCCTCACGCCTCGATCGATGGCGGTCTGACCAGATGTCCGCCTCCCCCCTCTGCCTCCCATCCGCATGACCGATCACCCCTCGACTGACGCGCCGCTCCATGGCCTGCGGCCGCGCCGCACACGACGCACCCCAGCGCTTCGGGCCTTCGTGCGCGAGACAACGCTGGATGTGTCGCAGTTGATCCACCCGCTCTTCATCGTTGAGGGCACCGGCATCCAGAAGCCGATCGAGACGATGCCGGGGCATGCGCAACGCTCCGTCGATCAGCTCGAGGGGGAGATACGGGAGATCCTCCCGCTCGGGATCCGCAGTGTCCTGCTCTTCGGGATCCCCACGCGGAAGGACGCCACCGGCGCGGGCGCATGGGATCCACAGGGACCGGTGCCAAAGGCGATTCGTGAGTTGAAGCGGCTCGCGCCAGGACTCCTCGTGATCGCCGATGTCTGTCTCTGCGAGTACACCGCGCACGGCCACTGTGGGGTCGTGCACGACCAATCAGGGGTCGTCGACAACGACGCGACCCTCCCGATCCTCGGCCGCACCGCCGTTGCCTATGCCGCTGCCGGGGCGGATATCGTGGCGCCAAGTGCGATGATGGATGGCCAGGTCGCCGCGATCCGCAGCGCGCTCGATGTCGCGGGGTTCATCGACACCCCGATCTTGAGCTACGCCGCGAAGCATGCGTCGGCCTTCTACGGTCCGTTCCGTGGCGCGGCGGAGAGTACCCCCGCCTTCGGCGATCGTCGCGCCTATCAGATGGATCCGGCGAATGCCCGCGAGGCGCTGGTCGAGGTACAGCTCGATGTGGACGAGGGTGCGGATCTGTTGATGGTGAAGCCCGCAGGCAGTGCGCTCGACATCATCCGGCAGGTACGCGATGCCTTCCCGCATCCCCTCGTGGCCTACCAGGTGAGTGGGGAGTACGCGATGCTCAAGGCGGCCTCAGAGCGCGGGTGGCTCGACGAGCCGCGTGCCGCGATCGAGTCGCTCGTCGCGATCCGTCGCGCCGGCGCCGATCAGGTGATCACCTACTATGCGAAGGAGGTCGCGCGATGGCTGTCCACGGCGGAATGACCTCGCCCAGCGCATCGGCGCCGAACGCGGGAACGCCGGGCACGTCGCAGTCGGAGGCGCTCTTCGCGCGCGCCCGCTCGGTGATGCCCGGCGGGGTGAGCAGCCCGGTCCGCGCCTTCCGTTCGGTCGGTGGCACGCCGCGCTTCATCGCACGGGCGCAGGGGCCGTACATGTGGGATGCCGACGGCCAGCGTTACGTGGACTTCGTCCTCTCGTGGGGCCCGATGATCCTCGGCCATGCGCATCCTGAGGTCGTGGAGGCGGTGCAGCGGCAGGTGAGCACGGGGATGAGCTTCGGCGCGCCCTGTGCGCTCGAGGCCGATCTCGCCGAGCGGATCATCGCGCTGGTACCGTCGATCGAGATGGTGCGCTTCGTCTCGAGCGGGACCGAGGCGACGATGAGCGCGGTGCGCCTCGCGCGCGCGGCGACCGGTCGCGCGAAGATCCTCAAGTTCGAAGGGTGCTATCACGGGCATGGCGATGCCTTCCTCGTGGCCGCGGGGTCCGGCGTCGCGACGCTCGGGCTCCCCGATTCGCCTGGTGTCACGCCAGGGACTGCGGCGGATACGCTCACCGCGCCGTACAACGACCTCGGTGCGGTGGAGCGGATGTTCGATGCGCATCGCGAGGGGATCGCCGCGGTGATCGTCGAACCGGTGGTGGGGAACGCCGGGTTCATCCGTCCGAACCCGGGCTTCCTCGAGGGACTGCGTGCGCTCTGCACGAAGCACGCTACCGTGCTGATCTTCGACGAGGTGATGACGGGGTTCCGCGTGGCGATGGGCGGGGCGCAGGCGCGCTTCGGCGTGATGCCCGATCTCACCACACTCGGCAAGGTGATCGGTGGTGGGATGCCGGTGGGCGCCTATGGTGGGCGTGCCGATCTCATGGCACAGGTCGCGCCGGCGGGGACGATGTATCAGGCGGGGACGTTGAGCGGGAACCCGGTCGCGATGGTCGCGGGGCTCACGACGCTCGACATCCTCTCACGTGACGGCGTGTTCGCAAAGGCC
>CAXRBM010000037.1:0-23813 GCA_964228675.1 Gemmatimonadaceae bacterium
ACCTGCGGCTATTGGTGGGTCGGCGCCGCGCGCGGCGCCCGCCATGTGATCGGGTTGACCATCGGGACGGGGATCGGCGGCGGGATCATCCTGAACGGCGCGCTCTTCCATGGGGCGAGCGATGCCGCGGGGGAGTTGGGCCACACCTCGATCGACGCGACAGGCCGCCGTTGTGGGTGCGGCAACTACGGCTGTCTCGAGGCCTACGCCTCCGGGCCGGCGATCGCCGAACGTGCGCGCGAGGCCCTCGCCGGTGGGGAGCAGTCGATCCTCCCCGAGCTCGTCGACGGGGATCTCCGCCGCATCACCGCGGCGACGGTCTATGCCGCCGAGCAGCGCGGGGACGCCGTCGCGGGGCATGTGGTGCGTGACACGGCGACCTTCCTCGGGATCGGTGTCGCGAACTTCCTCAACATCTTCAATCCCGAGGTGGTGGTCCTCGCCGGCGGGGTGACGCAGGCGGGGGACGCGCTTTTCGAGCCGCTCCGCGCCGAGGTGCGTCGGCGGGCCTTCACGCCGGCGGTCGAGGCCTGTCGGATCGTCCCCGGGACCCTCGAGGGGAACGCCGGCGTCATCGGGGCGATCGCGACCTTCGCGCAGCGGCACGGCCTGACATGACGTCCGCCGCTTCGGACGCCCCCCGCCCGAAGCGCCTCGGCATCCTGGGCAGCTTCGTCTGGGACGTGATCCATGGGCGCGACGTGCGCTCGGCCCCGGTGGAGGAGTGGGGCGGGATCACCTACGCGCTGAGCGCCGCCGACGCCGCGCTGCCGGAGGGGTGGGAGCTCGTCCCGCTCGCGAAGGTCGGGTACGACCTCGCCCCGCAGGCGCGGCGTTTCGTGGGCACCTTACGCCATGCCGCCCCCGACGCGCTCCCGATCGAGGTGCCGCATCCGAACAATCGCGTCACGCTCCGCTATCACTCCGACGAGCGGCGGAGCGAGTGTCTGATGGGGGGCGTGCCCCCGTGGAGTTGGGCGGGGCTCCAGCCATTGCTCCGCGACCTCGATGCGCTCTACATCAACCTGATCAGCGGGTTCGAGCTCGACCTCGCGACGGCGCAGCTCATCCGGCAGCATTTCCGGGGGCCCATCTATTGTGACCTCCATTCCCTCCTCCTCGGGATGGCGCACGATGGGCATCGGCACTACCGCCCGTTGCCGGAGGTGGCGGCGTGGTGCGCCTGCTTCGATTACCTGCAGGTCAACGAGGATGAGCTCGCGATGCTCGCCCCCGATGGGCTCGCGCTGGCGGCGACCGCGATGGGGGCGGGGGTGCGCCATCTCCTCGTGACGCTCGGGAAGCAGGGGGTGGTGTACTTCGCCGCGCCGGGCACCGAGGGCGGGCTCACGCCGGCCCGCGAGGGGCGGGCGGGCGCGGGCGCCCTGCGGACGGCGCGCGTCCCGGCGAGCCCCCTCCGGACCGAGGCGCCGGGCGACCCCACGGGGTGCGGCGACGTCTGGGGCGCGACCTATTTCGCGCGGCTCCTGGCGGGAGATATTATGGACGTGGCGCTCCGCCGCGCCAACGATGCGGCCGCGCGGAACGTGGAGCATCGAGGCGCCACCGGACTCGCCCACCACCTCCGCGGAGAACTGCACAGCTCGTGACCGCCGTCCTCACCGTCCCAGCCTCGCTCGACGAGGCGCAGTTCGAATCGGTGATCGAGCAGCTCGCCGCGGTCCCCGCCGACGCGAAGCTGCTCGTCGACGCACGGCACTGCCGCTTCGCGACGCCCTACGGTCTCACCGCGCTCCTCTGCCTCGCCCAGTCGCGGGCGGAGCGCCCGGACTTCGCGCCCCCGGAGGACGAGCAGACGTTGAGCTACTGGGCGCGGGCACAGTTCTTCCGCCACGCCGAGACGCTCTTCACGATCCGCGGCGCGGTCCCGAAGCGCGCCGCGAGCGGGGACTCCGATGTGCTCCTCGAGGTGACGCCCGTCAACGGCAACGACGACGTGCAGGCGATCGTCCGACGGATCCAGGAGAAGGCGCAGCACATCCTCAACGCGACGCTCGACCTCGAGCCGCGGTCGACGATGGGGTTCAGCATGACGCTCTCCGAGGCGGCGTCGAACATCATCGAGCATGCGGGGCGCGGCGGGTGGGTGATGGTCCAGCGCTACAACTGGTCCAAGCGCCGGGTGGGCCGCGATGTGGTGCAGATCGCGGTCTGCGACGCGGGGATGGGGTTCCGCGCCTCGCTCGAGGGGAGCCGCGCGCGCGCCCTCGCCGACCGGTGGGATGACCCCGCCGCGCTCGAGGCCGCCGTGATCCAGGGCGTGAGCCGCTTCGCCGACCCGGGCCGGGGCCAGGGCATCAAGGGGATGCGGGGCTGGGTGCACCGCATCGACGGCAAGCTCACCGTGCGCAGCGGGACGGCCCGCATCGCGCCGATCATCCCCGAGTGGGACGAGGATGTCCCGCTGCAGGGAGGTCTCCCGCCCTTCCCGGGTGCGCAGATCAACGTGATCATCCCCCGCCGGATGCCGCGGCCATGAGCCATATCGACGTCTCCGTCGCGCTCGACGCGGCCGCGCCCGACGCGCATCACCACCTCGTCACCCGGCGCACCGGCGCGGTGGTCCGCACCGTGATCGAGCGCCAGATCGCCGCGCTCGCCGACGGGTCGGTCGCCATCCTCGACTTCTCGCAGATCGGGGTGTTGGACCGCAGCTGCGCCGACGAGTTCGTGGCCAAGCTCGTCCTGCCGATGACCACCGAGCGCCCGAGCCGGGAGAGCTACGTGGTGCTCGTCGGCGTGAACGAGGGCCACCTCGATGCGATCGAGGCGGTGCTCGAGACCCACGGCCTCGCCCTGGTCGTACGCTTCGACGACGGCGTGACGCATCTCGTGGGGACGGTCTCGGCGCTCGAGCGGCAGCTCTGGGAGTGCGTGATGACCCGCGCGGGCGCCGCGGTGGAGGAGGCGGCCGAGGCGGTGGGGCTCGCGCTCGAGGAGGCCCAGGCCACGCTCGAGATGTTGGTCCGCCGGCGCCTGCTCCGTCGGCTCGACGATGCCTTCGCCCCGTTGGGGGCGCCCGCCTGATGGCGCGCGGGTTCCCGCCGCTGCAGGTGGGGGGATTCATCGCGACGCGCCGTGGGGACGCGGAGCGCGGCCCCCTGCTCCGCCTGCATCCCACCGATGCCGAGCAACGGCTGATCCACGAGGGCGAGCTCGTCTGGGTCTACGGGCCGCGGCGGCATGAGCTGGCCCCGGTGGTCCTCGACCACACCCTCCCGCGCGGATTCGTCGTGGTGCGCGACCTCGCCGGCCTCGCGATCACCGAGACCGTGCGCCTCGTGAAGCACGACGTGCGCTCACGCCCCATCCTCACCTCGGCCCTCGCCACGGATGCCTGATCGTCCCGCGCCGTCCCGCGCCACCGGCCTCGGTCGCGCCACGCTCGCGATCCACGGGGCCCGCGAGGCCCACGCCCCCGGCGATGCCGTCGTCGAGCCACTCGTCCAATCGGTCAACCATCTGCAGGCGCTCGGCACCGGCGACGGGCTCCGCTACACCCGCTACGGGAACACCCCCAACGCGGAGCGCGTGCAACGCCGGATCGCGCTGCTCGAGGGCGCGGAGCGGTCGCTGCTGCTGGCGAGTGGGATGGGGGCGACGGCGTGTGCGCTCTTCGCGCTCCTCGAGCCCGGCGACCACCTCGTCTCCTCCCGCTACATCTACGGGGGGACGCACCGGCTCTTCTTCGAGGAGTTCGTCCGGCTCGGGATCACCATCACGCTCGTCGATCCGTTCGACGGCGCGGCCATCGCGGCGGCGCTCCGCCCCGAGACGAAGGCGATCTTCCTCGAGTCGCCGGTGAACCCCACCTGCCGCGTGCTCGACATCCGTCCCACGGCGGCGCTCGCCACGGCGCGCGGGATCACCCTCGTCGTCGACTCGACCTTCGCGAGCCCGATCAACTTCCGGCCGATCGAACAGGGCGCGCACGTCGTCATCGAATCGGCGACCAAGTACCTCAACGGCCATCACGACGTGCTGATGGGGGTCGTCTCCGGCACGAGCGCGTACATCGATCGCGTGCTGCAGAAGGAGATGCTCTGGGGCCAGACCCCCGACCCCTTCGCGGTCTGGCTCCTCGAGCGCGGCCTCAAGACCCTGGGCGTGCGCGTCGAGCGGAGCAATGCGTCGGCGATGGCGATCGCCACCTGGGCATCGACCCGCCCGGAGATCCGTCGCGTCCATTACCCGGGCCTCCCCTCGCATCCCGACCATGCGGTCGCGGCAGCGACGCTCGACGGATTCGGGGGGATGTTGGGACTCGAGCTCACGGGAGGTGGCCCCGCCGCCGACCGCTGCTTGCAGCGCCTCCGACTGATCACCCATGCCCCCAGCCTAGGCGGCGTGGACACGCTCGTGAGCGAGCCGCGCTTCACCTCGCACAGCAAGATGACGTCCGAGGAACGCGCCGCGATCGGGATCCCCGATGGCTTCCTGCGCCTGAGCATCGGGCTCGAGACGGTGGACGACCTCATCGCCGACCTGACGCAGGCGCTGACATGAGCGCGATGGTCCGCTTCACGCGCGTGACGAAGCGGTATCCGACGGCGGTGACGGCGCTCGACGGCGTCTCCTTCTCGCTGGATCGCGGCGAGTTCGCCTTCCTCACCGGCCCCTCGGGGGCCGGCAAGAGCTCGATCCTGAAGCTGATCTTCGTCGAGGAGCTGCCCACCGCCGGCGAGGTGAAGGTGATCGGGCAGAGCTCCGTCACCCTCTCGGCCGCCAAGATCCCGTCCCTCCGACGCAAGGTGGGGATGGTATTCCAGGACTTCCGCCTCCTCCCCGACCGCTCGGTCGCCGAGAACATCGCCTTCGCGCTCGAGGTGACCGGGGCCCCCCGCTCGCGGATCGATCCGAAGGTGCGACGGGTCTTGGAGCAGGTGGACCTGCGCGCGAAGGCGGCGGCCCGTCCCCATGAGCTCTCCGGGGGCGAGCAGCAGCGGGTCGCCATCGCCCGGGCCCTCGTGAACGACCCGATCCTCCTCCTCGCCGACGAACCCACGGGCAACCTGGACGAGCGCTCGGCCCGGAGCATCCTCGATCTCCTGCGCGAGATCCACCGCGCGGGGACCGCCGTCCTGATGGCGACGCACGATCTCGATCTCGTGCGCGCCACCCCCTTCCGCACCCTCGAACTCCACCAGGGACGCCTCGTCTTCGATTCCGGATCGCCGACGACCGATGCGAC
Organism: Gemmatimonadaceae bacterium; assembly: GCA_964228675.1. Lineage (GTDB taxonomy): Bacteria > Gemmatimonadota > Gemmatimonadetes > Gemmatimonadales > Gemmatimonadaceae > Pseudogemmatithrix. The sequence continues at coordinate 5,213 of CAXRBM010000037.1, forward strand.
CGTCGCCGCCCCGGCGCCCTCCCCTGCGAACGCCCCCTCATGAGACTCGCCCTTCGCGAAGCCCTGCGCGCCTTCCGGCGCGCGCCGATGCTCAGCGCGCTCAGCATCACGACCATCGCCTTCTCGCTCTTCGCCTTCGACCTCTTCGGGCTGGTGGCGCTCAACCTCCGCTCCGCGCTTCGGCAGGTGGAATCGCGGGTGGAGATCCGCGCCTTCGTGGCGGAGGGGACGCGCGCCGAGGCGGCGAGCGCCGCGGTGGGCGACATCCAGCGCTTCCCCGAGGTCGACCGTGTCACGCTGGTGACCGAGGCCGAGGCGCTGGAGCGCGCGCGGCGCGAGCTCGGGGAGTTCGAGGACGTCTTCGACGCGGGGATCCTCCCTGCCTCGATCGAGGTGCGGCTCTCGGAGGGGTATCGGGACCCCGCCCAGGTCCGCGTGGTCGCCGAGCGCCTCGCCCGGTACGACTTCATCGACGATATCCGGTACGGCGAGGAGTGGGTCGAGAAGCTCTATCGGCTCCGCACCATCGCGACCGTGGTCGGTCTCGCGCTCGGCTCGACCTTCGCGCTGGTCTCGATCATCATCATCGGGTCGACGATCCGCATGGCGGTCCTCGCGCGCGCCCGCGAGATCCAGGTGATGCGGCTGGTGGGCGCGACGCGGGGCTTCATCCGCGCCCCCTTCCTCCTCGAGGGCCTGCTCAAGGGATTCTTCGGCGGGGTCATCGCGCTCGGCCTCTCGTTCGTGACCTACGCCTCGCTCGGGCGCTTCGTGCTCCACGCCGAGTTCTTCGGGATCGGGCACATCCTGCTCGGACTCCTCGCGGGGGCGCTGATCGGGCTGCTCGGGAGCGCCTATGCCGTCGGGCGCCACCTGCGCCACGTGGCGTGAGCGCATGAGCGCGCACCCGCGAGGCGGACGACGCGTCTGGGTCCTCGGCCTCCTGCTCGGCATGGCCGGTCCGCTCGACGCGCAGGCGCGACCGACGCCGCGCACCGCGACGGTGCCCCCCTCCGCCCAGCAGACCGCGGAGCGGCTCCGCAAGGAACAGCTCGAGTTGGAACGGCTCCGCACGGAGCGCAGCGAACTCGAACAGCGGATGCGGCGGCTTCAGACGAGCGCGCGGGACGTCTCCGCCGAGAAGGCGAACCTCGAACGGCAGGCCACGGCGACCTCGCGCGTGGTCCGGTCCCTCGACCAGCAACTCGGCTCGCTCTACGATGAGGTCGAGAACGTGAATCAGGGACTCGCGCGGACCCAGGACGAGTTGCGCATCAAGCGCGCGATCCTACGCCATCGGGTGCAGGAGATCTACAAGCGGGGGCCCCTCTACTCCGTCGAGGCGCTCCTCTCGGCGCAATCGATCGGCGCGCTCGTGGCCCGGTACAAGTACCTCCATCTGGTGGCGCAACGCGACCGCCTGCTCGTCCAGCGGGTCGAGGCGCTCACCGGACAGATCGACTCGCAGCGCTCGCTGCTCGTGCGGCTGCAGACCGACGTGGAACTGACTCGACGGCAGAAGGCCGAGGAGGAGCAACGCCTCCGACGGCTCGAGCTCCAACGGGGACGGACCCTGGCCCAGATCCAGGCGCAGGCCAAGCGGGCGGAGGAGCGCCTCCGCCAGGTGCAGCGGGACGAACAGCGGATCGCGGGGGTGATCACCGCCCTCGAGGCGGCACGCCGTCGCGCGGAGGCGCGCCCCAATGCCGCCCCGGCCCCCCGCTCCGTCACCACCAGCGACCTCGGACGCCTCGATTGGCCGGTCGATGGGCAGATCGTCTACCGCTTCGGACGCCTGGTGAATCCCAACAACACCTCCATCCGATGGAACGGGATCGGGATCGGCGCTGCGGAGGGGACGCCGGTGAAGACCGTCGCCGCGGGTGAGGTGGTCTTCGCCGAACCGTCGGGCACCTATGGCCTCACGGTGCTGGTGGAGCATGGCGGCGGCGCCTATTCGCTCTACGCCTCGCTCGCGACCGCCCGTGTGCGGCGGGGACAACGCGTGAGCAAGGGTGAGATGATCGGCACCGTCGGGCAGGCCGACCCCGATCTCCCCCCGCGACTCCACTTCGAGATGCGCCCGCGCGACGGGATCGCGGTGGACCCCCTGGAATGGCTCCGAGGACAGCGATGATGGCGGCACGCAAGACCGCGACGACCCGCGCCCGGGGGACCGTGGCACTCGGCCCGCTGGGCGCGCACGTCTCGAGCGCGGGTGGGGTGGACAAGGCCCCCGCCCGGGCCGACGAGATCGGCGCCTCGGCGATGCAACTCTTCACCAAGACGCCCAACCAGTGGAAGGAGCCGACGATCGAGGCGGCCACGGCCACGGCCTTCCGCACCCAGCTCGAGGCGAGCGGGGTCCGCTTCACCACGGCGCACGACTCCTACCTGATCAACCTCGCCTCGCCCGACGACACGTTGCGCGCCCGCTCGCTCGACAGCTTTCGGCGCGAGCTCCACCGGTGCCACGCGCTCGGGTTACAGGCCCTCGTCTCGCATCCCGGCAATTTCATGGACGATCGCGCGAGCGGGCTCGCGCGGAACGCCGACGCGATCACCGAGGCGTTGGAGGCCGAGGTGGGCCCCACGCGGCTCTGCATGGAGCTGACCGCCGGTCAGGGCACGGTGCTCGGGTCGACCTTCGAGGAGATGGCCGCACTCCTCGCGCGTATCCCCGCACGACTCCAGTCACGGCTCGGGGTCTGCCTCGATACGGCGCATGTCTTCGCCGCGGGCTACGACCTGGTGGACGATTATGACGGGGTCTGGGACCGGTTCGCCGACGTGATCGGGTTCGACCGCCTCGGCGTGATCCACCTCAACGACTCGGCGATCCCGCTGGGCGGGAAGAAGGACCGCCACGCCCTGATCGGCGAGGGCCATCTCGGCGATGCGCCCTTCCGCAGGATCATGACCGACCCACGCCTCCGCAGCGTCCCCAAGATCCTCGAGACCCCGAAGGGTGACGATATGGTCACCAACGACCGGCGGGCGCTCGAGAAGCTCCGCCGGTTCGCTGGGACCTGAGACTCAGTTCGCGCCGGTGATCGTCACCGGGACGGGGAAGGGACCGAAGTCATCATGCTGCTCGTCGATATGGAAGAGCCCGAAGCGCACGGTCACCGTGCCGGCCGTCGTGCCTTGGAGCGTGCCCGTGAACGCCCCGGTACGCGCAAAGGTGATCCCGGCATTCGGTGAGACCGAGGCCTGATACTCCGTCGCGGGGAGATCGGTCACGACCGCCCCCGCATCATCGAGGAAGGTGACGGTGACGGTGGTCGCGGCGCCTGCGGAAAGCGTCAGCGTCCCTGTGACGGTCCCCGTCTCACTCACGGTGACCGAGGTGCCGTTGGCCAGGGCGATCCGCATAGCATGCACCTCTTCGCCATGCTCGTGGTCGGGACCGGTGCTGTCCGTGCAGGCACCGAGCCCGAGTGCGAGGGTGACGATGGCGATGAGTGGACGGAGACGACGGACGGTGACGTGTGACATGGGAAATCCTCAGGAGTGATGTGGATGATGGGTCAGAATTGCATGCGATACAGGAGCAGGACGTTTCGTCCCGCGTCTGGGATGATGAGCTTCGTACGAGAGAGGTGATCACGGATCTCCGCATCGAGGAGGTTGTCGATACGGAGGGTGACCCCATGGAGTCGGCCGCCGACGAGGAAGCGCCGACCGACGAAGAGATCGAGCGCCGCATAGCCGGCCGTCTCGGTCTCGAAGTCCCCTACGCGATCCTGCCGCGCGGCGGCACGTACGGCCCCGCCGGCCGACCATCGGGCCGTCTCATGCCGGAGGCCGAGGCGCCCATTGAGGGGGGGGATGAGCGGGAGGTCCGGGGACGCGATCCGGTCCGGTTCGCCATTGAGCCCCGGGATCGTATCGCGCGACCCGGTGATGGTCCCCCGCACATAGTTCACCGTCCCCTCGAGGACGAGGTGGTCGCGGAGGGTCCACTCGAACTCCCCTTCGGCCCCGGTGAGACGCGCATCCTCGTTGACGAACTGGAACTTCCAGCGCTCCCCCTGCCGCCCCAGCTCGCCCGTGTTCCGCGGGAAGACATACCCCGCCATCCGATTCACATAGACCGCCGCCTCGGCCCGCACTCTATCCCGCTCGAGGCGTCCGAAGAGCTCCGCCCCGAGGCCCGTCTCCTGTCGCAGTCGCGGATTGCCGACATCGTAGGAGTAGGCCGCGAGGTGCGGCCCGTCAGAGTAGAGCTCGTTGAAGTCCGGGGTGCGATAGGCGCGGCTCACGCTCGCGCCCAGCCGCACGCCGTGCTCCAACCGATAGAGCGCCCCGAACGACGCGGAGAGCGCACCGAAGCTCCGAGCGGTCGTGGGGATGTCGATCCCGTCGATGCGGATCGCGCTCGTCTCCAGCGGCGTGAATCGCGCGTGATCGTAGCGCGCACCGGCTTGGATCCGGAGCGGCCCCGTCCCCCACTCCTCGACGGCGAAGAGGGCGAGGGACCAATCCGCGGTGGACGGCGTGCGTAAGGCCCCCGCCGTCGTGATGTCCCGGTACTGCGCACGCGCGCCGATCGCCCCGGATCCGAACGCACCGAGCGGCCGATGCCGCGCGACGACCTCACCCACGGTCATCCGCTGCTGGAAACGGGTCGCGACCTCCCCATCGCCCTCGATCTCATCGTGGAGATAGTCGGTGAAGGTGACCGTGGCGCGGACGCTCTCGATGGATCGGCCCGTGGGATGCCAATCGGTCTCGGCGCGGAGGCTGTGCCGCCGCATCGCGATGTCGACCCCCCCCTCGTGCGCGCCGACGAACCCACCCGGGATCCCATAGTCGTTGTCCAAGAAGCGATACGAGACCCCGGCATACCCCCAGTCACGCACCACCGAGGCCCCGACGCTCCCCGTCGCGAAGGCGGACTCGGTGTTGCGCATCACCCCGACCGGGGTCCGGAGATCGCCGGCGTGCCGCATCGAGCCCTCGCCACGGACGGTGAGCCCGGCCACCGGCGCCTCCATCCAACCGCCGAGCGTGGTCCCGCCATTCGCGGAACTCCCCTGGGCCGTCAGCGTCCCATGCGCATGCTCGGCGGCCGTCGTCGGCACCTCGTGGCGGATGAGATTGACCACCCCACCCAGGGCACTCGAACCATAGAGGAGGGACATCGGCCCCCGGACCACCTCGATCCGTTGGGCGGTGAGGGGATCGATCGCCACGGCATGGTCCATGGAGGTCGAGGAGAGATCACCGGTGCGCTGACCATCCTCCAGGATCACCACCCGATCGCCGCTCATCCCGCGGATGACGGGCCGCGCGGTGGCCTGCCCCATCTGTGCCATCGTGACCCCGGGGATCCCCACCAACGTCGCGGCGAGTGTCCCATCGAGCCGGCGATCCAATCGCGCCTCGCTCAGCACGCTGGTGGACGTGATCGCATCGCTCGACCCCCGCTCCGAGATCTGCCCGGTGATCACCGTGGCGGCCACCTGCATCGGCTGCTCGCGCAACCCGATGCGAAGCGTCACCGGTCGGTCGGCGACCACGAGGGGGAGATCCGCCGCACGGTATCCGATGCGCTGGACCACGAGCCGATACGTCCCGGGCGGCACCGCGCCGATGGTGAAGGACCCATCCTCATGCGTGCGCCCTTCGCGATGGAGCTCGACGAGGCGCACGACGGCGCCGGGCAACGGTGCCCCGGTGACCGAGTCCCGGACGACGCCGGTGACGGCCACGGTGCGCGCGCCCTGCGCGAGCAGCCCGACGGGAAGGAACCAACCGACCGCCAGGACGGCGGTGCGAAACGCCCGCATGCGGCGTCTCCTGTGGTGTGGGAGTGTTGGGGAGGGGCCGCCCACGAGGCGGCCGACGATCAGGGTGCGCGTCGACGGCGCACCGGTGCCGTCACGCGCGTGGCGGACCGCGCCCGAGCGGGAGGGCGCGCGCCGCGCCGACCGGGGGCGCCTCGTCCCACGCCTGGGGACGCGCGCGGACGATCGACCACTGAGCCCCGCCCTCGACCGCCACAGGATCGGACCCGATGGACGCGATCGTCACCGCCGCGAGATGGCAGCCCACCTCGGAGTGCGTCGGCGGACAATGCGTCCCCGCATCGTCCTCCACATGGGCGACGACCTCGACCCCGTGCCCGGTCAGGGCATCCGCGACCGGGGCCAGCACCGCACCCGCCGTCTGCCCCACCAACCACAGGAGCACGGCGACGCGCCCCAGCATCGAGCGGAGGCGTCGCGAACGCGGCGTAAGCGGACGGGGCACGAGAGTGCGCATCGGAGAGGAAGGTCTAATCGGCGGAAAAACATGACGCTAGGGGGCGCCGCGTCCCGTCCGCCACGGGGCCCGGCTAGATTGCCCTCTACATATGAAACGCAAGGACGCGCTCGACTACCACGCGAAGGGCCGCCCCGGCAAGATCGCGGTCGTTCCCACCAAACCGCTGGCCAATCAGCGCGACCTCGCGCTGGCCTACTCCCCCGGGGTCGCCGAGCCCTGCCTCGAGATCAAGGCGAACCCGGACGACGCCTATACCTACACCGCGAAGGGCAATCTGGTGGCGGTGGTCACCAATGGGACCGCGGTCCTCGGCCTGGGCAACATCGGCGCCCTGGCCGGCAAGCCGGTGATGGAAGGCAAGGGGAATCTCTTCAAGCAGTTCGCCGACCTCGACGTCTTCGATCTCGAGGTCGGGTCCGAGGATCCGCAGGATGTGATCCGCTTCTGCCAGCTCCTCGAACCCACCGTCGGCGGGATCAACCTCGAGGACATCAGGGCCCCCGACTGCTTCATCATCGAGGAGACCCTTCGGAAGACGATGCAGATCCCCGTCTTCCATGACGATCAGCATGGGACGGCGATCATCTCCGGCGCCGCGCTCCTCAACGCGCTCGAGGTCGTGGAGAAGTCGATCGAGGAGATCCGTGTCGTCTTCTCCGGCGCCGGTGCCGCGGCGATCTCCACCGCCGAGCACTACGTGCGCCTCGGGGTGAAGCGCGAGCACATCGTGATGTGCGACCGGCAGGGCGTGATCTACGCGGGCCGTGTGGAGGACATGGATCCCTACAAGGCGCGCTTCGCCTCCACGACCACGGCCCGCACCATCGCCGAGGCGCTCAACGGCGCCGATGTCTTCGTCGGCCTGTCCGTGGCCGGCGCGGTCACCGGGGAGATGGTCGCCCGGATGGCCAAGGCCCCGATCATCTTCGCCCTGGCGAATCCCGTGCCGGAGATCCTCCCGCACGAGGTGCGTGCCGTGCGAGACGACGCCATCATCGCCACCGGCCGCTCGGACTATCCCAATCAGGTCAACAACGTCCTTGGGTTCCCCTTCATCTTCCGAGGCGCGCTCGATGCGCGCGCGACCGAGATCAACGAGGAAATGAAGATGGCGGCGACGCGCGCGCTCGCGGCGCTCGCCAAAGAGGATGTGCCGGAGAGCCTTGCCGCGCTCTACGGACTGCGACATGTGACGTTCGGCCCGACCTACCTCATCCCCTTCCCCTTCGACCCGCGCGCCCTGCTCCGCGTGGCCCCTGCCGTCGCTTGGGCCGCCGTCGCGAGTGGCGTCGCGCGCGAGATGATCGATCTCGACGAGTATCGCAACCAACTCGAGTCCCGCCTCGGTCGTGCGCGCGGGATCATGCGCGGGATCATGGCGCGCGCCCAGCAGGACCCACGACGCGTCGTCCTCCCGGAGGGCGAGGATCCCAAGGTCCTACGCGCCGCACAGCAGATCGTCGATGAGGCGATCGCCCACCCCATCCTCCTCGGCCGCACCGACCGCGTGCGCCTCCTCGCGGAGGAACTCGGCGTGCGTCTCGATGGGATCACCATCGTCGAGCCCGGCACCGCCTCGCAACGCGATCGGTACGCGCAGCTCCTCTGGGAACGGCGCCAGCGGAAGGGGCTCTCGCTCGCCGAGGCGCAGCAACGCATCGGCCGCCCGACGACCTTCGGCGCGATGATGGTCGCGAGTGGCGACGCCGATGCGCTCGTCGGCGGCGTCGGGAAGCACTATCCCGAGACCATCCGACCCGCGCTCGAGGTGATCGGGACGCATCCCGATGTCCGCCTCGCCGCGGGCTTCTACCTCCTCGTCTTCGAGAAGCATGTCGTCTTCTTCGGCGACACCACGGTGAATATCGATCCGACGGCGGAGCAGCTCGCGCTGATCGGCGCGGCGGCGGCTCGTCTCGCTCGCGTCATCGGGATCACCCCCCGCATCGCGATGCTCTCCTTCTCCAACTTCGGCTCGGTGAAGCACCCCGAGGCGCAGAAGATGGCGGAGGCGGTCCAGCTCCTCCGCGCCCGCGAACCCGAGCTGATCGTCGACGGTGAGATGCAGGCCGACACCGCCTTCAGCGAGCAGGTGCTCGCTGGGCGCTATCCCTTCTCGCGCCTCCGCGAGGCGGCGACCGTCCTGATCTTCCCGAACCTCAGCGCCGGCAACATCGCGTACAAGCTTCTATCCCAGCTCGGGGGCGCGACCGCCATCGGTCCGATCCTGGTCGGGATGCAACACCCTGTACACGTATTGGACCAAGGGGTCGATGTGCAGGAGATCGTGAACATGACCGCGGTCGCTGTTATCGACGCGCAGGAGCAGGACCAGCGAACCCGGTGACGGGCTCTGGGATGGGGGGCACAGTCCTATCATATTTCAGGTTTCCCCTTTTCCCTCTCCTCCTCCCGCCATGACCGCTTCCGCCACCGCGCCGAGTCGCCAGAGCAGCACCGGCCTGACCGCGCAGGGACTGACCCCGTCCGGGACCGTCCATTGGAATCTCGAAGCCCCCGACCTCATCCAGGCCGCGATCCGTCGCGGTGAGGGCGAGCTCGCCCACATGGGCCCCTTCGTCGCCGTCACCTCGCCGCATACCGGCCGTTCCCCCAACGACAAGTTCGTGGTGAAGGAGCCCTCCACCGAGGCTGACGTCGATTGGGGGAAGGTCAACCAGCCGATCACCGAAGCGCACTTCGACCTGCTCCTCGCCGACGTGAAGGGCTACCTCAACGGGCTCGGCGAGCTCTTCGTCGAGGATCTCTACTGCGGGGCCGATGAGGCGTATCGCCTCGCCTGCCGCTACGTCACGCCGAACGCGTGGCATGCGAACTTCGTCCGCAACATGTTCATCCGGCCCGCCGTCGAGGCGCTCGCCGGCTTCGTCCCGAACTTCAGCATCCTGCATGCGCCGGAGTTCCAGGCCGATCCGGCCAAGCACGGCACGCGCACGGGGACCTTCATCGTCCTCAACCTCGCCAAGCGGATGATCCTCATCGGCGGGACACGCTACGCCGGCGAACTCAAGAAGTCGATGTTCACCGTGATGAACTACATGCTCCCCAAGCAGGGCGTCCTCTCGATGCACTGCTCGGCGAACATCGGTCCGGCTGGCGACACGGCGCTCTTCTTCGGGCTCTCCGGGACCGGGAAGACCACCCTCTCCGCCGATCCGGAGCGTGGGCTGATCGGCGACGATGAGCATGGCTGGAGCGCGAATGGCACCTTCAATTTCGAGGGGGGCTGCTACGCGAAGGTCATCAACCTCTCGCGCGAACAAGAGCCCGACATCTACGCCACCACCGAGATGTTCGGGACGATCCTCGAGAACGTCGTCCTCCATCCGGGCGACAAGCGGGTCGACTTCGCCAGCCAGGCGATCACGGAAAACACCCGCGCCTCGTACCCGCTCCACTACATCCGCAATCATGTCCCGAGCGGGAAGGGCGGCCATCCCAAGCACGTCGTCTTCCTCACGGCCGACGCCTTCGGCGTCCTCCCGCCGATCGCCAAGCTCACCAAGGAGCAGGCGATGTACTACTTCCTCTCCGGCTACACGGCGAAGCTCGCCGGCACCGAGCGCGGTGTGACCGAGCCGCAGGCCACCTTCTCGGCCTGCTTCGGCGCCGTCTTCCTCGTCTGGCATCCGACCAAGTACGCCGAGATGCTCGGGGAGCTGCTCGACAAGCACCAGGCGCAGGTCTGGCTGGTGAACACCGGGTGGAGCGGTGGGGCGTACGGCGTGGGCTCGCGCATGAAGCTCTCGTACACCCGTGCGATGGTGCGCGCCGCGCTCGCCGGCACGCTCGACCAGGCGCAGGTGACCCCGGACCCGATCTTCGGGCTCCCGATCCCGAGCGCGGTCGAGGGGGTCCCCAGCGAGATCCTGCAGCCGCGGAACACCTGGAAGGACGGCAACGCCTACGATGCGCAGGCCACGAAGCTCGCCGGGATGTTCCAGGAGAACATCAAGAAGTTCGGCGAGGCGGTCTCGCCGGCGATCCGCGCGGCGGGCCCGAAGGGCTGATTGCCGACCCTCCGCGATCCGCTCTGGAACAACATCCGCGTCGAGGGGCCGTACCTCCGGCTCCTCGACGCGGCGCCATTCCAGCGGTTGCGCTACGTGCGCCAACTCGGCTTGGCGCATCTGGTGTACCCTGGCGCGACGCATTCGCGCTTCGAGCATGCCCTCGGCGCATTCCACCTCACGCGCCTCACCGTCCGCGCACTCGAGGACGCGAACGAGCTGACGGAGGTACCGGCGCTCGAACGTCGATTGGTCGAGGCGGCGGCGCTCCTGCACGACATCGGGCACTACCCCTTCTCACACGCGCTCGAGGAGATCGGGGTCCCCCATCATGAGGAGGTCGCGGCCTCGCTCCTCTGCGAGGGGTCGGTCGGCGCGATCCTGCGCGAGGACTTCGCCCCTGACGCCCCCGAGCGCATCCTCGCATTGGTGCGCGGGACGAGCGATTCCCCGCTGCAAGGCCTGATCTCCGGCTCGATCGACCTCGACAAGACCGACTATCTCAAACGGGACGCCATGATGTGCGGTGTCGCGTACGGGGAGATCGATGTGGAGCGCCTGCGTCATGCGCTCTGCATCGTCCGTGCCCCCGATATGGGCGCCCTCGCCGTCGGGATACGCGAGAAGGGGCTCTCCGCCCGCGAGTCGCTCCTCGTCGCCCCGTACCAGATGTACCGGAACGTCTACTGGCAGCATGCGGTGCGCAGTGCGACGGCGATGTACAAGCGCCTCGTCGAGGATGCGCTGCTGACCGGACGTGTCCACGCCGACGCCCTCGTCGGTTTCACCGATGAGGGGCTTCTCGATGCGCTCACCGTCGGCGGCGCCCCCCCGCTCCTGACCGCGATCCGCGAGCGCCGGCTCTTCAAGCGCGCCTGTGAGGCCCCTGCCGCGGAGCTCACCGGGATCGATCTCGAGTGGATCGCCGAGGATCGCGCGCGCATACGGACCGCGGAGGATGCCCTCGCACGGACACATGGGCTCCAGCCTGGCGAGCTCCTGATCGACTACCCACGAAAGGCGCGCATGTTGGGGCTCGATCTCCCGCTCGTGACGCGGGATGGTACGGTGCGTCGGCTCACCGATTCGGGGATCGCCGGGGCGATCAACCTCCCGATCCTCGCGGAGCAACTCTATCAGTCAGCGCGCTGGCTGCGTGTCTTCACGCTGACGCGGTGCGAACTCCCGCGCGAGGCCGTGCTCACCGCGCTCGCGGCGGCGTAGCGGTCAGTCGATACCGCGCGGGGGCCGTGCGCGGCCATGGGCATCGGCGAGGAGTCGGCCGATCCCGCGATAGAACTGCGCATCGGCCGGCTTTCCCTCACCCTCGAGCTGCATCGCGCAGCGCTCGATCGCGTAGAGGATGTTCCCCAGATAGAGCTCGGCGACCTCGCCGACGGTCTCCACCGCCTCAGACATCCGACGCCTCGTCGACGGTGACGACCTCGATCACGATGGCGGTGATGTTGTCGAGGCCCCCATGACCGTTCGCCTCGTCGATCAACGCATCGACCTTCCGGCCAGGGCCAGCATTCGCCAACAGGAGCCGCGCGATCTGGCCATCGTCGAGCATCCCGGTGAGGCCATCCGAGGCGACGAGGAAGAGATCCCCGACGCGAACCGGACCAGTGAAGACATCGACCTCGACCTCATCATTCGACCCGACACAGCGAGTGATCACATTGCTATACGGGTGATGGCGCGCCTGCTCCGGGGTCAGGACGCCTGCGTCCACCTGCTCCTGGACGTAGGAGTGGTCTCTGGTGAGCTGCGTGAGCGCGCCGTCCCGCAGGAGGTAGACACGAGAATCTCCGATCTGTCCGATCAGGAAGCCCGCCGATGAGATGAGCAAGACCGAGGCCGTCGTCCCCATCCCCTGCTTGTCACGCTCGGCGAGCATGCGCTGGTAGATCTCGCGGTTCGCCTCCTGGAGGCTACCGGTGAGCACGGGGACGGCATCGGCCTCGTGGACCGAACTGACGGTGAGGAGGCGCTGCCCGACGATCTGGACCGCCATCGCACTCGCGACCTCACCGGCCGCGTGGCCTCCCATGCCGTCGGCGACCATGAAGATGCCGCGACGGGCATCGGCCTCGACGAAGAGGTTGTCCTCGTTCCCCGTGCGCACTCTCCCGACGTCGGTCCGTGCCCCGATGCGAAGTTCCACAGGGTCAGCGCCCCTCGCGTAGCATCGCGGCGACGAGGTAGCCGGCCGCGCCGGACCCCACCACCACGACGAGGACCAGCAGCCATCCGAGGATCGACCGGACCGTCGACGAGCGCGTCGGCACCTGCCCCGTCCGAGCGGCGACCTCCTCCGAGGCGCGCGCGATCACCTGCGTCGAATCGGTCTCGCGCACCACCTCGGTCGCCACCGGCGGCACCGCCTCTTGGATGCGATAGGTCACCGCCCCGAACGCGACACGATCGCCCAGCCGGGCCATGCGCTGCCCGATCACTGGTGCGTCGTTCACCGTCAGGACCTCGAGCCCGCCATCGGTGACGACGAACCCCTCATCGATGGGATCGACGAAGGCTCGGCGGGTCTCCCCCTCCCAGAGGACGATGTCCGCCCCCAATCCGCCCGCACTCACCCCATCCTCGGTCAGGGGCACCGCGATGCCCGAGCTGAGCTCGACCAACTGCACGCGGACGGGACCGCTCATCGGGGCGCGCTGCGCAGGGACACCATAGGGGGAAGCTACGGACCCCGACGGGGGAGCGGCAAGCGTCAGCGCGTCGGGCCGGCGGACGCGGCGCCCGATCCGTGGGGTTCGGCCCCGAGTTGGAGCCGATAGAGCCTCGCATAGAGACCGTCGGCCTCGAGGAGTGCCCGATGCGTCCCGCGCTCGCGGACCTCCCCATGATGCAGCACCACGATCTCCGAGGCGCCGATGATGGTGCTGAGCCGATGGGCGATGGCGATCGTGGTCCGCCCCTGCATGAGTGTGGCGACCCCGCGCTGGATCGCTGCCTCGATCTCACTGTCGACGGCACTCGTGGCCTCGTCGAGGAGAAGGAGTGCGGGGTCGGCGGCGATCGCGCGGGCGAAGGAGAGGAGCTGCCGCTCCCCCACGCTCAGACTCGCCCCACGCTCCCCCAACCGATGGGCGTAGCCATCGGGGAGGCGCTCGATGACCCGATCCGCCCCAACCCGAGCCGCCGCCGCACGCACCACCTCGTCGGTGACCGGGTTCCCCAGCCGGATGTTGGCGGCGATATCACCGGCGAAGAGGAAGATGTCCTGCTGCACATAGCCGACGAGGCGGCGGAGCTCCTGCACGGGGATCTCCCGCAGGTCGCGCCCATCGAGGAGGATCCGCCCACGCTGCGGGTCGTAGAAGCGGAGGAGGAGACTCACGATCGTGCTCTTCCCCGCCCCGGTATGCCCCACCAGCGCGAGGGTCTCGCCGGGCCGCACGGTGAACGAGACCCCCCGCAGCACCCAGGTCGTCGGTGCCGACGCGTCCTCATACGAGAACCAGACCTCCTCGAAGGTCACCGTGACCCCACCCGCGCGGGTGACCGGGGTCGCGGACCGGACGACATCCTCCGTCCCGGGCGCGACCGGCGTATCGAGGAGACGAAAGATCCGCTCCGAGCTCGCCATCGCCTGCTGCAAGGTGTTGTACTTGTCGGAGAGGTCCTGCAACGGTTGATAGAACCGTCGCGCGAGCTGCAGGAAGGCCGCTACGGTCCCGACCGTGAGGAGTCCCCCCTCCACGCGCGGGGCCGCCGAGACGATCAATGCAGCGAGTGCGACCGTCGTGAGGATCTCGATCGCGGGGAAGTAGAGGGCGTAGACCGTGATCGACTTGAGGTGCGCGGTGAGGTGCGCCTGATCGAGGGCGGCGAAGCGCGCGACCTCATCGCGCTCGCGCCCGAAGAGTTGCACCACGCGCATCCCCGTCACCCGCTCCTGCAGGAAGGCGTTGATCGCCGCGAGATGCTTGCGGATGTCGCGATACGCCTCGCGGACCCGCACGCGGAAGACCTTCGAGACCCAGAGCAAGGCCGGCACCACCAGATAGGCGGCGAGGGCCAGCCGCCAATCGACGAGCACCATCATCACGGTGATCGCCGCGAGGGTGAAGAGGTCGCCGATCCCCGCCACCACCCCGGAGGCGAAGAGCTCGTTGAGCGACTCCACGTCGGAGGTGACACGGGTGACGAGCCGCCCGACGGGGTTCTTATCGAAGAAGGGGATCGGGAGGCGCTGCAACCGCGCGAAGAGCTCGCGCCGGAGATCGTGCATCACCCGCTGTCCGAGGATCCCGGTGAGGAGCGTCTCGAGGTACCCGCAACTCACCTGCAGCAGGAGCGCCCCGACGAGGAGGAGCGCCGCCTGACGGATCCCCGCGGCATCGCCGGCGGGGATCGCGACATCGATCACGTGGCGCGTGAGGAGGGGTGGGGCGAGCTGCAGGACCCCTTCCACCATCAGCACCGTGAGCGCCCCGATCACGAGCCCCGCATAGGGCCGCACGTACGCCAAGAGGCGCCGCGCGAGTCGCCGGTCGAAGGCGCGGCCGACGACCTCTTCGTCCGGGGTCGTCACGACCGCGCCGGTGGACGCCCTGCCCGGCTCAGCGCGGGAAGGCCTTCGCGTCGAGCCCCGGGACGATCCGGAGCGCGTTCTTGTAGTAGACCTTCTTCAGCACCTCCTCTGGCAGTTCGAGGCCGTACATCGACCAGAAGGCGTGGTACTTCTTGTGATACGGGAAGTACTCGTCCCCCGTCTCCAGCACGCGGAAGTAGGTCTTGTACTCATCCGGCACCCAGGAATCCTTCCCGAAGAGGATCCGGTCCTGGTACTTGATGAAGAACTGCCGCGCGAACTTCGGCTGCCGCGCGGGCTCGTAGATCACCGCCCCGAACTCCGTCACCATGTTCGGATAGCGCTCCATGAGTTGCCCGAGCCGGACGAGATCCTGCCCGTACCACCCGAGGTGGGCGTTGATGAACGTCGTCTTCGGGTGCTTCCGAAACACATCGTGCTGCTCCGCCATCAACGGCTCGAACGCCGGGTTCTCCGGGACGGGACGGCGACGCCCGGGATAGAGCGTCAACTCGAGCCACCGTTCGTTGCGCTCGTCCACCGGCTCGAAGAACATCGCTGGCTCCGCGGTGTGGATCAGCACCGGGATCCCGAGCTCCCCCGCCTTCGCCCAGATCGGATCGAACTTGGGATCGTTCGTCGGGAAGCGACGCCCCTGCGCGTCACGCACATCCATCCCGAGGTTCTTGAAGATCTTGAGTCCCTGCGCCCCACCGACCTTCACATCGCGCTCGAGCTGCGCCGCCGCCTTGACGCTCCAATCGGGGGCATCGATCCCGCGGAAGTCGAGGTTCGCGAAGACCACGAACCGCCCCGCCTGCTTGGTCCGATAGGTCCGGACCTTCTCCGCCAACGCATCGCCCGTCCCGCCGCTCAGGTCGACCATGATGCGGAGATTGAGGGCATCCATCTGCCCGACCAGCGAATCGACGCTCGCCACCGTCCGACGCGGCTGGTGGTTGTGGATGTCGATGAAGGGGAAGCGCGCGCGCAGCACCTCCCCCCCCGGCACCTTGAGGGTCGAGCGCGGGTCATATGCCTCGAACGACATCACCGGGCGATCGGCCGGGGGGCGTTGCTGGGCGGCCATCGGCGCCGCGGCGAGGGTGAGCAGGCCCGCCACGAGGGCGGACCGAAGGGACAGGTCGGACGACGGCATCACGGACTCCACGGGTGAGGCGGGGGGCATGCTCGCAAGGTCGCATCGCTAGGGGCGCATGCGCCACCCCTTGCGACCCTTCCACTACCTTTCCCCTCCCATGAAGGACCGCATCGTCGTCCGCGGGGCTCGGCTCCACAACCTGAAGGACCTCGACCTCGACTTCCCGCGACGGGCGATCACCGTCGTCACGGGGCCCTCGGGGTCGGGGAAGTCGTCGCTCGCCTTCGATACCATCTACGCCGAGGGCCAGCGCCGGTACGTGGAGTCGCTCTCCGCCTATGCGCGGCAGTTCCTCGAGCGGATGCCCAAGCCCGACGTCGACCGGATCGAGGGACTCTCCCCCGCCGTCGCGATCGAACAGAAGAACCCGACGCGGACCTCGCGCTCCACCGTCGGGACGGCGACGGAGATCTACGATTACCTGCGCCTCCTTTGGGCGCGCGTCGGTCACACGCACTGCCTCACCTGCGATCGGGTGTTGCGACCCGAATCGGCGGAGCGCGTGGCCGAGCAACTGCTCGCCCTCCCCACCGGGACGCGCCTGCACATCGCCTTCCCCTTCGCGCGGTCGTCGAAGCTCACGCACGCGCAGATCGTGACGCACCTGCAGGCGAAGGGCTTCCTGCGCGTGCTCATCGATGACGTGGTCCATCATCTCGATGAGCTGACGAAACCGAAGCCCAACCTCGCGAAGGTGAGGTCGCTCGCCGTGGTCACCGATCGACTCGCCATCAGCGCGGAGGGGCGGTCGCGATTGGTGGAGGCGCTCGAGACCGCCTTCGCCGAAGGCGATGGTGATGCGGTGGCGCTGATCGGTGATGCGGGAGGCACCGAGGTCGGCGCTGGCAGTGCGACGGTGCGTCGCTTCACCACCGCCTTCCGTTGCCCAGACGATGGCTATGTGGCCCCCGCCCCGACGCCGCAGCTCTTCTCCTTCAACAACCCGCGCGGCGCCTGCGGCACTTGCAACGGCTTCGGCGCGACCCTCGAGTACGACGCCTCGTTGATCGTCCCCTACCCCGAGCGATCCCTTCGCGACGGGGCGCTCCACCCGTGGACGATGCCGCGCTACGAGGGGAAGCGACGCGCCCTCGCCGAGTTCGCGAAGAAGGAGGGGATCCCGCTCGACCGTCCCTGGCAGTCACTCACGAAGGCGCAGCAGGAGCGCTTACTGCACGGCAAGGCCAAGGGCTACGTGGGGATCTTCCCCTTCCTCGCCGCACTCGAGCCCAAGAAGTACAAGCAGTACATCCGCGTCTTCCTGCGGCAGTATCAGACGGCACAGACCTGCACCACCTGCGGCGGGACCAAACTCCAACCCGCTGCCCTCCAGGTGCGCGTGGGGGGCGAGACGATCGCCGCCGTCGCCGCGAAGCCGGTGGGGACACTGCGCCCCTGGATCGATGCGCTGACCCTCTCGGAGCAGGAGAGCGCGATTGCGGGACACATCCTACGTGAGGCACGCGACCGCATCGCCTTCCTCTGTGATGTGGGGCTCACCTACCTCTCGCTCGATCGCGCGACGCGCACCCTCTCCGGGGGCGAGGCGCAACGCATCGGACTCGCCAACTCCCTCGGCGCGCGCCTCGTGGACACGTTGTACGTGCTCGACGAACCGAGCATCGGGCTCCATGCGCGTGATCTCGATCGGCTCCTCGGATTGCTGGCGCGCCTGCGCGACGGCGGAAACACCGTCCTGATGGTCGAGCACGACCTCGAGGCCATGCGCATGAGCGACTGGATGCTCGAACTCGGGCCCGGTGCCGGGACACATGGCGGCGAACTCGTCTTCAGCGGACCCACCTCGCGCGCATCGGAATCCCCGCTCACTGGGCAGTATCTCACGGGGGCGCGCACCATCCCGCGCCCCGAGACGCGCCGTCGCGCGGGACCGCAATGGCTCACCCTCAGCGGCGCGCGCGCCCACAACCTCCGCGACGTCACCGCGAGGATCCCGATGCGGACCCTCACCGTCGTCACCGGCGTCTCGGGATCTGGGAAGAGCACCCTCGTGCACGACATCCTCTACCGTGCGCTCGAGCATCGTCTCACCGGCGAGCACAGCGCACGCCAACACCTGGGCGAGACGGTCGGCGAGTACACGCGACTCGATGGCGCCGAGTTGCTGGATGAGGTGGTGCTGATCGATCAGGAGCCGATCGGACGGTCGCCGCGCTCGAACCCCGTCACCTATGTGAAGGCCTTCGACGAGATCCGGAAGCTCTTCGCCGATCTCCCCCTCGCGCGGCAGCGCCGATACACGGCGGGCACCTTCTCGTTCAACGTGGCCGGTGGGCGCTGCGAGACCTGCGAGGGCGCCGGCGCGCTCGAGGTCGAGATGGTCTTCATGGCCGATGTCTTCGTCCCCTGCGAGAGCTGCGGCGGGACGCGCTACAAGCCAGAGGTCCTCGACGTCACCTACATGGGCAAACGGATCACCGACGTCCTCGAGATGACCGTCGATGAGGCGATCCGCTTCTTCCCCCACGAGGAGAAGCTCGGCCAGGCGCTCTGGCAGGTACAGCAGGTCGGACTCGGCTATCTCCGCCTCGGTCAGCCGGCGACGACGCTCTCCGG